>JBNGEB010000129.1:0-6816 GCA_049975585.1 Anaerolineae bacterium
CTGGCGGAATCCCTCGGCATACGCTACAGCGTGATGCCCATCGAGGAGATCCATCAGAGCTACCTGGATGCGCTGGAGCCCTACTTCTCCGGGACCGAGCCGGGCGTCGCCGAGGAGAACATTCAGGCGCGCATCCGGGGGAACCTATGGATGGCCATCTCTAACAAGTTCGGGCACCTGCTCTTGACCGCCGGTAACAAGAGCGAGCTTGCCGTGGGCTACTGCACGCTCTATGGCGACATGAGCGGCGGCCTGGCCGTCATCTCGGACGTGCCCAAGACCATGGTGTACCGCCTCGCGCACTATATCAACCGCGAAGGAGCCATCATTCCCCAATCGTCCATCACCAAGTCGCCATCGGCCGAGCTTCGCCCCAACCAGACGGACCAGGATACGCTGCCGCCCTACGATCTCCTTGATGCGATCCTGGAGCGCTATGTGGAGCAGGCGCTGTCGGTGGAGGAGATCGTCGCTCTGGGGTACGATAGGGACACCGTTCGTTGGGTAGCCCGGGCCGTGGGCCGCAATGAGTTCAAGCGCAAGCAGGCCGCGCCTGGCTTGCGCGTCACCACCAAGGCGTTCGGCGTCGGGCGGCGCATGCCCATTGCCGCGCGCTTTGGATCAGTTTGAGCTGGAGAGAGGTACCATGGATCTGGAAGGCAGTCCGTTTGAGGTACAGGAGCACGAGGCCGATCTCTGTGTAGTCGGCGGCGGGATGGCTGGCCTGACAGCCGCGGTGTCGGCTGCGCGGCAGGGCGCGCGCGTCGTGTTGATGCAGGATCGTCCCGTGTTGGGCGGGAACGCGTCGAGCGAGATCCGCGTGCATATCCAGGGCGCAGATCGCAACAACAGCATCCCCAACGTAAGAGAGACGGGCATTTTGGAAGAGCTGCGCCTGGAGAATGCCCGCCGCAACCCTCAGTGGAGTTGGGGCGTCTGGGACACGCTCTTGTACGAGCTGGTGCGTTTTGAGCCGAACATCACGCTGCTGCTCAACTGCTCTTGTCTGGATGCGCAGATGGAGGGAGATGCTATCGCTACCGTCACCGGCTGGCAGCTCACGACGGAGCGGTTCCATCGCGTGCATGCGCCCCTATTCGCCGATTGCTCCGGCGATGGCGTGTTAGCTCCTTTGACGGGCGCTGCCTACCGCGTTGGCCGCGAAGCCCGCGACGAATACGGCGAGTCCATTGCACCGGAGGAGGCCGATGCGCGTACCATGGGCATGACCTGCCTCTTCCAGGCGCGCCGCTACGATACGCCGCAACCGTTCACGCCGCCGAGTTGGGCTTACACTTTCGAGACCGACGACGAGATTCCCTATGGCGGGCGGGATCACGGGCGCTGGCACGAGATGGGCTACTGGTGGATCGAGCTCGGCGGCGAGGCGGACAGCATCGGCGACACCGAGGCCATGCGCGACGAGCTCTTGCGGATCGTCTATGGCGTGTGGGATCACATCAAGAATCGTGGCGACCATGGCGCTGAGAACTGGGCGCTCGATTGGATCCAGTTCCTTCCCGGCAAGCGCGAGAGCCGCCGTTACATCGGCGACCATGTGCTGACGCAGAACGATATCGCGTCCGAAGGCCGTTTCGCCGACCTGGTCGCGTATGGTGGCTGGACAATGGACGACCATCACCCCTCCGGCTTTTGGGCGGCCATGCGCGGCGTGCCTTCCACGATCTTCCATCCGGCACCGTCGCCCTATGGCATCCCTTACCGATCGCTGTACGCGCGTGACGTGCGCAACCTGTTCTTCGCCGGACGGTGCGCCAGCGCCACGCACGCTGCCATGAGCTCGACGCGGCTCATGGGCACGGCGTGCAGCATGGGGCAGGCGGTCGGGACGGCGGCGGCCATGTGTGCGGAGCGCGGCCTCACGCCGAGGGCGCTGGGGCAGACGCACATCCACGAGTTGCAGCAGTCGCTGCTGCGGCAGGACTGCTATCTGCCCTGGGTGCGCCAGGAGTTCAGCTCGCTGACGAACGAGGCGCGACTGGAGGCCTCCAGCGGCGATCCAGAGCCCCTGCGAGATGGCATCGCGCGTCCAGTTGGCGATGACACCCACGCGTGGGCCGGTCACGTGGGTGACTGGGTGGCGTACACCTGGCCCGAGCCGCGGCACGTGGAGCAGCTTACGGTGATCTGTGACTCGGCCCTGGACGAGAACCTGATCATGAGCTACCACCACGATACTAGCAAGAATCTACGCCATGTGCCGCCTAGCATGTTACGTGAGGCTGAGGTGGAGGTGCTCGAAGATGGCGGCTGGCAACCGGTGGCACGCATCTCGGACAATCACCAACGGCTGGTGCGTATCGCCATCGATCGCAGCACACGCGGCGTGCGGTTGACGCCGTCCGCCACCTGGGGTGCGGAGCGCGTGCGGCTGTTCGCATTCTATGTCGAGTCCTAGCGCAACGAAGGAGCCCCTTGCATGCCTCTGACCAGTCAGATCGACTATGCCGAGAGCCGCTACGTGGGCGAATGGTTCCGCCATCCCGTTCTGGGCGATCCTTCGTTCGATAGCTTTCAACGGTTGCCGGGCAACCCCGTGCATCGGGGCGCGCCTCCTCTCGAGTGGCCCGTGAATGGGTTTCTGTTCCACGACCCTGTCAGCGGCAATTGGTACATCTATGTAGGCGCCTATCCCAAGGGCTACTATGATATCGACAACCACTCGCGCTGCATTCTCTATCGCTCGACGGACGGCATGCAGACGTGGGAACTCCTGGGCAAGGTGCTGGAGGAGGGGCCGTCCTTCTTTGACCACGACGGTACATGCTCCGGCTCCATGCCGGACGTGACGGTGGTCTATGACGCTGGCCAGTACCACATGGCGTATGACTGGGGCAGATGGGCGCCGGGCGAGCTACGGGCCGCGGATGGCGGGATCGCCTACGCCGTGGCCGATCGCCCCGAGGGGCCCTTCCGGCGTGCACCGGAGCCCATCCACGGCTGGGCCTCGCAGGACCTCTGGCTGGGGCGCTATCGACGGCTCTATGCGCAGACGCTGATCCGGCGTCAGAGCGATTGGATGATCCTTGCCATGACCGATAGCGCGCCTGAGAGCTGGGCGTTGGTGGGCCTGGTGGCGGACGAGCCGGAGGGCCCCTATAGCGAGCCAACGTTCCTGCGGCACGTAGAGCAGGATCGCTACCATCCGCCGTTGATGGAATTCTTCCCGGCGTTCATGCACCAGGGCTATGTGTACGCGCCGACGACGTCTGTGGCGCTGAACCGAGACTATAACATGGTCTTCCGAGCGCCCATCGAGGAAGCGATGGATCCTGAGGCCTGGGAGATTCACCAGGATGGCTCGGTGTGGCATAGCGAGCCGGTGGAGAACGAGGCCTACGGCATCTGGGGGCAGACCTACTCGGGTGCGATGTCCGACGGCACGCTCTATGCCATGTTCCCCTCGCGCGACGAGGCGGGGCGCGGCACCATCAACCTGGCGCAACGTCCCTGGGAGGAGCCCTTGCGGCAGCGGGGCTTTCATATGGGCGCTCACCAAGGGCCAGCCTTCACCTTTGTGCGGCGCGGGTATGGGGCGTTTGCCTTGGATGCGGAGGTCACGCTCAGCGGGACGGGCACGTTGTTCTGGGCCTATGACGGGGTGCTGGGCCCCGATGCTCCTCGCAGCAACGCCTCGCTGCACCCGTTGGTTCGGACCGCCTTCCTAGGCCTAGAGATGAGCCCCGATGGTTGGCGGGTGATCGAGATGTCGGCCTCTGGGGAGGAGGCGGTACACGGCGCGGGCCAACGTCCATGCCAGGGTGACATGGCGCTGAGGGTAGCCTTTGATGGCGAGGGTGCCACCTCTCTGCGGTGCAATGGGGAATCGCTTTGGGAAGGTGAGTTGCCTTACTCTCGCGGCAAGATCGGCTGGCTGCTGGAGCCGCACACCCATCTCGATGCCGAGAGGTTTGTGATCGAAGGGACCTGGCACGCGGGGCGGTGGGACCTGGTGTGCACAGAGGCCTTGCTTGGCGCGGGCGAAAAGCCAGCCGACTGGGTCACGCAGCACGACGAGCGATTCCGTCACGGCGTGGGCATGGTGCACAACGGCGAGGGTGGCCGCGCCAAATGGAACATCATCGGCACGGGATTCTCCGTGTATGCCCCGCACGGGCCGGACTATGGCGTGGCCGAGGTGATTCTCGATGGCGAGGCGGTAGGCGAGCTCGATCTCCGTGCGGACGAGCTGGGGCCATCCGCCCAAGTCTACAGCCTAGGGGGTTTGCAGGAAGGGCCGCATGCCGTGGTGCTGCGCGCTAGTGAGGGGCCACTGGTGCTAGACACGCTCCAAGTGACGCGGGCCCTTGATGAGTGACCAGATTGCCGTTCGTAAGGACGGCTGGCTGTCGGCCGGCTCTTTTGCCCGGCTCTTGGTGGGGTATGTCCTTGCCCTCGCGTGCTTACAGGTTCTTACGATTGGCCGGGACCTTTGTGGAGAACTGGAGCTTGGAAGGCCCCACGCACCACTTTGCCCTGGGAGTAGGTCACACTTCCGGGCTAGTGGCGCAGTTCTCTCGCTGCTATGATGTACATCACGTGTGTGTGACAGAGCCGGGGCATCGGCGAGGGAGCATCGGTAGCGGACGACGGTCTCGGGGCTAGCGGGCTGATAGTGATCCGCGGAGCGCTCTCCAGATTATGGCAAAGGTTGCCCCTAGGCTGAGGCGTGGTATCGTATCGGAGTAACGGAACGGGCATCATCATCAAGCCCTAGCAAGGAGCATCATGGCACAGTTCGACTTTCCTCTAAAAGTGCTCAGGGAGTATCGGCCCCAGCGGGAAGAGCCCGACGACTTTGACGCATTCTGGGCCAAGACGCTCAACGAGGCACGGCAGTATCCGCTGGATGCTCGGTTCGAGCCCGTGGAGCCGGCGCTGGCATTGGTTGACGCCTATGACGTGACCTTTAACGGTTGGGGCGGCCAGCCGATCAAGGGGTGGTTTCTCCTGCCGCGTGGCGCCGAGGGGCCACTGCCGACCATCGTCCAGTACATCGGCTATGGCGGGGGGCGCGGCTTTTCCTTTGACCACACGCTATACCCCGCAGCGGGGTATGCGTTGTTCGTGATGGACACGCGTGGGCAGGGCAGCGCGTGGACGCATGGCGCGACGCCGGACAACGCCCCGACCGGAGCGGGCCCTCAGGCCAACGGTTTCATGACGCGCGGCATCATGGATCCCCACGACTATTACTACCGTCGGGTCTATACCGATGCCATACGCGCCATCGAGGCGGCGGTGTCGCATCCTGCGGTGGATGCGACCCGGGTGGCGGTAGTCGGCGGCAGCCAGGGTGGAGGCATCACCATCGCCGCGGCTGCGCTGTCGGACATCCCCAAGCTGGCGACGCCCGATGTGCCTTTCCTGTGCCACTTTCGGCGTGCCACCGAGATTACCGACAACATGCCCTACGGCGAGATCGCGACCTACTGCCACACACATCGGGATAGCGTCGAGCGTGCTTTTCGAACGCTGTCCTACTTTGACGGGGTGAACCTGGCGACACGGGCCAAGGCGAGCGCTCTGTTCTCGGTGGGGCTCATGGACATGACCTGCCCTCCGTCGACGGTGTTTGCGGCCTACAACTATTGGGCGGGGGAGAAAGACATCCGCGTCTACCCCTACAACAACCACGAGGGCGGGGGCAGCTTCCAGATGAGGGAGCGCTTGGCGTTCCTCCGAGAAAAGTTCGGGTAGCGCATCGTGGCGCATAATGGAGCATATCCTCGATCGGCGGAGCATTCGTCGCTTTGAGGATATGCCCGTGGAGCCGGAACGGATCGACCAATTGCTGAAGGCAGCCATGGCGGCGCCCTCGGCGTCGAAACGGAAACCGTGGGAGTTTGGTTGTCACGGATGCGGAGGTGCTGGCGCAGCTGAGGCGCACGCTCATCTTTGGGCGGTACGAGGCGCCCATTGCCGTGGTCGTGTGCGGGAACATGAGGCGCACCTATCCGCCCCCCGCACGCGACTTTTACGTGGAGGATTGCAGCGCCGCGATCCAGAACATCCTGCTAGCGGCGCACGGGTTGGGTTTAGGAGCAGTGTGGATTGGGGTGCATCCTGTCCCGCCATTCGTGCGGGGCGTATCTCGTACGCTGGAGCTGCCCCGCCACGTTCGGCCGGTCGGTCTGGTGCATGTTGGCTATTCGGCGCAGACCAAGCCGCCTCGAACGCAGTACGATGTATCTCGCGTCCACTGGCAGAAATGGCGTGGCGAGCATAGCGATGGAGAGCATGATGTCTAGGTCTGTCGTATCCGTCCGACACTGGGAGCATCTAGACGACGTTTCGAAGGTGCTGGATGACTGCCTGGCGGATATCGGTGGTCTGGAGCAGATCGTGCCGCCTGGGAGCAGCGTCGTGATCAAGCCGAACATCACGGCGAATGCTCCCGAAGAGAGCGGCGGGACGACGCACCTGGCGCTGGTGGCAGCTCTCATCGAGGAAGTGAAGCGCTGCCGTGCGGGCAGCATCATCGTAGCTGAGGGCACCGGAGCGTTTGGCGTGACGCACGAGAGCGCCTTTCCCACAGGCGGCTGGCGCGCCATGGCAGAGGAGACGGGCGTTGCCCTCTGGAACCTTGACGCGGGGGAGCATCGTGCCGTCCCTGACCGCACCGGCCTCTATGGCGATGCCATCCCCCTGGCCGAGCTGGTGCTCGATGCGGATGTCTATATCACCGTGCCCTGTCTCAAGACGCACATCAGCTGTGACTATACCGTGGCGCTCAAGAACAGCTATGCCCTGACGCCGCAGCCCAAGCGGAGCGAGATTCATCGGCAACGGCTG
>JBNGEB010000130.1:0-2283 GCA_049975585.1 Anaerolineae bacterium
AGATGGGATTGTGAAGAGCCTTCGAGTGGCGTTTCAGCAGGTAGCTTGGTGATGGCGCAACGCGGATGAGCGCAGATTGCTGTCTCGCAGTGTTGTTTCAGTAGCAATCTGGCTATCATAGCTGTTAGCCTTGTTATGTCACTGACACGGAACTCGACGAAGGACTTAGCATAACTCGGAAGATGGGACAGGAGCAAATGAGGCTCTTCTGTTGTTTGCTATTCGAACGAGTCGATTCTGAAAAAGGAGCCGAGTCTTTAGCTATCAGTTCGTTTTCGGCACGAATCAGATGGGTTTCAATATATCAAGTCGGTTTGTAACGGGTGGTGGCGCTTGCAGTTCATTCAGTTGCTTTTATTGGCGTCACTTTGGTGATCTCTCATGGAAGCATTGGCTTCTACGACCAGCTAGGAGTGCCGGCGTGCCAGGGCTAAGGAGTTGCTGGTACGAACGGAGGCACGATGCTGCTTTGGAAAGGGCTCGCTGACATCAACGGAACGGGGAGTTGGAGGGGGCCTGTTGGATGGTCTCGCTGCAGCAAGGTGGCTGGCGTGGTTGCTGTCAGGCATTAGCATGAGAGTCCAAAAGACCAGTGCGAGAATGGCTTCTATGGCGGCCAACTCTGAGATTCGCTTGCCCTGAAGTTGTCTTCCGAGAATGCGTGGCGGCGCGGTACCACTCACTCGTGACATCTTGCGGAATGTTGGCTTTAGCCGAGTTTTTGCTTTCATGTCATGATATAGTCTCATGCCTACGACGTATGCTTTTCAACGCAAGCTGTGAGCCGCGTGCATCCCGGGATCAATGTGATAACGCTAGCTGGGGAGAGCGCCTCCAGCGGGGAGGGTCCTGCACCTTACCCCTGATGCGAGTTGGCAATTGCCTCATCCAGAGCGCGACAGAACATGCCGATGAACGTGCTGTGGTGGCTGTAGTATGCTCCCCAACAGCATTCGTATGCACGGGCATACGAACCAGTCATGCTTCGAAACCGGATCACCGGCGCCCCTACGCGAGGCCCGCTTCTGGACTCCCACGCCTCCGCCTCGAACGGCGTGCCTTTCCTAGTCTCAAGCTGCTGGGATCCGTGCCTGTCCAGCCAGGCGTGCGCCTCCTCGAACTCGTAACGCAGATCTACGGTCCCAGAGTGCGGTGCGTTCTTCATGGATGCCTCCTCCTGCTTTGCGATCCCGCGATTACGTCAATTGTCATCGCGCATTTGATATCGTGGGGCCAGTGAAGCCTCGCTGGCATGCGGTTGGACAACACGATGCCCTCCCATCTTTACGATGTGGCTAGCAATTAGCCTCTGTACACCAGAGATGACGACCAGCCGGCCCAGAAACTTTTCTAATACCTGCCTACGCGTGGCTGACCGGGATCAGTGGGAAGCATCAGCGCGTCTAGCATTTGCCGCATCAGACGTTGCTTGGTGTCAATCGTCTTCTGGTCGAGCCACAGATTCTCGAACTCGTCGGGATCGTCCGCGAGATCGTAAAGCTCGCCGACCTCATGACCATGGTAGATAACAAGCTTGTATCTACCGTCAAACAGCATGTTGGCGTGGCTTGCATTGGGCAGGTCGAGGGCGTCATGGTACTCGCAGCGCACTGCCGTCCGATGATGCGCCCGCTCATCATCCTGGCGTAGCAGGGCCAATAAAGACTCCCCCTCTACGTCATGTGGCAGGTCCAGACCGGTGATCTCGAGAATGGTGGGCACGAGGTCAATGAGCTCGACGAGCCCTGTGCATTTCCCAGCAGGAAAATGCCCGGGCCAGGAGATGATCAGCGGTACGTGGACGGCGCCCTCATAAAAGCGACAGCCCTTCCAGAGCAGGCCATGATCCCCTAGCATCTCGCCGTGATCGCTGGTGTAGATCACGATCGTGTTACGGTCCTGGCCGGTCTCGCACAGCGTGTCTAGCATGCGCCCCACGTTGTGATCCAGTAGTGCGATCTGAGCGTGGTAGGCGGCTATCATGCCGCGGCTGTCATAGGTATCGGGATCCACTAGGGAGGCCGTTTGATGGTCGATCCCGGCATAGGCTTGCTGGGTCTGCAGTTCGTGCGTGGTAAACCGAGGTTCCGGCATCGCCTCGGGATCAAACATCTGGAGATACTCCTGCGGTGGATCAAAAGGTGGATGCGGGTCGAAGGGGTTGATGCTCAGCAACCATGGGCCTTGGCGAGGCTCGCGCATAAAGGCGATGGCCTCGTTGGCACACCAGGTCGTCTGATGGTATGCCGTCGGTATGCCGGCACGGTGGTGACGCCGCTGCCC
>JBNGEB010000130.1:2293-5675 GCA_049975585.1 Anaerolineae bacterium
GGGTAGAGCTCGTCCCAGGACTGCCCTTGTCGCTCGAGCCACGCTTGATAGTCATGCTCTGCAGTGGGCCAGCACGGTTCGGGCATGGGATGGTGACTCCACTTGAACACGCGGTAACCATCATCCGGGCGCGGCTCGACGCGCCCATCCGCTGCCGAAAGGTGCAACTTGCCGACGAGGCCGCAGTCATAGCCAGCATCCGCCAGAGCACGAGTCACTAGGGTGATGTCAGAAGGAAAGAATGCGTTGCCGTTGCGGTTCACATGGATCGTGCTAGGATAGCAGCCGGTAAGGAAGCTGGCTCTGCTGGGGGTGCACACGGGGCTCTGAGAATAGGCCCGTGTGAACGCTACACCTTGTTCGACCAGGCGATCGAGGTTGGGCGTCAATGCGTGATTACAGCCCAAGGCATTCACGGTATCATAACGTTGCTGATCTGTACAGATCCAAAGGATATTGGGGCGTATCATCGGGTTGACTGAGGACATGGGGCTCCTTCCGCCGTGGACATGTGGGCCTCTATTCAGGGAACGCCTATCGGGAAAGACCGTCTAGCAAAGGGTGTGAATGGGCAATCGCAGGCGCCCAACATGAGCGAATGTCGCTCCACGGGCGTTTGGAGACGCGGTCAGCATCGGGCTGCTAGCCCGTGGTAGCTCGCGGTTCGTCTCTCTGTTCCTAGGGCTCCTGACTCGCAGACGAGTGAGCCCAGAATGCGGTGGCGAATGGCGTGCTCAGTAGGTGGCCTGTCACAGCTATATGCCACATCCAACGGCATGGCATGCAGACGCTCTCCCCCTACACCCCCGCTCCCATCCCCCGTGACGTCCGCCGCTGCACCTCGGGCCACACCGCCGCCATAAACCTCCGCTGGATCTCGGGCTTGTCGTTGAGTGCTTTGTAGACCCTCTGGTAGGTATAGATGCTGTCCTCGATATAGTCATCGGCCAACGTGTCAAAGGTTAGGCGCGCCACGTCTTCGGGATTGGCCTGTAGGCTCGCCAGCATGGCATCGCTGGAGGAGACGCTCTCGACCAGCTCCTCCACAAAGGCCGCGCCGCGATCACCTGGGATGTTCAGCCCAAAGATTTCGTTCAGCTCCTGGATGATGCGCGAAAGCCGCGCCCGCACGTCCTCCGGCTCAGGACTGGTCCCCGAGGGCTCGCCGATGTCTACTTGGCCGTTGCCATCATCCAGCGCGATGGTCCCCTCAAACCCCTTCTCCAGGCGTAGGGCGTCCAATGCCACCTTTTCCATGATGTCGTGGGGCAGACGTTCCCGCTTTGGGCCCGGCAGAATTCGCCGTAGCACCCGACAGAATCGATGCAGGCGCAGTAGGGCAGGGTCCACAAAGGTCATGACCTGCGAAAAGAAGCCATACATGCGCACGAAATCGTTCACGCGGGTGCGTAGCCGTCGCTTGGCCCCCTCGTCGATGGCTTCATGGAAGCGCTGCAACACCGGGCGCAGCGCGGCGTACAATCGCGCCGACGAGGCGTTGCTTTGCTCCAGCAGCGCGGCAACCTCCTTGACCTCCTCCGCCGTGAAAAAGCCTAGCTCATAGAGCTCCTGTTCGATGCGGTACAGCATGTTCGGATCGGCGTCCTCTGCCAGGATGGTGGCGGTATAGTAGGGCGCAAAGGCCTTCTCGATGGTCTCGGCGTCGTTGCGGAAATCCAGCACGACGGTGCCATCCTTCTGAGGGTGGGAGCGATTGAGGCGCGACAGGGTTTGTACGGCCTGCAAGCCCGAGAGCACCTTGTCCACGTACATGGCATAGAGCAACGGTTGGTCAAAGCCGGTCTGGAACTTGTTGGCCACCACCAGAAAACGATACTCGGGCCGTTCGAATGCCTCAGCGATGGCGCGGTCGGCGATAGAGGTGCCATCCTCGGCCCGATTGAGCCGCGGTTCGGAATAGAGCTCCCCGCTATCGGGGTCGGTCACCTCGTCGGAAAAGGCCACCAGCGCGCGGTAAGGATAGCCTTGCTGGGCAAGATAGCTGCAAAGCTGCCGGTAGTAGCGCGCTGCCTCCAGGCGGGAGCCGGTGCAGATCATGGCCTTGGCTTGGCCGCCGATCTGGTGGGTCACATGCGCCTGGAAATGCTCCACGATCACGGTGATCTTTTCTGCAATGGTGCGGGGATGCTCGCGCACGTACTGACGGAGCAGCTTGCGCGCCACGCGCTCCTTGTAGGCCGGGTCCTCTTCCACGCGCTTGGCCAGGCGCCAGTAGGTGTCGTAGGTGGCGTACTGTTGCAGCACGTCCAGGATGAACTCCTCCTCAATGGCCTGCTTCATAGGGTAGAGGTCATAGGCCTCGCGTTGGCCCTTGTCGTTGGGCGTGCCAAAGAGCTGCAGCGTCTCGGGGCGGGGGGTGGCGGTAAAGGCAAACAGGCTCACGTTGGGCAGCCGCTGCTGGGCGGCGATCTCTTGGATGGTGTCTTCGGCCGTGATCAGGTCGGGGTCGTCGGCCTCCAGGGCGGCCTGGGCCAGGATCTTGCGCAGGCTCTGGGTGGCGGTGCCGCCCTGCGACGAGTGCGCCTCGTCGATGATGACGGCAAAGCGCTGCCCCGGCAGGCCCTCTACCTCGTCCACGATGACGGGGAACTTTTGGATGGTGCTGACGATGATCTGACGGCCTTGCTCCAACGCTTCGCGAAGCTGGCGCGAGTGCTTGTCGATGACGGCCACCAGGCCCCTCTGCCGCTCGAACTGCTGTACGTGCACCTGCATCTGCCGATCCAGCACGCGGCGATCGGTGACGACGACGATGGAATCGAACACGCGCCGATCTTGGGCGTCGTGGAGGGTGGTGAGCTGGTGGGCCAGCCAGGCGATGGTGTAGGTCTTGCCGCTGCCGGCCGAGTGTTGCACCAGGTAGCGCTGCCCGGCCCCGCGCTGACGGGCGTCGGCCAGCAGACGGCGCACGGCCCGCAACTGATGATACCGAGGAAAGATATAGACGCGCGATCCGTCCTTCTTGCGGCGCTGGGCCGGATCGAGCTCGCGCACGAACCGCTGCACCAGGTTCAGCACGCTATCGCGGGCCCAGACGTCGCGCCACAGGTAGCTCGTGGCATAATCCTCATCGGGGGTGGGAGGCGGGTTGCCGGCGCCGCGGCCATGGCCCCGGTTGAACGGGTAAAAGCGCGTGCGGCCGCCGGCGAGCTCTGTGGTGAAATAGGCCTCGTTGGGGTCCACGGCCCAGTGCGCGATGCAGCGTCCTGGCCTGAGCAGAGGCTCGCGCGGGTCCCGATCGTACCGATACTGTAGCTTGGCGTTCCGCACGGTCTGGCCGGTGAGTGGGTTCTTGAGCTCGGCAGTAAAGATGGGCAGGCCGTTGAGGAACAGGACCAGGTCCAGGCTCTGCTCGCTCTGG
>JBNGEB010000130.1:5685-6809 GCA_049975585.1 Anaerolineae bacterium
TTCAGGTAGCGTTGCCGGTGCTCCGGGTTGAGGCCGGTGGCGGGGTGAAAGTAGACCAGATCAAAGTGGCAGCCGCGATCCTTGACGCCGTTGCGCAGCACATCCACCACGCCGCGTCGCTCCACCTCGCGGGCCACGCGCCGCACAAACGTGGGCTTGGTGCGATCGCCGTACTGCTGCTTCAGCCGCTTCCACTCTTTGGCCTGGGAGGCCAGGATGAAATCGATCAGCTTGTCGGGATCCAGGCACAGCGCGCGGTCGTACTGGTCGGGGGTGCGGCGGCGATAGGCGGTGACGGGCCGGTCATAGGCGGTCTCGGTCTCGGCGAGGCCTGGGCTCCCGGTCGCGGCGTCGGGGCCGCCGGCCAGCAGCGCCGCCTCGATGGCGGCCTCAAACCCACGTTCGGTGATATCCATGGCTCAGGTCCCTTCGTTGGGCTGGCATCGTTCTATGTCACGTTGATCTGCCCCGTCACGGCGGCGGTGATCAGCGCAGCGCGGTATTCCTCCAGCAGGGTGATCATGCGCTGGGCGCGCTCCACCAGGCCGTCGAGCCGGGCGGTCTCGTCGTCGAGGTAGGCGGCGATGGCGCGCTGCTCGGGGAGGGGAGGGAGGGCTATGAGTAGAGCTCCAACATCACTGGTTGAGACAGCGTCATATGTGCTGCCATCCGATTGGGTCTCGAGCTGCGCTCTAGACACCATGAGATGATACCAGAAATGCTCGGGCAAGGCAGCGTCGGCGGGACGGATCGCGCAAAGGCCGCGACCTATTCCATATTGAATGTCAGCCTTATTGAGGGCACCCACGGGAGCTCTGACCGAAAGCAACAGATCGCCTGCCTTGCACAGCTTGCTTGGATTGGTGCACCACGTTCCCGCTGCAGGGCTCTGGGCGCCGAAGTCGGCATTGCCCTGTAGGAACGGAACGCCGTACCCGTTTTCATTGTACGTTTCCGACGGTGGTGATTGCCCCATCACTACTTCAGCTACCCACTTCAGCCGCACCACCTCCCAATGCGCCGGCACGAGGCCCAGCCAGGGGATGCCGCTGTCCTTTAGCGGGGCGGTGGGGTCCAACCCCTTGGTGACGGTGTGGGTGATGAGGGCGGCGCGGCGCTCACCC
>JBNGEB010000131.1:0-6759 GCA_049975585.1 Anaerolineae bacterium
CTTTCTTCGACCTCCCCGAGGAGGGCTTTCGCTGGGTGTTTGACCTGAACCTGATGACGGCGTTGCTCACTACCCAGGTCTTTGCGCGGGACATGGTGGAGCGTGGAGAGGGCGTCATCCTGAACATTGCTTCGGTCAACTCGTTCCTGCCGCTGACCAACATCCCCGCCTACTCGGCGGCCAAGGCAGCGATCAGGAACTTTACCGAGTGGCTGGCGGTGCACATGGCACAGAACTATTCACCGCGCATTCGCGTCAACGCCATCGCGCCGGGTTTCTACCTAACAGAGCAGAATCGCTTCCTGCTGCAGGACCCGGACACGGGCGGGTACACAGCGAGGGGCCAGCGGGTCATCGACCATACGCCCATGGCGCGGTTCGGCGATCCGGAGGAGCTGCTTGGCACCGTGATCTGGCTCTTGTCGCCGGGCGCCGGGTTCGTGCACGGCGTGACCGTCCCCGTAGATGGTGGTTTCGTGGCATACAGCGGTGTGTGAGGGCGCCTCGCGTGGCGCCTGATAGCTACTAGGAGGGTCCTACGTCATGACCAGTGTACCTGAACCAGCTCGGCCTCTGGTAGAGATGGTTGTGGAGCATCCCTTCTTTGTGGGGATTGACTCTGACGGCTGCGTGTTTGATACCATGGAGATCAAACACAAGGAATGTTTTACTCCCAACATTATCAAGCACTGGGGGCTTCAGGCTGTCAGTAAATATGCCCGTGAGGCCGCCGAGTTTGTGAATCTGTACAGCACGTGGCGCGGCGTCAATCGGTGGCCTGCGCTGATCAAGGTCTTTGACCTGCTGCGCGAGCGCCCCGAGGTGCAGCGGCGCCACGCGCACATCCCAGAGGCTCCGTCCATCCGCGCGTTCATCGCGTCGGGCCGCCCGTTGAGCAACGACTCTCTCCGCGAGATCCTCCAGGAGACGGGCGATCCGGAGCTGGAGCGCGCTCTGGCGTGGAGCGAGGCCGTCAACGCGACCATCGCGGACATGGTCCACGGGGTGCCGCCTTTTCCCTACGTCCGCGAGAGTCTGGAGGCCATCAACAAGCATGCGGACGCCATCGTGGTATCACAGACGCCGGTAGAAGCGCTGGTGCGCGAGTGGCAGGAGCACGAGATCGACGGGTGGGTGAGGGTCATCGCCGGCCAAGAGATGGGGAAAAAGACGGAGCATATCCGTTGGGCCTCGGAGGGGCGCTATGCCGACGATCACAAGCTGATGATAGGCGACGCGCCTGGCGACCTGAAGGCCGCCCGCGATAATGGCGCGTTCTTTTACCCCGTGAACCCGGGGCATGAGGAAGAGAGCTGGCAGCGCTTCCATGAGGAGGCGTTTGATCGGTTCATCGCGGGGACGTACGGCGGAGCCTACGAGGAGGAGCTGATCGCCTCCTTCGAGGCCGCTCTGCCTAGCGTTCCGCCTTGGAAGAGGTGAGCAAGATGGTAATGGGTTTAGGCTATACGGATCGGATGCTAAACGACGATGAGGTTCGGAGGATCTGCAAGCAAGGACTCGATGAGCTGAATCCCGCTGGCAAGCGGCTTCTGTTCATCATCCCCGATGGGACGCGGAGCGCCCCCATGCCGCTGTGCTTTCGCGCCATCACGGACGCGGTGCTAGGCGTAGCCGAGCGCGTGGATTTCCTCGTGGCTCTGGGCACACACCTGCCCATGAGCGAGGAGGCCCTGTATGAACACCTTGGCATCACGGCCGAGGAGCGCCGCGAGCGCTATGCCGACGTCGGTCTCTATAACCACGATTGGAAGAGCAATCTGCTGACGCTGGGCACCCTGACTGAGGACGACACTAGCGAGCTGTCGGGAGGCCTGCTGTCTCTCGAGGTGCCGGTCGAGGTGAACGCTCGCATCATGGACTATGATCATCTGATCGTCGTGGGTCCGGTCTTTCCCCACGAGGTCGTGGGCTTTTCCGGTGGGAGCAAGTACTTTTTCCCTGGCATCAGCGGCCAGGCAGTCATCGACTTTACCCACTGGCTGGGTGCGCTGATGACCTCTCGCGCCATCATCGGGCGTGAGGATACGCCGGTGCGCGCGGCCATCGACAAGGCCGTCAGCTACATTGATCGGCCCATCTCTTGCTTTTCCATGGTGGTGCACGGCGAACACGATCTGGCGGGGCTCTATTTTGGGGACCTGTATGCGTCCCAGCGGGCGGCTGCCGAGCTGTCGGCCAAGGTCAACATCGTCTGGGTGGACGAGCCCTTTGAGACGGTGATTCCGGTGATGCCCGAGCTCTATGATGACATCTGGACGGGGGGCAAGGGCATGTACAAGATGGAACCTGTGGTGGCCGACGGTGGCACGGTGATCATCTACGCGCCCCATATCGACACGATCTCTTACGTGCATGGCAAGTACCTGAAGGAGTTCGGCTACCACGTGCGTGACTATTTCCTCGCGGACTGGGATCGCTACAAGGGCTATCCCTGGGGCGTGCTGGCGCATGCCACCCATGTCAAGGGGGACGGCACCTATGAAGGCGGCGTAGAGTCGCCACGAATCCAGGTGGTGTTGGCGACGGGTATACCGGAGGAGACCTGCCGGCGGGTCAACCTCGGCTATCGCGATCCGGCCTCTATCTGTTTGGAGGAGTTGCAGGGCCGCGAGGGCGAAGGAATCCTGGTGGTGCCGCGCGCTGGGGAGATGCTCTACCGTCTGAAGGCTGAAAGGGAGGCAGAATCATGACGTACGATATTGGCCTGGTCGGTCTGGCTGTCATGGGGCAGAACCTCGCGCTCAACATGGAGCGCAACGGCTATTCGGTGGCGGTGTACAACCGCACTACCGAGCGCATGCGCGAGTTCGTCGAGCAGCGAGGGCAGGGCAAGAACATCGTTGGCTGCGAGACGCTTGAGGAGTTGGTCGAGGCTTTGGACCGTCCTCGCCGTATCATGCTCATGGTCAAGGCGGGGGATCCGGTGGATGCCGTCATCGAGCAGCTCCGTCCCCTGCTGGCGCCTGGCGATCTGATCATCGACGGTGGCAACTCGTTCTTCAAGGATACGGAGCGCCGCGCCACGTCCTTGGACGAGGATGGCATCAACTATATCGGGACGGGGGTGTCGGGCGGCGAGGAAGGCGCTCTGTGGGGGCCGGCTATCATGCCCGGCGGCCAGCCGGAGGCATATCGACTGGTGGAGCCGATCCTCATGGCCATCGCGGCCAAGGCTGAGGGCGAGCCATGTGTGGCTTATATGGGGCCGCGCGGGGCGGGCCACTATGTCAAGATGGTACATAACGGCATCGAGTACGGCGACATGCAGCTCATTGCCGAGGCCTATGACATTCTGGGGCGCGGCCTGGGCATACCTGCGGCCGAGCTGGCAGACGTGTTTGCCGAGTGGAACGAGGGCGACCTGCAGTCCTATCTGATCGAGATTACGGCGAACATCCTCGGGCGCGCCGACGAAGAGACGGGAGAGCCGCTAGTCAATCTGATCCTCGACGAGGCCCAACAGAAGGGCACGGGCAAGTGGACCTCGCAGGATGCGCTCGATCTCGGCGCGCCGACGCACACCATCAACGCTGCCGTCGAGTCGCGCATCATCTCGGCTTACAAGGACGAGCGCGTGGCGGCCAGCCAGGTGTTGACAGGCCCTACGGCCAAGTTCGAGGGTGATCGCCCCCAGATGATCGAGGATGTGCGCGACGCGCTCTATGCCGCCAAGATCTGCTCCTATGCTCAGGGAATGAGCCTGCTGCGGGCGGCTTCGGACGAGTACGCCTATGACCTGGATTTGGGCAAGATCGCGCGGGTGTGGCGCGGAGGCTGCATCATTCGGGCGCGGTTCCTCAACGACATCGCGTCAGCGTTCGACCACAATCCCAATCTCACCAACTTGATGCTGGATCCGTTCTTCCGCGATGAAATCCTGGCGCGACAGGGGGCCCTGCGTCGTGTGGTGACCTCTGCGATCTGGATGGGCATCCCGGTGCACGCGTTCGCAGCGTCTTTGGCCTACTTGGACGCCTATCGCACCAAGCGGTTGCCCGCCAACCTGACCCAGGCGCAGCGCGACTATTTCGGGGCGCACACCTACCGACGCATCGACAAGGAGGGCGTCTTTCACACCGAGTGGGCCGAGTAGACGAGCACAGCGCGCGGTGCTGAGCTAGAGGGGGCATACGTGAAGAGACGGAACGTTGTCGTTGCCCAGTCGGGAGGACCGTCGCCGGTCATCAACAGCAGTCTGCGCGGGCTTGTGGAGGCGATGCGTGCGGATCCCGGCACCTTTGGCACCATCTATGCGGGCCTGAACGGCATCGAAGGCATCCTCCGGGAGGAGCTGCTGGATCTGAGCGCGCAGCCTGCGGAGGAGATCGCGCTCCTGGGGACGACTCCCGCTGCGGGGGCCATCGGCACTTGTCGTTACAAGCTGCGCGAGAACCAGCGGGAGGATTTCGAGCGTGTTCTCGCCGTGCTGGAAGCGCACGACGTTGGCACCTTTGTGTACATCGGCGGTAACGACTCGATGGACACGGCCAACAAGGTCGCCAAGCTGGCGCACGACCGGGGCCTCGATCTGCTGGGGATCGGCGTGCCCAAGACCATCGACAACGACGTGGGTGATCCCGAGTTTCGGCTCATCGACCATACGCCAGGGTATGGCAGCGTCGCGCGCTACTGGGCGTATGCCGTGCAACGCGCCGATCAGGAGAACCGCGGATCGTTCCCGTCCGATCCGGTGCTGGTGATGCAGGCCATGGGACGGCGCATCGGCTATATCCCCGCGGCGGCGCGTTTGGCGGATCCCGGCCGTGACATGCCACTGCTCATCTTGCTCGCCGAGATGCGCCCCACGCTGGCCGAGATCGCTGACCGGGTGAACGATCTGCTGAGCAGGCGGGGTAGGGCGATCGTCGTGCTGAGCGAGGGCCTCGAGTTGGCCGATATCGGTGCCTCGCACGATGCTTTCGGCCATACGCAGTTCTCGGCCAGCGAGACCACGGTGGCCCAGGTTGTCATCAACTACCTGAACCGCGTCGGGCTGTCGGCGCGGGGCAGCGCGCGCAGCGACGTGCCCGGCACCTTGCAGCGGCACGACATCGCCTACGCCTCGACGGTGGACCTGGCAGAGGCATACGGTGTCGGCAAGAAGGCGGCCGAGCTGGCCAGCGAAGGCGTGTCTGGCATGATGGCGACCATCCTACGTGAGCCGGGACAGGCCTACACGGTACGCTATGACCAGGTGCCGCTCTCGGACGTGGCCAACTCGGAGCGCACGTTCCCTGAGGCCTGGATCGATCGCGAGCGCTGCGACGTGCGAGACGGCTTTGTCAGCTATGCTCGGCCTCTCATCGGCAACGACTGGCCCTCGATCCCTTTGGTCGACGGGCGGATGCGCTTCGCTCGGCTGGAGCGCGTGATGGCTCCGCAAGAGCTGCCGTCGTACATGCCGGAGGCCTACCGGTAGCTTTGGGGTGGTGAGAATCTAGCCTAGCTTTGCCAAGGCTCGCGCGATGGCCGCGATGGCTCGGTCGATCTCGTCTGCCGTCGTAAAGCGACCCACAGAGAACCGCAACGTGCCCCTGGCATAGGCTAGGGGCACGTGCATATCGGGGGCAAATGGTTGTCCACTGTTCATGAGTAGTGCGCTAAGGAATTGCCTACAAGCGGTAGCTGTGCTATGCTGGCTGTGTTGTCTCACGAATTCAAAGGAGAATCGCTACATGCCTCCCATCCGAATCAAGCCGGGCATTAATTGGATTGGCGTGAACGACCGCACCACGGACCTTTTCGAGGGCCTCTGGCCAATCACGAGTGAGGGCGTTTCCTACAACAGCTATCTGGTCCGGGGTGACAAGATCGCGCTTGTCGACCTAGCCAAAGCCGCTCAGGAGGGATCTTTCCTTGATCAGCTAGCGCAGTTGGTGGATCCGGCAGAGCTCGATTATGTGGTTATTAACCACATGGAACCTGACCATACGGGATCGCTGCGCGTCCTCAAGCACCTCGCGCCGAGGGCCGAGTTCGTGGTCTCGCCCAAGGCCAAGCCCATGCTCGAGGCCTACTATGGCATCACTGACCGCGTCCGTGTGGTCGAGGACGGCGAGAGCATCTCGTTAGGGGACCGCGAGCTCCAGTTCTACCATATCCCCTTTGTGCACTGGCCCGAAACCATGGTGACGTACGAGACCAGCCAGCGAGTGCTGTTCTCGTGCGACGCTTTTGGCGGGTATGGCGCACTTCGAGGGGCCATCTTTGATGACCAGCGCACGGATCCAGCCTTTTACGAAGCTGAAGCGCTACGCTACTATGTGAACATCGTTGCCAAGTACAGCCGCCCCACGCTCATGGCTATCGAAAAGCTGGGAGGCTTGGACATCGATGTAGTCGCGCCGTCGCACGGCTTCGTCTGGCGCAGCGATCCGGCTCGCATCGTGGAGCTGTACCGCGTCTGGGCGGGCTATGCGACTTCCGCTGGCGATGCCGGCATCACGCTCGTGTATGGCTCGATGTACGGGCACACAGAGGCCATGATGAATGCGGTGGCCGAGGGGGCCTCAAGCACCGGGCTCACGGTGTCCATCTATGATGCGGCGCGTACGGATGTGAGCTATATCCTGCCCTCGCTCTGGACACGGCGAGGCGTCCTCATCGGAGCTCCCACCTACGAAGGGAACCTGTTCCCGCCGGTGGCCGAGGTGATGCGCATGGCCGGGACCAAGCGCATCCAGCGCAAGCTGGCGGGCTATTTTGGGAGCTATGGCTGGAGCGGCGGCGCCCGCAAAG
>JBNGEB010000132.1:0-6680 GCA_049975585.1 Anaerolineae bacterium
GTTCTGGGCCTGCATGCTCTCCGGCGCTGGGGGCTACACCTATGGCGCCAACGGCATCTGGCAGCTCAACGGCGAAGAGGAGCCCTACGGCCTGTCGCCTCATGGCGCTTCCTGGGGCGATACGCCCTGGTCCGAGGCGGCTCAGCTCCCTGGATCGACGCAGGTAGGCGTCGGACGCGCTATCCTGGAGCGCTACCCCTGGTGGCGGCTGGAGCCCCATCAAGAGTGGGTCGAGCCCTCGGCCAACGAGGACGACTACCGGAATGCCTATTGCGCCGGCATCCCAGGAGAGCTACGCATCATCTATTTCCCACGCTATCTCGCCTCGTGGTCGCCGCCGACCTACGTGATCGGCATCGAATCAGATGCAGGGTACGAGGCCAGCTTTGTCGACCCCAAGACGGGCGACGCCAAGCCGTTGGGAACGATCACGGCCGATGCCCAGGGACGTTGGCGCGTGCCGCTTCCGGGTCCCATGCAGGACTGGCTGCTGATCCTGAACAACCAAACCCAACCCTGAACCTGCGAGGAGCATCACGCCATGACACTGAAGCACGCCTGGCCATCGATAGACCTCACCGGATCCTGGGAGTTCGCTTGGACGGAGGAGGCGCCGCCGGACGCCACCGACGCCGCTTCCCTAGCCAGGGCAGGCCTCGAGCTGCGGCCATGCCGCGTACCCGGCAACCTGGAGCTCGATCTCCAGGCCGCCGGGCTCATCGAGGACCCGTTCGTTGGCATGAACATCGCCGAGCTGCGCCACTTGGAGTCGGCACACGCCTGGTACGTGCGAAGGTTCCGTCTAAGCGAGCGTCCGGAAGGTCGCGCCGAACTCGTTTTCGAGGGGCTGGACTGCTACGCCGATGTGTACCTCAATGGGACGCTCGTAGGCTCAACTGCCAACATGCTGATCCCGCACATCTTGGACGTTGACGCACTACTAGCTGAGACCAACGAGCTGCTGGTGCATATCCGGCCTGCCATCGAGGAAGCGCGACGCTATCCCTATCCGGCGGGGGTCGCGGCGGGACGGTGCAACGTCGACGGGTTGTATGTGCGCAAGGCTCCCCATATGTACGGTTGGGACATTATGCCGCGAGCGCTCTCGGCCGGCATCTGGCGCCCCATCACCTTGCGCTTCCGACCGAGCGAGTATCTGGAGCGCGCCTATCTGCAGACCGTCTCCATGTCCCCAGGCGGCGGCCGAGCAGAGCTTGCGCTGCACTACCGGGCTCACACAGAGCCAAGACCAGAAGATAGCTACAGCTTGCGGCTCGAAGCAGCATGCGAGGGCTCTACCTTCGAGATTGAAGAACCGCTGCTCTTCGAGGCCGGCGTCGCACGCACGACCGTGTCGTACCCACGGCTTTGGTGGCCCAAGGGTCGTGGACCGCAGCACCTCTACGCGTGCACCGTCACCCTGCTGAAAAACGGCTCGCCCATCGATACGCTCCGCTTCCGTACGGGCATCCGCACCCTGCGTTTGGAGCGCACCAGCATCACCGATGAGGAAGGCAATGGCGCCTTTTGCTTCTGGGTGAACGGCGAGCGCGCCTTCATCATGGGCAGCAACTGGGTGCCCCTCGACACCTACCACAGTCGGGACCGTGGTCGCATCCCCATGGCGCTGGCCATGGCCGACGACCTGGGCTGCAACATGCTGCGGTGCTGGGGCGGCAACGTGTACGAGGACGACCTCTTTTACGACACCTGCGACGAGATGGGCATTCTCGTGTGGCAGGATTTCTCCATGGCTTGCGCCGTCTATCCGCAGGACCCAGAGTTCCAGCAGCGCCTGGCCGCGGAAGCGCGCGCCGTCGTGAGGCGGCTTCGCCATCACCCTTGCATCGCGCTCTGGGCTGGGGACAACGAGTGCGATCAAGCACACACCTGGGGCGGCCGCGCCTTGGATCCCAATGAGAACGTCCTAACCCGCAAAACCCTTCCAGCCGTGTTGCGCGCTGAGGACCCCGTGCGTCCCTACCTGCCGAGCTCGCCCTACGTGGATCCGATAGCCCACGCCAAAGGACAGCGGTATCTGCCCGAGAACCATCTTTGGGGGCCACGGGACTATTTCAAGAGCCGCTACTATACCGAATCGCTGTGCCACTTTGCGAGCGAGATCGGGTACCACGGCTGCCCGGATCCCGCCTCCATGCGCCGGTTCCTCTCACCCGACAAGGTGTGGCCCTACCAAGGCAACGAGGAATGGCTTCTGCACGCGACATCGCCCATACCTGGGGTGAACATCTATGACGGACGCGTGGAGCTGATGGCGAATCAGGTGCGCGAGCTGTTCGGCCAGGTGCCCGACGAACTTGAACGTTTCGTAGCGGCCAGCCAGATATCGCAGGCGGAGGCCCTCAAGTTCTTCATCGAGCTTTTCCGCACCCACAAGTGGCGCCGCACGGGTATCCTGTGGTGGAATCTGCTCGACGGCTGGCCTCAGTTCTCCGACGCCATCGTGGACTATTATGGCACCAAGAAACTGGCCTACAGCTTTGTCAAGCGAGCGCAGCAGCCCTTGCTGGTCGCCCTGCGGGAGCCATCGAACTGGAAGCAGGAGATCATAGCCTGCAACCACACGCGCCGCGCCGAGGAGCTGCGTTTTGAGGTACGCGATGTGGATACGAACGAGTTGCTGGCGGAGGGCGCAGCCATCGCCGCCGCCGATGCGGTCACGATGCTTGGGAGCTTGCCCTACTCGCACGGCAGGCATCGCTTCTACACGCTGAGGTGGATCTACGGCGAGACGAAGGGACAGAGCCACTACCTGGCGGGCAATCCACCTTTTGACCTAGACCAGTACCTCGACTGGCTCAACCGAGCCGGCCTCCGGCCTACCGATTGGCTGCGATGAGCGCCGACGACGCCTAGCTAGGCGGGCACGGATGCTTCGCCCGCTACCGTCTCGCGTCGGAATTGACTCATATAAAGCTCATGGTACACGCCCTGTGCAGCCATGAGCTCTGTGTGTGTACCTCGCTCGACGATGCGGCCCCCCTGGATCACCAGGATCATGTCGGCGCTCCGGATGGTGGACAGGCGATGCGCGATGACGAGGCTTGTGCGCCCCTCCAACAACTCTGCAAGCGCACCCTGGATCAGCCGCTCCGTTCGCGTGTCCACGGAGCTTGTGGCCTCGTCCAGCACGAGGACGCGCGGATCCTTGAGGACCGCCCGCGCGATCGCCAGAAGCTGCCGGTTCCCGTGGCTCAGCATGCTTCCCCGCTCACCCACCTCGGTCTGGTAGCCCTCGGGCATGCGCTCGATGAAGGTGTGGGCGTTGGCGATCTTGGCGGCCTCGATGACCTCCTCATCGGTGGCATCTAGCCGCCCGTAACGAATGTTGTCTTGCACTGTCCCGCTGAAGAGAAACGTGTCCTGCGGCACGATCCCGATCTGCTGGCGCAGATCCCTGAGCCGCACATCGCGCACATCGTGGCCATCCAGCAACACGCGGCCGCCCTGCACGTCGTACATCCGAGGCAGCAGGTTCGCGATGGTCGTCTTGCCGGCGCCCGTAGGCCCCACCAAGGCGACGGTCTGCCCTGGCTCCACTGTGAAGGAAACCTCGTCCAGGACAGGCTCGTCAGACGCATAGCGGAAACTCACATTCTCGTACCGGATGTGCCCCTCTACACGGTCAAGGGGTTGCGCATTCTCGCGCTCAACAATGGCCGGCGGCGTATCCAATAGGTCAAAGATCCGCTCGGCTCCCGCTACGGCCGCCTGTAACTGCGCAAACAGGTTCGCCATCTCGCGGATCGGCTGGTAGAAGCGGTTGACGTACGTGGTGAATGCGACGATCACGCCGACCGTCACAAGAGGCGGATCGGTCCTCAGCACGAGATAGCCGCCATAGCCAATCACTACCGCCATGGCCAACGTACTCAGAACATCAAGCAGAGGCACAAAGAAGGAGGCCAGTGTCTCGGCAGCCACGTTCGCCGAGCGATTGCGCTCGTTGATGGCGCGGAACTCCTCCAACGTCGCATTCTCCCGACTGAAGGCCTGCACCTCCCGCACGCCCGATATGTTCTCCTGCAGCTCGGCACTCACATCGCCAATGGTCTTGCGCGTCTGCCGGAATGCTCTCCGTGAGCGGTGCATGAACTGCCACGTGACGATGACCACCAAGGGCAACACGGCGTAGGACGCCAGCGCCAGCCGCCAGTTTAGGCTAACCATCGAGATGATGATGCCCACTAGTCCCAATAGCATGCGCAGCATCCGAACCAGACCGGGCCCAAACATGTCGTTGATAACCTGCGTGTCGTTGACCAAGCGGCTCATGAGATCGCCGGCCTCGTGCTGGTCAAAGAAGCTGAGCGACAGACGCTGGATCTGCTCAAAGATCTCGGTGCGGAGGCGCAGCAACACCGCCTGGGAGATGCGGACCACCAGCCGGAACTGCGCCACGCTCATGCCCCAGATGAGCGCATAGGTGCCGACAAGCGCCAGCATTACCACCATGAGCCCACGCTGCCGAGAGACAGTACCTGGCAAGACAGCGACAAGCCAGTCAGGCCGCGATGCCCCTGTCGGATCGATAAACTGATCGACTGCGACGCCGATAAGATACGGCCCTGCAACCTCTGCCACCACGCCAATCACCAGTAACACGGCAAAGAGGACCAAGCGCCAACGGAACTCGGAGAAATATGCCCAAATCTGCCTCAGCGTCCGAGCGGCATCCTTGGCGGGAGCGGCATCGGGAGGCGGCATCCTGCGGCTCATGCTGGCACCTCCCCAGTCTGAGCGTCGAGCAGCACGCGATCGGGGTCTAGCTGAGAGCTGTAGATCTCGGCATAGATCTCGCTATCGCGCAAGAGCTTTTCGTGAGTGCCCTTGGCGACGATACGTCCGCGATCCAACACGATGATCAGGTCGGCATTGAGCACGGTCGCGACCCGTTGCGCGATGACAAAGCTCGTCCGCCCCTCCATCAGCCGATCGAGAGCCTTCTGGATCCGAAGCTCTGTGGCCAGATCGACGCTGGACGTGGCGTCATCCAGGATCAGGATACGTGGGTCGGTGAGCAGCGCCCGCGCGATAGCGATGCGCTGCTTCTGCCCACCAGAGAGCGTCACCCCCCGCTCGCCGACGCGCGTCTCATAGCCATCGGCAAAGCTCTGGATAAAGTCGGCCGCCTCCGCCGCCTCTGCCGCGCGAGCCACCTCCTCATCCGACGCATCCGGCCTTCCGAAGGCGATATTGTCCCTGATGCTGCCCTCAAAGAGGTTGGTCTCTTGGAGCACAATGCCGATCTGCGATCGTAGGGACTCGAGGGTGACATCCCGCACGTCATAGCCGTCCACTGTGACGCGCCCCCCGCATACATCGTAGAAGCGCGGGATCAGGTTGATCACGCTCGACTTGCCAGAGCCGCTTGCCCCCAGAAGTGCGATGGTCTGGCCCGGCTCGGCCACAAAGGAGATCCCGTCCAGCACGGGATCTCCGGTTGCATAGTAGCGGAAACAGACATCCTCGAAAGCAACGCGCCCCGCCAGCCGGGGAAGTGGCGTGGCATCCGGCTTTTCGCGGACCTCGATGTCGGCGTCCAGGATCTCAAAGATGCGCTCCGCTGAGGCCCCTGCCTGCGACAGCATGGAGATAATCATACCCATCATCAGCACCGGGAAGAACGCCATCATGACATAGGCGGCAAACGCCACCAGCTCCCCCGTGGTAAGCATCCCCGCAATCACCTGTCCGCCGCCCACCCAGTAGATCACCAGCGTTGCGATATTCGAGACGGAGAACACTGTGGGGAATGCAAGGGACATCACATTGTTCACACGGATGCTGATGTCGTACAGATCGCGGTTCGCGTCCTCAAAGCGCCCAGCCTCGTAGGGCTCACGTGCAAAGGCCTTGACCACGCGGACGCCAGCCAGGTTCTCCTGGAGAACAACGTTCAGATCTGAGAGCCGTTGCTGCACTTCCTTGAACAGCGGGGTCGCCGTTCGCGCAAACACGCCAAAGAGAGCAAAGGTCACTGGCACCACAAAGACGATCAGGAGCGCGAGGCGCCAGTTGGTCTGAAACAGCAACGTCAGCGCACCAGCAAGCATGAAAACAGCCGAAAGGAACATGACGGCACCACGTCCGATAAACATCTGTACTCGGTCGACATCAGAAGTGGCTCGTGTGAGAAGCTGGCCGGTTTGCGCACGATCGTGGTAGCTAAATGATAGCGACTGAATGCGACTGTAGAGCTGATTGCGAAGATCGTAAGCCACGCCCTGGGCGGTTCGCGCCGCCAATGCCCCTTGCGCGAACTGGAAAAAGGCCCGCGCCAGGGCCAACCCCACCATGGTCGCGCTCAGCGAAAAGACGCGAGACAAGTCTCCTGCCGCGATGCCTTGGTCGATCACGAACTGCGAGAGCCGAGGCAGGAAGAGCATAGCTCCCGTGGCGATCAGCAATGAAAGCAACGAGCCCACGCTGAACCACACGTATGGTCTGAGGAACTTGAGCGATCGCAAGAGTTGCTTCACAGATCCGCCCCTGCTACTTGGATCGACAGCACAGCTTGGCCACGGCGCCATCAAGTAGGACGATTCTAGACGCGATTGCCTCTACGTCAAAGTGAGGTCCAAAAGCTTCACACAACGATTCTGGGTCTACGCTATTAAGTGTGGTGATGGGTGACTAGACACACCCGTCGGCTTCCG
>JBNGEB010000133.1:0-6680 GCA_049975585.1 Anaerolineae bacterium
GCCTACAGCCTTGACCCACCAGCGAGCCGAACCGCGGTATGGAAACCGCGCCTACCCCCACCCACCACACTGCCCCCGCACGCTCTCACGCGCGGGGGCAGTGCCTCGGTCCTCTTGCCTACAGGTGCCGCACGAGCTCCTGGCCCTGGCCCAGCACCTCGTCCACCACGGGCATCCACTCGCTGATGGGGATCTCCTGCGGACAGAGCTCCTCGCACTCGCGGCACTGGATGCACGCGCTGGCCAGCATGTCGGCATCGGCCTTCGCATACCAGTTGCGGGCGTCCTCCAGCTCGTCATAGAGAGCCGCCGTGTTGTACCGAGCGAAATTCTCCGGGATGTTCACGCCGTTGGGGCACGGCATGCAGTAGCGGCACTGCGTGCAGGGCACCGGCGACAGCTCCAAGTAGAGGTCGCGCGCCTGGGACACCAGCGCCAGCTCGTCCTCGGACAGCTTGCCCACCCCCGAGCGCGAGGCGTAGGTCACGTCCTCCTGGACCTGCTGCATGGTGCTCATCCCGCTCAGCAGCATGGTCACCTCGGGCTGGTTCCATAGCCACTGCAGCGCCCACTCTACCGGGCTGCGCTCGATCTCGGCACTATCCCACAGGGCCTCCACGGCCTTGGGAGGGCGCGCCAGGCGTCCGCCCAGCAGCGGCTCCATCACCACCACGGCCATGCCCTTGTCGGCCGCATAGTGCAAGCCCTTTTCGCCCGCCTGGTTCTCCAAGTCGATAAAGTTGTACTGAATCTGGCAAAAGGTCCAGTTGTCATAGGCATCCACGATCTCCTCGAACACCTCGTACGTGTCGTGGAAGGAGAACCCCAGGTGCCCGATGCGGCCGTCGGCCATAGCGCTCTCGGCCCAGCGGAGCACGTCCAGGTCGCGCACCTTCTCCCAGCTGCTCCGCCGCAAAGCGTGCAGCAGATAGAAATCGATGTGATCGGTCTGGAGCTTTTCCAGCTGCTCGTTGAGGATCCGGTCAAAGTCGGCGTACTCGTTGGTCGCCCAGGTCGGCAGCTTGGTCGCCAGCCGCACTTTGTCGCGGTAGCCATCCTGCAGCGCCTTGCCCACCACGATCTCGCTCTGACCGCCGTGGTAGGGATAGGCGGTATCCAGATAGTTCACGCCGTGATCGATGGCCCACCTGAGCATGCGGATGGCCTCGGGCTCGTCGATCTTGTCGTTGGCGTCGAGCGTCGGCAAGCGCATGCAGCCGAATCCCAGCGCAGAGACCTCCCAGTCCAGCGGACCAAACTTGCGATACTCCAACGTTGCCCTCCTTGTTCCTTCTACGTTCATGCATCGCGCACCGCGCGGCAACAAGAGCTAGTAGCCCAGCTCCTTGTCCACCACGTTGCGCAGCGGCTGGCCCGCCACATAGCGAGCCAGATTGTCGGTAAAGATGGCCAGCGCCCGCTGGTTATAGACGGGACTCGTGCCGGCATAGTGGCTGGTGATCAGCACGTTGGGCATGTCCCACAGCGGCGAATCCTCCGACAGCGGCTCGGGATCAAAGACGTCCAGCCCCGCCCCGCCGATCCACCCCTCTTGCAGCGCCCTCACCAGGGCCTCCTGGTCGATGGTCCCGCCCCGCCCGATATTGATGATGACGGCGTGGCTTGGCATGGCGCGCAACGCCGCCTCGTCCACCATGTGGTGAGTCTCATCGGTGAGAGGCACCGTGAGAACGACGAGGTCGGCCTGCGCCCACAGCTCCGGCAGGTCGCCGGGGCCGTACATGGCGTCCACGTGGGGATCGCCCTGCGCCGGGTCTCGCCGCACGCCCAGAACCCGCATGTCCAGCGCCTTGGCCAGGCGAGCGGTCCGACTGCCGATGGCGCCCACGCCGATGAGCAGCATGGTCGCGCCGGCCAACTCGCGGATGCCGCCCTCGGGGCGATGCCAGCGGTGCTCCACCTGATGGCGGACCGCCGCGTGCAGCCCACGCGCCAACGCCAGCGCCATCCCGATGATATGCTCCGAGATGGGAATGGCGTGGACGCCCGAGGCGTTGGTGAGGATGAGGCCGGAAGCGCGCACGTCCGGGTACCGCCGGAGCCAGTCGGCGCCGGCGCCCCATTGCTGATACCACCGCAGGCGCGGCGCCCGTAGCAGCAGGTCGTGCGGGAAGCGCGCCGCGGCGATCTCGATCCGATCCAACCGCCGCTCGATCTCGGCGCGGTCTTGGGTCACGACCAGACGATGCTCGGGCGCCAACGAAACGATGCGCTCCCGCGTGGCCTGGTCCAGCGCGTCATCGGCCAGGCCCAGCAGGATGACGTTGCGTTGGGCCAAGCTCACGCTTCCTGCCCCGCGGCGATGGCCTCGATGCGCGCCAGAATGTCCGGCGAGATCTTGACCTCCAGCGCACCCAGGTTGTCGTGGACGTGCTCCACCTTGGTGGCGCCCGTGATAACGCTGGTGACCCCCTCGCGCTGGAGCAGCCACGCAATGGCGAGCTGCGCCCTGGTGACGCCGAGCTCATCGGCAACTCCCTTGAGCGCGCGCACCCGTTCGAGCACCTCATCGCGCAGCCAGTGCTCGCGGAGCCCTTCCATGCGCGCCAAGCGGCTGTCCTCGGGGATGCCATCGTCGTACTTGCCCGTCAGCACACCAGAGGCCAAGGGGGAAAAGGTCGTCAGGCCCATGCCATGTTCGCGCACCACCGGCAACACCTGCTCCTCGACGCGTTCGCGTACCAGCAGGTTGTACTGTGGCTGCTCCACCCGTGGCGCATAGAGGCCATACTGCTTGGCGATACCCACCGCCTCGGCGATGCGGGCCGCGGGCCACTCGCTGGTGCCCCAGTACAGCACCTTCCCCTGGTGGATCAGGTCGTCCATGGCGCGCACGACCTCCTCCACGGGCGTGCCGGGGTCGTATCGATGGCAGTAGTAGATGTCCACATAGTCGGTGCCGATGCGCGCCAACGACTTGTCGATGGACTCCATCACGTGCTTGCGAGAGAGGCCCCGGTCGTTCACGTCATCGCTCATCGGCCAAAAGACCTTGGAAGAGATGACCAGCGTATGACGCGGGAAATCGGCGAGGATCTCTCCCATAAGGGACTCGGCCTTGCCGAGGGCATAGACGTCGGCAATGTCAAAAAAGTTGATCCCGCCGTCATAGGCGGCATGGATGATCGCCTTGGCGCGCGCCAGATCGGTGACGCTCTCGCCAAACGTGGTCCAGCCACCCAGCCCCAACGCGCTGAGCTGAACGCCAGCTTTGCCAAGATGTCGATACTGCATCAGGAACCTCCTCAAGCGTGATAGATGCCATGCCCGGGCCTGCGCGCTGCGATAGCTGCGCGACACGGGCTCCAAGCTCAGGGAGCAGGCGGCAGCGCCAGCTCCTCAGTGAGCGCAGCAATATAGGCGCGCCCAGCCTCGCGCGCGATTGTCGTGGCGCGATCGCGGACGGGCGTCAGAATGGCAGCGCAGCGGGTGAGCCAGTCCGCCACCTCCGCTGTCCCCTCTTCCAGAGCCTCATGCAACACCTGCATGGCGGGCAAGAGGGTGGCGCGGTACAGCTCGTTTCCAGAAGCCGTCGCCAATGTCGACCAGAAGGCATCCAACCCATCGGCAACAATCAAACCACCGGCCCCCACGGCGACCAGCGAGCCCTTGAGCGCGTCTTGCTCATCGTCGGTGCGACGTGCTGCCGCGGCGGCTACCATCTCGGGAGCCTGCCCTCGAGCTACGGCGATAGCCTCTTCGCGGGCGACCTGGCCCTGAAGCCGCAGATACAGCGCCACCGGAGCCGCCGCATCCTCGGCGCCAAAAGCCCGCACATAGGTGCCGCAGCCCGGCTTGACCAGGACCAGTCCCCGAACTTCCAACGCGCGGATGGCCTCACGCACGACGGTCCGACACACGCCCAGCTCCTCGGCAAGCTCACGCTCGCCAGGGAGCTTTTCGCCGTCGCTCAACGACTCCTGGACGATCAGCGCCTGGATCTGATCCGCCACTTGCTCATACAGCTTGGCGCGCTGCAGATCAAAGTCAAACTCGCACACCTGCGTCCCCCGGTTGGTTTACTGGTCTGACCAATGGCCCACTTGCTGATAATACCATGATGCATTTCCCGCGTCAAATGTAGCTGCGCCCATCATCGCCGCGGTATCGGCTCACAAGACGGTTGACACCTCCCTGCCTCCATCTACACTGAACACAACGCGAACCCAACGCCCAGAACATCGGAGGCTATCCCATGGAGCGCGACCGCAGACCGAAGCCCAAGGTAGGTTACTATGGCGCCTCGCTAGCCGCCTACTGGCCGCAATTCCCCGGCATCAGGGAAAAGGTAGAGGCCAGCATGGACCGTCACGTGGCCAAGCTGACCGAGCTTGGCTGCGAGGTGGTCCGTGGGCCGTTAGTGGACAAGGCAGAGATGTCCAATGACGTGGGCGACATGTTCAACCGGGCTGGCGTGGACATTGTCCTCGGCGACATTATGACCTACACGGCATCCCATGTCATTGTCCCTATCGCCCAGCGTCTCCGCGTGCCCCACTTGACCCTGGCCTTGCAGACGGTGCCAACCATCGACTATGAATCCGCCACTACAGAGGATCTCACCTGGTTCTGCGTGTCCATGTCGGCGCCCGAAGTCTCTTGCGCCTTCAACCGCTGTAACCTCCCCTACCATTGCGTGGTGGGCGGCGATTTCCAAGAGAGCACGTGGAAGCGTATCGACGACTGGATCCAAGCAGCCGCGACGAAACGTGCCCTGGCGAACGCCCGATTTGGTTACCTGGGGCATTACTACCCCGGCATGCTGGACATGTACACCGATTTCACCATGCACCAGGGACAGGTCGGCGCACACATTGAGATCCTCGAGATGGACGACTTGGCCGCTCGCGTCGAGGAGATCACCGAGGCCGAGGTGGACGCCAAGGTGGAAGAGACGCGGGCCATGTTCCATATGCCGCCCCCAGGCTATGACCGAATCACGGAGAAGGTCAATCCGGAGGATCTGCGCTGGGCCGCGCGGGTGGCCGTCGCTGAGGACCGCTTGGTCGCGGATTTCGACCTGGATGGCCTCGCCTACTACTACCGGGGCCTGAACGACAACCTCTTCGAGCGGATCGGAGCGGCCATGATCCTGGGCAACTCGTTCCTGACGGCCCGTGGGATCCCCTGTGCCGGCGAGGCGGACCTGAAGACCTGTGTCGCCATGTTCATCCAGGAGCACTTTGGCGCGGGCGGCTCGTTCTGCGAGCTCTATCTGCTCGACTATGAGAACGGCATCGTGATCGCGGGGCACGACGGTCCCGGCCACATCGCCATCGGCGACGAGAAGCCGATCCTACGCGGCATGAAGCTCTTCCACGGCAAGTCTGGTGCAGGCGTCTCGGTGGAGTTCAGCGTCAAACACGGCCCCGTCACCCTGCTGGGCGTCACTCAGACCGGCGAGGGCAAGCTCAAGCTTGTCGCCGCCGAAGGCGAGTCGGTGCCCGGCCCCATCCTGCAGATCGGCAACACCAACACACGGGTCAAGTTTGCCTTGCCGCCAGGCGAGTTCGGCCAACGCTGGGCAGAGACGGGCTCCACGCACCACTTTGCCCTGGGCGTGGGGCACCAGCTCTCCAAGATCGAGAAACTGGCCAAGCTGCTCGACCTCGAGCTGGAGGTCGTCTGCTGATAGGAGCGGCTGCATGGACGGTCGCCAGCGCATTCTGACGGCCCTCGATGGCGGTGTCCCGGACCGCATCCCGGTGGCTCTGGGCTTTCGCCCTGCGGACCTTCGCGCGCTGGCGTCGCCCGGCACCGATGTTGACGGCCTGGTGGACGTCGAGTTCGTCGCCTATCCGCCGACGCCAGCGGACGAGGCCCTGCGGCAACGCGCCCTGCCCCACAGCCCCGACACGCGCTTGGGCACGCCCGAGCAAGCGGCGACCTACGCACTGTGGGACTATCACCCTGAGCGCCCTCCCGAGCGTAACCCCTTGGCGCGCGCCACCTGCCTGGCAGACATCGAGGCCTTCAACCTGCCGACGCCCTCCGCACCGCCCAATATGCCCCGCCTTGAGGCTGACGTGGCTGCGCTGCATGCCAGAGGCCTGGCGGCGGGAGGATCCCTGCCTCACCTCGGCGGCGAGCTGTTCGAGTCGTCGTGGCGGCTGCGCGGCCTGGGTAACCTGCTTCTGGACATGATCGAGCGTCCCGCTTGGGTGGATGCCCTGGTGGCGCGTATGGCCGAGTTCACGCGCGCCAACGCCCTCGCCCTCGCACAGGCTGGCGTGGACGTTCTCGCGCTGGATGACGACGTCGGGAGCCCCAGCGGGTTGCTTATCAGCCCGGCCCACTGGCGACGCTACTTCAAGCCCCAGCTTGCCGGGATCATCGCGGACATTCGAGAGGCGCGCCCCGACATACACCTGCTTTTCCATAGCGATGGAGACTATACCGGGATCCTGGACGACTTGGTAGCCTTGGGGTTTGACGCTATCAACCCTGTCCAGCCGGATCACATGGATCCCGTCGCCATCCGCAGGCGGTACGGCACGCGGCTGGCCCTCTGGGGCACGGTGGGGTACCAGACGACGTTGGCCTTGGGGACGCCGGACGAGGTCCGCGCCGAGGTAGCCTACCGTATCGCCACGCTGGGACCGTCGGCCCTGGTCTTGGCGCCCTGCTATGACCTCCTCGAGCCACGGGTGCCTTGGAAC
>JBNGEB010000134.1:0-1089 GCA_049975585.1 Anaerolineae bacterium
GGCTGGCGACATCTCTAGCGAGAAGCGCTCATAGATGCGGCGGACGGCTGCCTCGGGGTCGGCTGTCAACTCGTCGTACGTCACAAAGAGATGGCGGTCGTCAGGCTGATCGGCAAGCGCCTCGGGCGGATGCTCGTACCAGTAGGCGATCTTTTGCAGGACCTGCTCCTTCAGAGGGTAGGGCTCGAGCGGGTCGGAAAAGCGGTGCCAGATGAAGGATCGCAGGCTCATCTCCGAGGGCACCTGCTGCAGCGGGCTTCGCACCAGAACGATGCAGCGGGCGTCGGGGATGTGGCGTAGCAGTGCGGCGATCTTGCCAGAGAAGGCTGGGCTCTTGGCGAGATAGTGCTGGCCGTGGCTGCGGGCATGGGCGTGGCGCAGCAGGCAATCTCGGTAGAAGCGCAGGATGGCGTCCTGCTCCTCGCGGGGGAGATCGTCGTCAAAGCGGGCGGCGGCGGGGAGCTTGGCCTCGGGGAAGAACCCCCACGGCATGAGCCCCGCCCAGATGTGCGCCAGCATGCCCTCATCTTCCTCGGGCTTGCGCAGGCCGATGCCGTGCATGGGGATGCCCCGCTGGAGGCTCCGCTCGACGGCGGCCAGCAGTCGCGCGATGGGATGCCCCAGAGCGCGATCGCAACGAGCCAGGCTTTTCAAGACAACGCGCTGCGTCACCGAGGGGGCCAGCAAGGTCTCCCAGGTCTCCATCACATAGAAGGTGTCGCTGTCGCGCATGAGGAGACGGTGCAAAAAGGTGGTGCCGCTGCGAGGGTTGCCCACGATGAACACGGGCGCATCGAGCTGGGCGCGCCTCCAGTTGGGAAAGAACAGGTTGTCCAGGGCAAAGCCGAGCCAGTTCAGGGCCTCGATGAGGGGATACAGCACGGAGAAGGCTAGCAGCACGCCGATGCGCTTGGGCGTCAGGCGACCATGGGTGCCACGGGCACGGAACCATCCTCGGTAGAGCTGTGTCAAGTAGGCTCCCACACGGGGCTTGGTCATGCTGTCGACGCTCCTCGCACTATGGTGTAGGCTTTAGCCTCTGTAGTGTAGCACGTGAATCGTCGTGTGCAACCGCGCAACCGCTCGGCA
>JBNGEB010000134.1:1099-3476 GCA_049975585.1 Anaerolineae bacterium
CCATGCGCGTGTTATAGATGCCAGATATTAGGAGGAGTATGCACATGGCGGAGCCATCACATCGCATCGCGGTCATCACCGATAGTACCAGCGACCTCTCGCCCGAGGTAGCAGCGCAGAACGACGTGCTCATCGTGCCATTGTATGTCATCTGGGGGGAGGACCAGCTACGCGACGGCGTGGACATCACCAAGGAGGCCTTCTATGAGCGTCTGGCCAACGATGCGGCGTCGCCTTCGACGTCGCAGCCGACACCGGGCGATTTCGTGGATGCCTACAAGCGGGTGATGGCACAAGGCGCCGAGGAGATCGTGGTGATCACCATCAGTGATCAGTTGAGCGGCACCTACGATTCAGCGAATGCGGCGGCGCTTCACGTGGACGTGCCGGTGCACGTGATGGACTCTTTTTCCACGTCCATGGGGTTGGGTATGCAGGTGCTGGCGGCTACCCAAGTGCGCGACAGCGGCGGCAGCGCGCGGGAGATGCTGGCGGCGGCGGAGCGCGTGCGGCAGCGGATACGCGTCTATTTCGCGGTGAGTACGCTCGAGTATCTCCATCGCGGCGGGCGCATTGGTGGCGCGGCCAAGCTACTCGGCACGGTGCTCCAGCTGAAGCCGCTCTTGGTGCTGGACAACAAGACCGGCTATATCGACGCGGTGGAGCGGGTGCGCACCTGGAGGAAGGCCATGGATCGCGTGTACGAGGTGGCGACGGATGGACTCGATCCGCGCCGTAGGGTGCGCTCGTGGGTGATGCATGCCGCCGCGCCCGCCGATGCTATGGCGTTGGCAGAGCGGATCAACGTGGCGTACAACCCTGTCAGTATGGGGATGGGGCAACTTTCCCCCGTGTTGGGGACGCATGTGGGGCCTGGCACCGTGGGCATGGTGATGTACGACGACGAGGACTGATCCAAGCGGGTCGGCCAGGGTCGGTCGCTCTGGATAGGTGAGAACGGGCGCTCCAAGAGAGGAGCGCCCGTTCGTGGTCTGGACGATCAGTTGTCGTCGAGACCAAAGGGTAGGTTCTCGTCGTCCTCGTCGAGACGACGGGTGGGTCGGCCAGACTCGGGCTCATGCGCATCGGCGGGATTGGCAAAGGGCTCTTGCTCTGATGGCTCTTGCGCGCGGGCGTCCTCCTCATGGACGTCGTCCGTCTCCTCGAACGTCTCCTCGGCTTCGGTGGGCTTGGCCAGGCGGATGTTGGCGGGCCCCAGGCTAGAGCGCACCCTGAGGCGAGCATCGCCTTCGCCATAGCGGCCGCGGTTGTGGCGGATGCCGCCCGACTCGCTACGCAGATCCAAGTCAACGTTGACGACCGAGCCTTCGGTCTCGAGGACAAAGCCGGCGTCGGGATGGACGACGACGTTGATGGGGCCGACGTGGTTGCGAATCTCAAACTCGCCTTGGGTGACCGGCCCGAGCTCGACGTTAAGCGGGCCGAGTTTGCAGTGGGCGGTTAGCGACCGCAGGGCGCTGGGCAGGCTCTTGAGGTTCACGGGCCCGGCCTTGGATTCGATATCCAGCTCACGGACGGTGTCTGGGATCCGCACCGTAAGGGGCGCAAAGCTGCTGGTGATGATGAGGCGGTTGTCGTCCGTGCGGGCGCCGTACATGGGCGGCGAGTCGCTGTCGATCTCGGCGATGCTGCCCGAGATGGCGTGGACGGTGAGAGGGCCAAAGCCCTGCCGAATGATGACGGTGGCTCCAGGCGGCAGACGGTAGGATCGCTGCCGCCGCCCGAAGATGGCTTCTTCCTCGTCCACGCCGGGCTCGGCCCGCATCCAGGCCGTGGGGTCCCAGGTGGTTTCCTTGCCGGCGGTGCGGGTGCTCTTGGGCTTGTCGTCGCGGACGGCGTCGAGGAGTCTCTCGGCCTCTTCCGCGGTGATGCTACCATCTTGTAGCATCTGCAGGATGCGGCGCTGTGCCTCATTCATGGTGCTCCTTCCTTTTCAGCGTCGCAGCTTTTGAAGCTGTTCGGCGGCTTTGTCCGCGGTGATCTCGCCAGCTTGGAGGCGCTCGATGATCTGAATGCGCGTGACCTCGCGCTCCTCCTCGTCGCTGGTCTCGGGTGCCTCGTAGCCGAGCTCCTCGATGATCTCGTTGAGCCGTGTGCGGGCCGTCCAGTAGGACATCTCGCGCTCGCGGGCCAGCTCGCGGAGGTTGCCGCGCAGCCGCACAAAGTCGGTGAGGAACGTGAGGCTGTCATCGGAGAGTTGGCAGAAGGCGCAGCTATCGGTCTCGAAGCGTGCCGAGACGGACGTCTCGCAGTTGGTGCACGAGAGGCGCGTGATGATCATCGGGGCACCGCAGTTGGGGCAAGCCTGAAGCATTGGATGCATGGCGGCCTCCTTTCTGAGGACACGCTACCACAG
>JBNGEB010000134.1:3486-6618 GCA_049975585.1 Anaerolineae bacterium
TCAAGCTTGATATCCCAACTTTTTGAGAAGTAACACGAGATATTTGGAGATACGGTCGCAAGTCGCCAAACTATCGAGGGATGGGGCTGCCCGCAGGAGGGAGAGGCGTTTGGGGGCTTGACGTGGTCCCCAGCCCCGCCTAGATTGGTCCGCAGGAGGGCTACCATGCAAGATGAGGCGATCCGCGAGTTGCTGGACGGCGTGTTGTCGCGGCTGGAAGAGGCCGCCGATCCCGAGCGCGCACGCGAGGCGAAAAAGTTCTTCCCAGGGGAGGCGCGGGTGCTCGGCACGCCCAGCGGTTGGTCCAATGATCTCGGGCGCGACCTCTCGAACGCCTTGCGGACGCAGGGCGGCGACGCGGACGACGCTCTGTGGCTGGCGCAGAGGCTCTATCAGCAGCAGACGATAGAGGCCGGCGCCGTCGCCAACGAGATGCTGGGGCGCTGGTGGCGCAAGCTTGGGGAGGAAGATTGGGCGCGCTTTGACCGCTGGCTCGAATGGTTCGATAACTGGGGCACGACGGATAGCTTCTGTCTGAAGGTGTCGGGGCAACTGGCAGCCCGGGACGGCGCGCCGTCTGATATGCTGCGGGGCTGGGCCGACAGCGACAGCGTGTGGCGGAGGCGCGCGGCGCTCGTGACGCTGATCCCCGCCGCTCGCAAGGGCGGAGAGCGTGACCTCTTGCTCGAGTTGTGCGCGGATCTGCTCGACGACGATGAGCCCTATGTGCAAAAGGCCATCGGTTGGAGCTTGAAGGAGCTCTGCAAGGGCGACATGGAGGCGGTGATCGCGTTTGTACAGGAGCATGGCGATGCGATGCCGGCCTCGACGGTGCGCTATGCCTGCGAGCGGATGAGCGACGCCGAACGGGCGCTGGCTCGTGGAGGTGCGTGACGGTCACCCCGGCGCTAGCGTAAGTACGCCTGAACGGATGCTTGGCGGCTAGGCTTGGCGAGGGTAGAATGCCCCTCGTGAGTTGCGTAGGACTGACCAGAGGGAAGTGAGGGCTTTATGGGAGACAAGGTGCGGTTTGGCGTGATTGGGTGCGGCGAGATCGCGACGGCGACGCTGCAGGGGCTGGCGGTGGCCAGCAACGCCGAGGTCGCCATGCTCATGGATCTCTCGCCCAAGGTGTTGGACGATCTGGCAGAGCTGTATCACGTGCCCACCACCACCAACATGGAGGATGTGCTGAGCAATCCCGACGTGGACGCGGTCTATGTGGCAACGCCGCACGACACGCACGCCAAGATCGGCATCGCGGCGGCCGAGGCGGGCAAGCACGTGTTGATGGAAAAGCCCATCACGACGACGCTGGCCGACGCTGATGCGCTGATCGAGGCGTGCTGGGCCAACGATGTGCGGTTGGGCGTGGGCTTTTTCGCGCAGGTGGATGGCGCCTTGTCGTCCGCGCGCGACATGTTGCGGTCGGGCCTGCTGGGTGAGGTCATGGCGGTGCGCTTTGTGGTCGATGCCGACAAGCCTGCGTCGTACTGGTCGGGCGGCTATTCGGGGCGCATCAAGACCGATTGGCGCAGCCTAAAGAAGCGGGCCGCCGGTGGTATTCTCATCATGAACCTGAGCCACGACATCAACACCGTGCGGTGGGTGACGGGGCTGGAGGTCAAGCGCGTGTTCGCCGAGGCGGATACCCTCAATACCCCCGTGGAGGTGGAGGATACCATCGCCGTGACGTTGCGATACGACAATGGCGCCATTGGGAGCATCCACGCGTGCTCGGCGGCGCGTGGTGGGTTCTACGGGGGGGAGCCGACCGGGCCACGCATCTTTTGCACCAAGGGCCAGATCGTCCTGCCCCCGTCGGGCGCGTCCAAGCCCGCGCTGATCTGGATGGAGGACGCGCCAGAAGGTAGTCGCCCGAACAAGTGGCAAGAGCTGCCGTTTGCGGGCCAGGCGGCGTCGCGCCGCGAGATCGTGGAGGGATTCGCCAACGCCGTGCTCGAGGGCATCGATCCACCGTGTGACGGGCAGGCGGGACGCGCGGCCTTGGAGATCGTCCTGGCCGCCTACAAGTCGGCCGAGACGCACCAGCCGGTGTCGCTGCCGATGGAGACGTAGGGAAGGCAAGGCGCCGAGATATCCAGCGCTGCAGATGGTCGTTAGCTTTTCTCCCACAATATGTGTGGGGGAGAGGCTTCCGATGCTCTGCAATCGCACGTTTCTCGTGGGGCTGGGATTCATACCGAGGGGGCTGCCTGGGCCCGTCCCAGGCAGCCCCTGCTACTCGCGCGATGCGCGTTGCCTAGGCCTGGGTCACGACGGGGATGACCACGGGTCGGCGTCGCGTTTCGGTATAGAATAGGTCCTCGAGGCGGCGCTTGATGCGTCGCGACAAGGTGTCGACGTCCTCTATGTCGTCCTGCGACTGTACGACCTTCGCGATGGCTTCCCGGGCCTCCTCGATGAGATCCTCAGCCTCGGGGATCCAGACGAATCCTTGCGAGATGATGTCAGGCTCCTCGGCGAGGCGCGTGCCGCCGCCGTTTAGCGTGACGCGGGCGATGACAAATCCCTCGTGGGCCAGAGCCTGTCGATCGCGCAGGATGGTGGCGCCCACATCGCCGATGAGCGCGCCGTCCACATAGACCTCGTCCAGCGGCAGCGGCTCTTCGAGCTCGGCGCCGTGGTGGGTCAGCAACAGACGGTCACCATTCTCCATGACAAAGATGTTCTCTGGCGACATGCCCATGCTCATGGCGAGGTTGGCATGCATCTGAAGCATGCGATAGGCGCCGTGGATGGGCATAAAGTAACGCGGCTGGAGCAGGTTGAGGAGCATCTTGAGCTCCTCCTGGGCTGCGTGGCCAGAGACGTGAATGCCGGCCTTTTCGCCATAGATGACGTACGCACCCCGTCGGAACAGATCGTCGACGTTGCGATAGATGGCCGTCTCGTTGCCTGGGATGGCCTTGGCCGAGATCAGCACCGTATCGCCATCCTTGAGCTGGACGTCGCGGTAGCGTCCCTGCGCCATGCGGGCCAGGGCCGCGTTGGGTTCGCCCTGCGAGCCGGTGGCGATGATGCAGACCTGATCATCCGGCAAGCGAGATACTTGCTCCAGCGTGGCCATGGTACCGGGGGGGTAACGCAGGTGGCCCAGGTCGTGGGCGA
>JBNGEB010000135.1:0-6501 GCA_049975585.1 Anaerolineae bacterium
CTGCTGGGCTGCACGTGCGCGAGCGCGCTGCCGCGCCATAGCCTCGCGAAAGCCCTGTTCGTCAATCGAGAATCCCGCCTCTGCCGCAGCGTCGCGCGTCAGCTCCAAAGGGAATCCATACGTGTCATACAAACGAAACGCCTCTTCGCCTGGCACCAAGCTGGCCCCCGCGCGGCGGGCCTCTTCCAGCACGTCTTCCAGACGCGCCAACCCCACTTCGAGCTGTGAGAGGAACCGCTCCTCCTCCTGCTGAACCACATCCTGGATAAAGGTCGCACGCTGGCGCAGTTCGGCGTAATGATCGCCCATCATGTCGATGACCGTCGCTACCGTCTCGGCCAGGAAGGGCTGAACGAATCCCAGGCGACGCCCATAGCGAGCGGCGCGACGGAGGACCATTCGCGTCACATAACCGCGTCCCTCGTTGGAGGGAAGCACGCCATCGGCAATCAGGAACGCGATGGCTCGGCTGTGGTCTGCGATGACGCGGTAAGCCACCAGTTGGTCACGCATCGTCGCCTTGTCGTGGTCCAGCAGCTCCCGCGTGCGCTCCATGATGGGGACAAACAGGTCGGTGTCATAGTTGTTGTCGGCGCCTTGCAGAATGGCGGTGATCCGCTCCAAGCCCATGCCGGTATCGATGCTAGGCCGGGGCAGAGGCGTCATCTCGCCCTCTGCGTTGCGATCGAACTGCATGAACACCAGATTCCAGAGCTCCAGCCAACGATCGCACTCGTGGGCGGGGCTACAATCCGGTCGCCCACAGGTGCATGCCTCGGGACCACGGTCGTACATGATCTCGGAACAGGGGCCACACGGCCCCGTATCGCCCATCGACCAAAAGTTCTCCTTGGCGCCGAGGCGCGTGATACGCTCCGCTGGGACCCCCGCGACAGTCTGCCACAGCCCAAAGGCTTGGTCATCATCCTCGAACACCGTGGGCCAGAGACGATTCGAGTCCATGCCCAGCTCATCAACCAAAAAGCTCCACGCCAGCTCGATGGCCTCGCGCTTGAAATAGTCCCCGAAGGAAAAGTTCCCTAGCATCTCAAAGAACGTGTGATGCCGCGGCGATGGGCCTACCGACTCCAGGTCGTTGTGCTTGCCGCTGACACGCATGCACTTCTGAGACGAGGTGGCCCTGCTATAGCCGCGCTCCTCCAGGCCCAGAAAGACATCCTTGAACTGCACCATGCCTGCATTGGTGAACAGCAGCGTTGGATCATTCCCGGGCACCAACGAGCCACTGGGGACAACCGTGTGGCCCTTTGAAGCGAAATAGGCGAGGAACTTGGTTCGGATCTCGGCGCTCGTCAGCATACAACCTCTCTGAGCCCCATAGGGCGACCAATGTCGCATTCTAGGGTATCGCTGGGGGAGTGTCAAACCTAGAAGCGCTGCCACACGACGCAAAACGCCGAGGCATGCAGCCTCGGCGCCATTCTGTCAGAAGGGAAAGGCAGACGCGCCCGGCTAGGCAGCAGCGTCCACCGGCTTGGGGGAAGCATCGCGGCGGTTGCGCACCGCGTCCTCTGTCACGACATGGCGAGAGACCTCTGGCCGCGAGGGCAGCTCGTACATCACATCGAGAAGGGTCTCCTCGATGATCGTCCGCAAGCCGCGCGCCCCCATCTTGTAGCGGATGGCCTCCTCGGCGGCGGCGCGCAACGCCCCCTCGCTGAACTCTAGCTCTACCCCGTCAATGGCAAACAGCTTGGCGTATTGCCTGACGAGGGCGTTCTTGGGCTCCTGGAGGATGCGCATCAGGGCATCCTCGTCGAGCTCGTCGACGCTGACCACCACGGGCAGACGCCCCACGAACTCGGGGATCAGGCCATACTTTAGCAGATCCTCCGAGTTCACCATGCGCAGCAACTCGGATGGCGTGCGCTCGTCACGCCCGCGCCCCGCGGCGGAGAACCCAAGCTCGCCCTTGACACGACTGCGCCGACGCACGATGTCGTCTAGTCCCTGGAACGCTCCCCCGCAGATGAACAGGATATTCGTCGTATCAAGCTGCAGGAACTCTTGATGGGGGTGCTTTCTTCCGCCCTGAGGAGGCACGTTGGCTACGGTTCCCTCGAGAATCTTGAGCAGCGCCTGCTGGACGCCCTCGCCCGACACATCCCGCGTGATGGACGAGTTCCCGCCAGACTTGCGCGCGATTTTGTCGATCTCGTCGATGTAGATGATGCCACGAGACGCCCGTTTCAGGTCGAGATCGGCGGCCTGGATCAGGCGGAGGAGGACGTTCTCCACATCCTCGCCCACATAGCCAGCTTCGGTCAGAGCGGTGGCATCGCTGATGCAAAACGGCACATCCAGAACCCGCGCCAATGTCTGCGCCAGCAACGTTTTGCCGCAGCCCGTCGGGCCGATGAGCAAGATGTTGCTTTTTTGCACATCCACATCGTCGTCATTCTCGATGCCGGCCCTGATGCGCTTGTAGTGATTGTAGACAGCGACAGAGAGCACCTTCTTGGCGCGGTCCTGCCCCACCACATACTCATCCAAAGCCGCGTAGAGCTCTCGAGGCGGCGGCACATACAGAGCCTCGTCTTGGGCCTCGTGCCCCTCATCTGCCTCCAGAATCTGCTCGCAGAGCCGCACGCAGTTGTCGCAGATATGCACCCCATCGGGGCCAGCGATCAAGCGCCGCACGGCATGCTCGGGCCGCCCGCAGAAAGAACAACGCGGCGCCCTAGCCTCATCGGTCATGTCTAGTCCTCTTTGTCACCCTTTGCCGTCGGGGTGAGCACCTTATCTACCACACCATATTCGCGAGCGGCCTCAGCGTCCATGAAAAAGTCGCGATCCGTATCGCGCTCGATACGCTCCAACGGCTGGCCCGTATGCTCGGCCAGAATGTCATTGAGCCGTCGCTTTAGCCGCAGAATCTCTTCAGCCTGAATCTGCAAGTCCGACGCCTGGCCCTGCGCCCCGCCCAAGGGTTGATGGATATGGATCGTCGCGTTGGGCAAGGCAAAGCGGCGCCCCGGCGTCCCCGCCGCGAGCAGCACCGTGCCCATCGAGGCCGTGCTGCCCACCGCGATGGTCTCGATGGGACACTGCACCATCTGCATCGTATCATAGATGGCCAGACCGGCGTACACGCTGCCTCCGGGCGAATGGATGTAGAGGTGGATCTCCTGCTCGGGATCCTCGCGCGCTAGGTAGAGCATCTGCGCCACCACGAGGTTGGCCACATGGTCGTCAATCGCCTGCCCGAGGAACACGATGCGCTCCTTGAGCAGCAGCGAGTAGATATCGTACGCGCGCTCAGCTCTGCCAGTCGATTCGACCACCATCGGGATTAACGCCTTGAGGCTCATCGATCCTCCTCTTCCAGCACCCGTCGCCTAGCTAGGCCTCTTGCTCGGCATCAGCTTCGGTCGCCCCCTCTGACGCGGGCTCAGCGGCCGCTTCTGCCACTGGTTCCTCGCTCACCGACGCATCGTCCGCCTCGCCGTCTCCCGACGCCTCCTCGGCGTCCTCTTCCCACGGGCGCCCGGTGAGCTTGGCGACCAGGTGGCGCAGCGCCTTTTGCGCCAGGAGATCTCCATAGAGCGGCAGCAAGTTACGCTGGTCGTTGAGTTGCTCCAGGACCTCCAGGGCATGCTCGCCGTAACTTGCCGCCGTGTCGAGGACGCCCCGCTGGAGCTCCTCGTTGCTCAACGACAGAGACTGCGCCCGGGCATACTCGTTCAGTACCAGTCGCTGCGTCAGTCGACGCTCCGCGACAGGCCGAACCTCCTCCATGAGTTGCTCCATGGTCTGGCCGGATATGTTGAGATAGGTACTCAGGCTGAGCCCAGACCGAACCAGGCGCGACTCGAAACGTTGGAGCTCGTGCTGAATTTCTTCGTCCAAGGCAGCGACGGGATAGGCGACCTCGGCGGCTTCTACCAACTTTTCCAGAGCAGCGTCGATCTCGCGCTGACGAGCCTCAGCCTCAAGGCGGCGGCTCAGGTTCTCGGCAACGGCCTCTCGTAGCTCGTCTATCGTCTCGTAATCGCCGACGGTCTGCGCCAGGTCATCATCGAGCTCAGGCGTGAGCATCTCGTACACCTGAGCCACGCTAACGCTGAATTCCACTGCCTTGCCAGCCAGGCGCTCTTCCTCATAGTCGTCGGGATAGGTCAGGGTGAACTCGCGCGTCTCGTCGGCACTCATCCCCGTCACAGCTTCGGCGAATCCTGGCGGGGGCGTGTCCTCTTCCAGCATCAGTTGAACGTCACGCTGATCGACGACGGTCTCTTCGCCCTCGGTGCCCAGGATCGTCACCTCGACCACGTCGCCCATCTCAGCCGGACGCTCCACGGGCTCGAGCTCGGCGTTGGCTCGCTGAAGCTGCGTCAGCTCGTCGGCGATCTGCTCCTCAGAGACTGCCACCTCAGGCTCCGGTGTGATCGAGAGCGAATCCACATCGCCAAGCGCGACGGTGGGCTGCAAAGGCACGCTCGCCTTCAGTACGAGGGGATCCTCAGACTCGATGTCGAGCTGGCCTTGCGCATACGGCTCTAGCTCTGCCTCTTTCAAAGCTTTCTCGTACAAGTCAGGAGCCAAGCGATGCAACGCCTCATTCAGGATGGTATCCCGACCAAACACGCGTTCGACCATCACATAGGGCGCCTTGCCTGGTCGGTAGCCAGCGATGGGGCGCATGCGGCTCAGGCGACGGGCAGCCTGCCGCATAGCGCGCCGCACGACTTCTGGTTCTGGCTCGATGGTGAGTTCGACTTCGCGGTCAGCGATGGGCTCTGTGGAGACCTTCAACGTCAGCTCCTTACGGTTGGGCGGCTAGGCACACCAAAACGCTGGCTCCCGGGCTCGGCCCGTGAACCAGCCTTGACCCCCAGCGTCGGGCGCTGGGCTTCGGACCCAGAGCGGAAGACGGGATTCGAACCCGCGACCCTCTCCTTGGCAAGGAGATGCTCTACCACTGAGCCACTTCCGCTCGCATAGGTGGGGAAGGAGAGATTTGAACTCTCACGGATTGCTCCACGTGATCCTAAGTCACGCTCGTCTGCCAGTTCCGACACTTCCCCATTCCCAGCCAGGGTGCCGGCCCTGCTGCGTGAATGATCAGCGTGCGGCTAGGACCCAGCGAGTCGTCCGGATCCCAAGGCTCACGCGCGCAGAGCGCCGTCAGCCCCGTCCCCTGTGAGCCGCCCAGGAGTCGAACCTGGAACCGACTGATTAAGAGTCAGTTGCTCTGCCAATTGAGCTAGCGGCCCATACGGCTTGGCACCAGATCCGCCACAGCCAAGCGCCTCCCTATTCTAGGGGAACTGCGCCTGATGTCAACTTGCGATCGAGCACATCTATTGCTGCGTGTGCTCAGTGAGGGGCAGACGTGCTCGCCCATCGTAGAGTTGCCAGCTATGCTACAATAAATAGCAGGCGTGACAGCTTGTTCGCAACCTGGGGGTCTCAAGACAGGTCGCCGACCAGGCGGGAGGGCCTAGGGGTGCCCTTGGTCGTCAAGGGCGTTCCCGCGAACTGAAGCGCTGTGTATGCAAAGCAAAGCAGGACCAGTATGGACCTAAATCAAGTTCCCGATGGTAGCAGTGGGCAGATCGAGAGCCTTGAGGCCGATCTGCGCGAAGCTTCGCGCCGCGTTCTGATTACAGCGTCGCTCGTGCTCGGGTTGGTATGGCTCGTGGCTGTGCGCGTCCGCTTTGACGCCGGCGATGCTATCACCTGGCTGGACTATATCCCGTGCTTTGGGATGTTGGCTGTGGGCATCGGGGCCTGGCGAGCCAGTGCCTTGCGACCGGCATGGGCCGGGCCAATCCTCGTCCTCGGATTGCTCGCCGTCGTCCTCGTCCACTATGGGTTTTCCTCGGTGAACTCGCTCACGCCCTTTTACATTGTACCGGTGGTGATCGCGGCTGGCATCGCTTGCCCCAGGGGCTGGCTGACCACCACGGCTGCGACGGGCATTGCCATGTTGCTTGCACTGTCCTATCTCACGCGAGATACGATTGAGCCGACGGTCGCCGCAACCGTGGCCGTCACGGGCTTGGCGGCCTTGACCACGTGGCTCGCCAACCGCAGCCTCTACACAGCTACAAGTTGGGCGCTCTACAGCCATCGTCAGGCTATGGAGAACCTCGACGCGCTCCGAGAGCGACGCGGCGAGCTGCGCCGGCTCAATGATATGCTTCAGCACAACCAAGAGCGATTGCACTATACCAACATCCGTCTAGAGCAGGCTCGCGTCGGCGCGGAGGAGGCCTACCGCACCAAGCAGCATTTTGTGGCCAACGTCAGCCACGAGCTGCGCACGCCACTTAGCCTGATTTCGGGCTTTGCCGAGATGATGGCCTTGTCGCCCGAGAGCTACGGGGGCATCCCGCTGCCCGCTCCCTATCGCGAGGACATGCTCGAGATCTATCGCAGCAGCAAGCACCTCCTCGGTCTCGTAGAAGACGTCCTTGCGCTCGCCCAACTTGAGGAGGGCCGCATGGTTGTTCAGCGGCGATGGGTGGACCTTAC
>JBNGEB010000136.1:0-6479 GCA_049975585.1 Anaerolineae bacterium
CATCTGGGCCACGTGGCCCAGGGAAGCCTGGCCGTGGGTGATGTGGTGGAGGCGCGCCTGGACAACGAGCGCCGCGCGGCGACGGCCCGTAACCACACGGCCACGCACCTACTGCACCGCGCTTTGCGGGAGGTACTGGGCGAGCACGCAGCGCAGGCGGGGTCACTGGTGACGCCGGAGCGGCTGCGCTTTGACTTTAGCCATCTCTCGGCCATGACCCGTGACGAGCTGGACGAGGTGGAGCGCATCGTCAACCGCGAGATTCGCGCCAATCGTCCCGTCGTCACGCGCGAGATGGGCTTCAAAGAAGCTGTGGAAGCGGGCGCGGTCGCGCTGTTCGGGGAAAAGTATGGCGATCGGGTGCGGATGGTGTCGGTTGAGGGCTTTAGCAAGGAGCTCTGCGGCGGCACGCACGTCTCGCGCTCTGGCGACATCGGCTTTTTCTTGATTATCAGCGAATCGAGCATCGGCTCGGGGTTGCGGCGCATTGAGGCGGTCACGGGCGCGGCAGCCGAGACGCTGATCCGGCAGCGCCTCCGTACGCTGGACGCCGTGCGAGACGCGCTGGGGGGCGCCGCTGGTGAAGAGTTGGAGCGGATCGCCGCGCTCCAGGAGCGGCATCGCGAGCTAGACCATCGCGTGCAAGAGCTCGAGCGGGCGCTGGCTGCCCGCCGCGTGGATGCATTGGTCGAAGAGGCGCGTGACGTCTCGGGCGCTACCGTTCTAGCTGCTGTCGTCGAGGCCAGCAGCATCGACGCGTTGCGCGAGATGGTGGACCGCTTCCGCGACAGGTTGGGCAGCGCCGTGGTGGCGCTTGGCGCCGTGATCGGTGAGAAGCCGCTGCTTGTCGTTGGCATCACCGAGGACTTGGTCAGGCGGGGCTTGCACGCGGGAAACCTCGCGGGGGCGGCGGCTCGCGCTATGGGCGGCGGCGGTGGCGGGCGACCCAACATGGCCCAGGCTGGCGGCCGTGATGTGGAGGGGTTGGACGAGGCCGTTGCTAGCATTCCCGAGCTTGTCGTCGATACGTTAGGCTAGCTGCCTACACGCTACGTTCGGCAACGATCCAGGACGGGGGATCATGCGTTGGCTCAGGAGTTCAACGGCCGGCTCGATCAAAACGGGCGTCTATCATAGCCTGCTGGTACTGGAGCGGCACCATGTGCGAGCGGCCGTGGTGGAGCTGATCGACGGGGCGGCCCAGCTCCTGGGCGTGGCTACCGCTCCGGTGCACGATCTGGGCCCGACTGGCCAACCCGACGTGGACCGTCTGGCTGCCGGATGTGAGCGCGCTCTCAGCGAGGCGGAGGAGATGACGCGTCGCGCTGTGGGGCGCAAGGTAGTGGCCGATGCTGCCAGCATCTCGCTGCCGACACCGCTGGCCAGCGCTCTGGCGGTCTCGGCGAACCGACGCCGCAACGCACGAGAGCGCATCAGCGAGCGCGAGCTGAACTCTGTGGTCAAGCGGGCGCTGCGGCAGGCTCAGGATCGCCTCGATGCAGCCGGCCCCAAGATGGATCGGGATATCGTCTGGGGTGGCGTAGCCGAGACGTTGGTGGACGGCAAGATCGTCCTGGATCCCGTCGGCCTGCACGGGAGCGTGTTGGAGGTCCAGGCGTGCTTTGCAACTGCACCGCACGTGTGGGTGAGAGCCTTGGAGGTGGTGGCGGAGCGTCTGGAGCTCGATCTTTGCTGCATCGTGCCGGACGAGATGGCCTTGGCCGCTGCTGTGCCGGATGCCCGCGCTTTGCTCGTCGTTCTAGGCCAGGAACACTCGCAGGTTGCGGAGATCGTCCGTGGCCGGCCGCGCTGGGTGGTGACTGTTCCCTTTGGCGAGCAGCAGGTGCTCGGCACTATTGCCAAGGGCGTCGATTTCGCGGAGCGTCAGGTCAACGCTCTGATGCGGGTGTACCGCGCGCGCCATCTGAGACCCGATGTTGAGGAGCGGGTGGCGCTGGCCTACTGGAAGGGCTTGCGCCGATGGATGGCCGCGCTGGCTGAGGCGATCAAGGAAGCGTATCCGGCCGAGGGGTATCCCCATCGCGTATGGTTTGTGGATACGACGCGGCGGATGCCCGAGGCAGAGAATGCCTTGGCGCATCCCTTTTGGGAGCGAGCGTTGCCTTTCGGACGTTGCCCGGAGGTCAAGACGATCGTAGGGCCGGGAGGCGGCTCTGGCGCTATCGCTAACGTGCTGGACTGCACGGCTCAGGCCACCGACGAGAGCTATCGCCTAGCGCGAGCCTTGGCGCGCCACGCCGCTCGCGTGTATCGGGACGAGGGGCAATCGAGCGGCTCCGCGAATCTGGATCGCATGCTCATGGAGGCGGTAACGCCGTCCGCGGCGCGGCGGTAGGCCAGAGAGGGCTGGTGGCGGAGGGCACAGCTTGCCGTGCCCCTGGAGAGAACGAGATGGCCGCGGCGGTGACGATGATAGCCGTGGGGACCGGTTCCTTGCCTTTGTCTGAGACAAGAGGAGGCGCGTGAAAGGCGATTGTAAAGCCAAGACCGAGGTGATCTACCTCAGGGGCGCCCGGTACGGCGCTCAGGCGGATAGCATCGAGACCATTCGTGGGTTGCTGGCCAGCGCTACACCGGGGGCGCAGGTATGGTTGGTGGCGCCTTGGGGCCTGCGCCTCACCAATGATCTGCTCCGCCTCAAGCTGATCGCGAGGGTGGCGCGCTCCTATGGGCTGGATCTTCGGCTGGTGACGATCCACAGCCACACGCGGACGCTGGCGCGCGAGGCAGGCATCCCCGTGTACGCTTGGGTGCCCCGGCAGCTTTGCCGCTATCGTCGGGAGCGGCGCAAGGACGCTTCGGGGCTAGCCGCGCGGGTGCTGCCGGTCGAGGGCGGTGTTGGCTGGCGGGGCCGCAGGCGTCCTCAGCACCTTGAGCTTGGGCCTGCTCTACTCGCTTTGGCCGGTATGGCCATCGTCGTTGCGCTGGTGATCGGAACGGTGCTGTTATTGACGCCACGCGCCGAGGTGGTGTTGTCCCCTGTCGCGCGCGATGTGAAGGTCTCTTTTACGGCCACGGCGAATCCTCGGCTTCTGACGACGGACTATGGTCGAGCCATCATTCCCGCGCGGTACATTCAGGTGATCGTGTCTGGGAGGGGCCAGGTGCCCGCCTCGGATGTGATCTCGGTGCCGGCCGAGCACTCGTACGGTGAAATTGTGCTGGTGAACCGCACGCGCGAGGAGGTGGTGGTCCCCAAGGGCACGGTTGTCCGATCGGCTGAGGGCAGGGTGGTGCGGTTCTATACTTTGGCCGACGTCACCTTGCCGGCTGAGCTGTATGCTCACCGGCGTGTGGGCATCATGGCCATGGAGCCTGGGTCCGAGAGCAACGTCAACGCTCTGACCATCACGGTGGTGGAGGGGGAGCTCGCCAATCGGGTGGAGGTGATCAACGACGCGCCGACGCGCGGGGGTGCGGAAGAGTCGGTGCCGGTGGTGGCCGCGGCGGATATCAACATGCTGCGCGATACGCTCTGGCAACGGCTCTACGGCCAAGCCTACGAGGAGCTCAAGGCCCAGCTCGAGCCGGGGGAGTTCGTGCCGATCCAGAGCATGTCCGAGGATAGCGTGGAAGTGATGTCCTTTGAGGCGGATCAGGAGTGGGGTACCCGCAGCGACTATGTCACAGGCGAGATGCGGGTGGTGGCCAAGGCGCTGGCGGTGGACGGGAATGCTCTGAATGACTTGGCCATCGCCATGCTGGAGGCTACGGCTAGCCAGGAGGCGCAGAGCGGCGCGTTGGATACCGATGGATTCCGCGTGCTGCCCGATAGCTTGGTGGTGATTCGCGCGCCCGCTGCCGAGTACGCCAGCAGCCTGAACGAGCTTAAGTTTGAGGTAGTGGCACGCGGCAGCCTTGGCCCTGATGTCACCGAGGAGCAGGTGCGGTCGTGGGTGCGTGGCAAGGGTCCAGCAGAGGCCGTCGAGCTACTCGCAGCGCGTATGGACCTGGTGGACGAGCCCCGTATCCGCGTATGGCCGAGTTGGTGGGAGCGGCTGCCCTTGTTGCCTGGACGTATCGAGGTGGTGATGACGGCAGTGGGGGGCGCTCCGCTGACGGCGGGGGCGAGGCGGTGACGGCATAGTGCGCTATCTGGCGCTGGATGTGGGCGATGAGCGCATCGGGGTGGCGGTGAGCGATGCGGGAGGGCTGATCGCGCGGCCGTTGGAGGTCATTCGACGGGTTCGAGGCTCGGCCAGTTTTGAGCGGATCATGGAGCTGATCGCGGCGTATCGTGGCACCACGGATGTCGTGGCCATCGTGGTGGGCTGGCCGCTCCTGCCCGACGGCTCCGAGGGGGCCCAGGTCCGCTCGACGGCTGCCTATATCGAGGGCCTGCGGCGCTACATGGGCCGCCTAGGCTTCCAAGATCTACCCATCATCCGCTATGACGAGCGCGATAGCACGGCGCGGGCGCAGGAGCTTGTGGCGGATAGTGGGCGCCATAGGGACGATCTGGATGCGGTGGCGGCGGCGGTGATCTTGGAGGCGTTCTTGAACGAGAGGGCCGAACGCTGGCCACTGCGCGAGGAAGGAAATCCATGAACGGTGGCCGCTTGCGCTACCGAGGCCGCTCAGGCTACCGAGGCCGCTCAAGCTACCGAGGCCGCTCAAGCTACCGAGGCCGCTTAGGTTACGCGCTCCGCGTGTTGCTCCGGCTGCTGACCCTCGTGGTGGGAATCTCTGCCGTGTGCGTGGTGCTGGGTGGGGCTGGCATCTATCTGTGGGCAAGCTCTGGTGCCGCAAGCAACTCGGCTGAGGTGCCGGTAACCATCTCGCTGACCGCCGAGAAGCTGGAGAAGGCGTTCTGGGACGTATATCTCTTGCCCAAGCGGGACCTGGTGTTGACGCCGGCGGCCCCAGGCTACGATGGTCCCGCGGAGACGTTCGTCATCGAAAAAGGCGAGTCGCTCTGGTCGGTGTCGTTGCGGTTGCAGGACGCCGGGTTCATTAGCGATGCCACGGTGTTTCGGAGGGTGGTGCAGGTGGAGGGGCTGGATCGCCAGATCGAGGCGGGCGCCTATACGCTGCGGCCAAGCATGGCCATGGGCGAGATCATGCGCGAGTTCCAGGTAGGGCGGGTGCCTGATGTGGTGGTGACCATTCCGGAGGGGTGGCGGGCCGAGCAGGTGGCGCGACGTCTCGCGGAGGAGGGGGTGATCCGCTCGGAGCAAGCGTTCCTGGACGCGGTGGCGACGATGGATCTGCGTTATACGGCGATGCAGGGGATGCCCGATGGGGCGCTTGGTGGGCTGGAGGGCTATCTCTATCCTGAGACGTATCGGTTCGATACGGGGAGCTTGCCAGATGATGTGGTGGCTCGGATGGTGTCGGTACTGGCAGCTCAGGTGACCGATGAGATGGTGGACGATGCGGTCAAGCGGGGCTTGACCATGTACCAGGTGGTGACGCTGGCCTCGATCGTGGAGCGAGAGGCGGTGCTAGACGCGGAGCGCCCCATCATCGCGAGCGTGTACCTGAATCGCATCGAGGAGGGAATGCCGCTGCAGGCGGACCCCACCGTGCAGTACGCCAAAGGGTGCGTGGAGGGCGATGGGGGCGAGCTGAGATGCTGGGAGCCGATGACCCAGGAGGAGGCTACCACCGTAGAGTCGCCCTACAACACGTTCCTCCATGCCGGCTTGCCGCCGGGTCCCATCTGCAGCCCACGGATGGCCTCCATCGAGGCCGTGCTGGAACCCGCCGATACCAACTATTTGTTCTTCTACTCAAAGCGCGATGGCTCTGGCGAGCACGTCTTTGCGCGCACCTACGAAGAGCACCTGCGCAACGAGCAGATCTATAGCGGGCTGGCGCCAGCGGAGGAGTGACCGGGCAGATCGTGGCGCTGCCCACCCGCAGCCATTATTGCAAGACTCTGCCGGCCGGAGGCGGCCATTGGCCTTTACACATCGCCTGGGGACTAGCCGCCAGTCTCTGACGCACCCTAGGCGATGCGCCTCTCACCACATCACGGTCAGCTCGCCTGTGACATGCTCGGCGACAGCGTATCGGCCGGCGCCATCGTCTTGCCAGCGGAAGGGGATGTTGGTGCGGCTTTGGTAGCGTGAGCGGCCTTGGTAGCGTAAGCGACCTTGGTAGCGTAAGCGACCTTGGTAGCCGTCGGTCATGGCGCACTTCGTGGTGTTCTAGGCTAGTCTTTGCCCTCGCCCTGGTAGAGGCGGGTTTCGTGCATGGTGGAATAGTCGGAGAAGGCGCTGCTGCCATCGCTGTGGGCATAAAAGTCCACGGCGCCGCGCGCGTCTCCGTCCAGTTTGTCGGCGTTATGCAGCACCATGGCCTCCAGGGTCTGGGGCACCACCGGCGAGCCGAACTCGAGCCGGCCGTGGTGGGCCAGGAGGGCATGCAGCAGGCGCATGGCCGTCTCGCTAGGAAAGCCGTCGATCTGCTCGATGCGCCGTTCAATGTACGCGGCGCCCATGTACACGTGGGAC
>JBNGEB010000137.1:0-6431 GCA_049975585.1 Anaerolineae bacterium
ACCGGAGCCCAGGTCAAGCCCCCAGTCCCAAAGTCGCCGCCGCTGCAATCGATGATGGCGTGAATGCATCCCTCATTGCGTGGCTTGACATAAGATATCACGGTGACCCAGCTCGAAGAGGAGGGCAGCCCGAACGGATCATCGCCAAAGAAGCGCAGGTCCAGCGCGTTGACCCCGTCAACGATGGGGTGGCGGGGGTCGCGGATGTGGGCAGTCTCGGTCGGGAGCCGTTGGAGCTCTAATCCTGGGAACAGGCTGTGTTGCTGTTCCAGCACGAGGAGTCGCCCCCCGCTATGGCAGTACTCGCGCAGCGACTGGACGACTGGGCTGCCAGGCTCGACCACATGCTCGCCGACAACGAGGATTGGCATGGCGCTCGGATCGGGCAGGTCATCGGGCGTGACTCGGACTAGGTCGACGCCGCGCTGGAGGAGCCATGGAATGATGGCGCTCTGGCCCCAGACGGCTATGGGTGGCAGGTCGAGCGGAGCCGTGCGTTCCGACGAATCGGTCACTCGTATGCTTCGCTGGATGAGGTCGTGGGCCAGCTCGTCTGCGTTTCGCTTGTCTTCGGTGAACTCGGTCTCAGTGGTGGCCGGTCCTGCGCGGAGATTGGCCAGAGGGATCCGCCAGGCGTGCTCCGCCGTGCCCCCTGGTGGCGCGTTCAGGGTAACGCTGTCTTGCCACACCACACGATCGTCCTGGACAAGCCGGGCGGTCAGTCTGCCTTTGACGGGATGGGTCAGGTCATTGACGAGAAACACGCGGTGGTCCGCGTGGTCGTCGCTGAAGAATCCCGTGCGCTCTTGCCATGGGACAATCGCCACCGGCCGGTGGGCGCGGCGAAGGATGTCAAAGCTAGGCCCTGGGCGGTAGGGCTCCTCGGTGCGCCACCAGGCATACTCGCTCTGATAGGGCTTGTGGGTGAGCGGCTTGGCATGGGGCGTCGAAGGATCGGGCCAGTCGAACGCGCGCTCCTCCGCCGGGCGCAGGTTGTCCAGACCGGACGTATTCCAGGAGAACAGACAGGAGACCTCGTTGGCGCGACCGAGCTCGATGATGCGGGCAGCGTCGCGCGCAATGGACTGGCACATTCGGCGATAGTCCGCATAGACGGCGTCGTCGTCCCAGACCAGGGCGACGTGTGGCGAGCCATAGTGCCAACGCCCTAGCTCGCCGGCGTGGAGCGGTCGGGAGCGATCCCACCAGCCCCAGCCATGGCAGGCCGGCCCATAGTGACGCGAGATGATGGGCTGCTCGCGCTCGTTCCAGATGCCGCTGTCGCCCTCGTGGTAGGCGGGGCGGGTGGGGTCGAGCTCCTCGAAGAGGTGGCGTAGCCGCGGCAGCTCTTTGCGGGCACGCGGCATGGTGTTGAGCGCCCAACGCATCTCGTTCTCGACGCTCCAGATCACGAGCGACGGGTGGTTGGCATCGCGGCGCACCATCCGCCGGACGTGCGCTTCCGCGTTGGGCCACAAGTTGGGCGTGTCGATGCCGCCTTGGAACGATCCGTACAGCGCCGTCTCCTGGCACACCAAGATGCCCATCTCGTCGGCGATGTCCAGGTACACTTCGGGGTGCGGGAAGGTGTGGAGCCGCACATAGTTCATGTTCAGATCGCGTAGCTGCTGGTACCATTGCCGGATGTAGGCCGGGCGCAGCCAGTGGGCGTGAGCCTTGTGGGCCCACTCGCCGTACCAGCGCTGCGGATGTCCATTGAGCAGGATCCGGTGCCCGTCCATCCAGATCTCGCGAAAGCCAAATCGCTCGCGAGCGGCGTCGACGACTCGTCCATCAGATAGCAGCAGGAGATCCAGCTCATAGAGATGGGGATTCTCCGGCGACCATGCGACATGGTTGCTCCACGGGGCGTCCAAATCGAGGGTGACGGCCTGACCGGGAGCGAGACGCACCTTCTCCGGGGGTAGGTCGGGTCCAGCTTGCGCACCGGTCTGCACCTGGGCTACCAGCTCCCCATCAAAGGGGAGGGCGCCATCATTGCGGACGGAAACCAGGAGTCGCAGTCGGTTGTCGCGAACGGACGTACGGATGACGGTGTGGGCAACGTGCGTAGTTGGGCGCGTGCTCAACCGCACGTTCTGCCAGATGCCGGCCTGGAGCCGACTGATGCAGCACCCCCATGGGACCTCTTCCAACGTCAGGGCGCCAGTATCGGGGTGCGGGAAGCGCCGATGGTCGCTCAGGAACACGGCCAGCCGGTTCTCGCCTGGGCGCACGTGCTCGGTGATGTCCAGTTCGTCGCCGATGAACATGTCGTCCTGCACGGCGATAACGTTCCCGTTGACAAAGATGTGGGCGCGGGGGATGGCCCCCTCGATAGCAAGGTGGACGCGTTGGCCAGAGGTTGCATCCGGGGCTGTGAAGGTCGTCTGGGTCCAAGCGGTGCGTGAGCTGCGCCAAGCCGTCGGATAGGGATCCTCGGTGAAAAAACCGGGCACCAGATAAGCGGCATGCGTCCAGCCAGCGCGGGGGACGGCGGTTGGCTCTAGGGGCTTGGTCAGGTCATCGTGAGCCATCGGCTGAATGTCCCACCAGCCGTTCAGAAGGCGCTCCGTACGCGCCGGATGGTCCGGATGCGGTCGTATCATTGCGGTTGCTCCTGGAAGGTGGCCTCATGCTGGGCGCAAGCCTCGCGCAGGGCGTCGAGGGTGCGGCGCGCGTCGTCCAACGGCTGGGCGGGCATGTTGAAAAGAAAACGCGTGTTGGGGCGGGCTATCTCGAGCATGGCTACGGCATCATCGAGTGGCGTCCACGCCTGCATCAACACAGTGTGCCCGGAAAAGGCGTCGATGGCCGGGCGCGGCCCTGGTTCCTGAAAGACGCGGTTGAGCCCATACAGATTAGGGATCTTGGCAAAGGATCGGTACTGGTGATCGGCATCGGCGCAGCAGTGCATGAAAAGACCGCCGAATCGCTCCGACAGCTCGACCAGCCACGGCAGGCAGAAGCGATCGAACATGGGCGTGGAGATGCTGCCGGCCTCGTCCTCGGAGAGCCACACGCCCAGATCGGGCGGTGCCCAAGCATACGGGCAGTGGCAGTAGTTGATCTCGCCCAGCTCCTGGCAGAACCGCTCAAAGAAGGCGATGAGGAGCTGCTGGCACTTGGACGCGAGGCGCTGGACGGCATCCGGATCGGCGATCATGGCCAGGAACAGGTCCTCTTTGCGCCAGACGAGCGCGGCGATGTCCAGCGCGCTCTGGATGTCGGGCACGCCGATGGGGACCTCTGGGCCAACGCGCTCCCGGACAAGGCGTCCCAGCTCGAACACGCGCGAGAGCGGCGGCTCCTCCAGCGAAGGGACGGTCAGCGCGTCGGCCTCGGCGGGGGTCTGCACTAGAGGAAGCGCACACGGATTCGAGTCCTCGAAGCTATGCACGGCGCAGCCAAAGGCGGCGGCAAAGAGCTGGGTGCCGGTTGAGAGCATGGGGTAGGGGATGGCGTCGTCGCCCAGGACCTCGTGTCGGGCCAGGCGTCGCTCATAGTTGCCCACGGCCCAATCGAGCCAGAGCCCTATTGGCTCGTCTGACACGGTAAAGTCGCCCCGGCCGCCTGCGCTCTCGAAGACAGGCACGACGTCATCAGCATCCATCCAAATGGCGTGGCCTGGGAACGGGCCCGCGAATAGGTCGCGCATCTTGTGACAGAGTGTGTCCGTGTCTAGGGGCAAGGTTCAAGCCTCCTGGATGGTGTCAGGATAGGGTTTCAAGGGATAGTGAGCGAATTCCCAGAACGCGTCGTATTGGGCCTGCGACGCCTCGATTGTGATCCCCACGGCGTTGGGCTGCTGGTACGCCTTGACCATGAACCCGCCGCCATACCGACCAAGGTGCCATACCTGGCGATGAGCCTCGTCGCGGATCAAGGCAGGGTCATTGGTCGGCATGGTTTTCTGGATGTCGACGCAGTTCCAAAAGCAGAGCTTGCCGCCATAGCGTTCTCCCAGCCACTTGACGCCCATGAGCTCGGGTTGATCCAGCTGTAGCACGTCGAGACCCGCCTCGACAAACATGTCCATGTACTCGCGCACCTGTCCGCAGCAGTGGTGGATGAAGTGCATCCCGCGGTTGTGCAAGGCGTCGATGGTGCTGCGGTATGGCTCCAAGTAGAGATCGCGGAACACAGTTGGCCGCACAAAGCCGCGCTCGTCGGTGCCCATGTCGTCGTAGGAGATGACGCCATCGACGCCCGCGGCGTGATAGTGCTCGATAGCGGCCAGCCGCGCCTCGAGGATGCGCTCGAGCAGATAGCGCAGCTCACTCTGGTAGAGCGCCTGGTCCAGCAGCCAGTTGCCCATCCCGCGGAGGCCGATGGGCAGTAACATCAGGCTAGGGATGTGGCCATAAACATACTTGCCCTGGGCGTGGGCAGCGCGGACTGCATCCTCGAGTCCAGCATAGCGCCCCGGAGACCGGAAATCGGGAAAGCGGTAGGTCTCTAGCTTGTGCCAACCCTCGCCGAGAGGAGGATCGATCGTCTCACCCATGTTCTCGCCGGTGGGGTCCGGGCTCTTCATCAGGATGCTCCACTCGTCGCGCCCCTCGGGGCCAGGCACAAAGCTGGGATCGGTGCCGTAGGACGCCCCGGCAAAGTCGGTGAACTCCCACACGCGCCCGGCGATTGGGTTGACGCGAAAGTGCAGCCCGATCCGCGGCGGATCGTTAAAGGCGATGCAGCGCCGCACGATCTCGCGAGACGAGAGTTCGGTCATGCGGTCGCCCCCACGGGTTTCTGCGGGCCGATCTCGTCGAGGCTGATGATCTCGAATCCTGCCGGCAGGTCCGGCCCATCGGCGGGAGGCTCAGACTGGCCAAGGGCGGCGTCGCGGTACACGGGGTCCTGGGTGACCAGATTGATGCCCCACGTGAGATGCGAGACCTTGGCGTTCCACCTAACCTGGCGCCACTCGCCGCCAACGCACACATTCGCCTCGATGACGTTGCCCTCGGGCGGGATGTGCGGCTCTGGCTCGCGCTGGTAGTAGGCGAGCGTCTCGGCAAGCTCCGGGTAGCGCTCGCTGTAGGGCGGCTGGTCGGGGCGCATGGCCAGCAAGCGGTCCTTGAGCGTGTGAATCACCATGTTGCGCCACACGTCGCTGTCGTCCATGCCGCGGCCGTCCACCGCCAGGGCGGGTTGGCACGCTACCAGCAGGTTGCCCCGCACCTGATTGTCGCGACCCCCGCCGATGAACACGGCGCGGGTACACCGCTCCAGCACGTTGCTTACCAGGATCTGGCCGCTGACGCAGTCATCCAGGTAGATGCCCATCGACCCCATCCCCACACCGCCGGTATCGTGAATCCAGTTGTGAGCTACGACGTTGCCGCGCGCCGTATAGTCGCGCCCGGTGTAGACGGCCCCGCAGTCGCCGGTTTCCATGGTGACGTGATGGATATGGTTGTGGTGCAAGCGGTTCTCATTGCCCCAGTAGATGATGGCCGAGTGCGGGGCGTCGTGCATCTCGTTGTACGCCACCTCGGCCCCGACGCCCCAAATCTGCACCGCCGGCGTGTAGCAGCGCACCCAACGCGAGAACTGGTGTATGTGGCAATGGCTCACTGTGTGCTCGCAGGGGGTCAGGGTCTCCCGATCGCCGGCGCGGATCTCCACGGTGCCATCGCCGATCTCGGACATGTCGCAGGCGGTGACGGTGTGGTGCGTGCCTCTGTTGATGACAACGGCGCGGTTGCCGATGTTGCGGATAGTGCAGCCCTCGATGGCGCAGTCGGCACCATCTTGGATGACGACGGCGTCGCCCCGCGTGACCTCGAGGGTCAGGTTGCGCAAGACGACATGCTCGACGTCGTCCAGGCGGATCATGGGCTCCTCAAGGGTGGAGGCCCACACATCGGTCAGCGCGGCGCCCTCGGGCGGTAGCAGGTAGATGCAGGCGGCGTCGCGATCGACATAATAGCTGCCGGGCTGCGTCAGCGCCTCGAGGACGTTGAGAAGGGCAAATCGCTGGCCCACACGAAAGCCACGCCAGCAATAGGGCGGCGCGGTGACGACGAGGCCCTGGTCGGGATCGAGGATGTCCACCCGCTCGTAGGTGCCGGACCAGTCCCAGTCCCAGTAGCCATAGGCCCAGATGTCGTCGCTGGGAGCCCAGGTGGCGGGCGCCGGGTCGTCATAGAGAAAGCCCTTGTGCTGGAGTCCGAGGGCGCCGCCGTGTGCGTCGGAGCGGGGGGTCTGCTCGGGCAGGCCGGCGATGGTGAGCCAACCCTGGGCGGGATAGCGGGGCAGCGCCATGGGCTCGCCGTCGACGAAAAGCTCTAGGTGGGCCGGCCGGGTGGGGCGCTGAAACCCACGGGACGAGAGGGGCGCGGGCTCGTCGATGCCCGCCTCGCCCAGGTCGGCCTCCATAACGCGCGCGCGCACGCTGGGGTCGAGGCGCTGGAGCACGGCTGGAT
>JBNGEB010000138.1:0-6418 GCA_049975585.1 Anaerolineae bacterium
TCCTAGGGGGACCCATGGCGCAACGCTTGGACCATACCCTGTTGGGTAGAGAGCTCGGCAAGAGTGGATCCGATGTCCTGCGGCGATCCAAAGAGGGTGTCGCACCACGTGCGCAGTCGTCGTTACAGGCCCTTCGACGTCGCCTGCCGCCCATGGCGCAGCGAGCCGCACGGCGCCTGCCCAACAGCGCCGTCCGTCGCCTCGCCAGTGAGGAAGAGTTCACTGTCAGCGCAGAGTTTCAGCAGGACCTAGAAGCCCAGCGAGGCAAAGGCCATCCCTTGGACGCATCCGTTGCCGCCAGCATGGGCAGCAGCTTGGGAGCCGACGTCTCGGGCGTGCGCATCCACACCGACGAGGTCTCGGACCGCATGGCCGATTCGATCCAGGCGCGGGCCTTTGCCCAGGGCAAGGATCTCTACTTTGCGCACGGCGAGTTCGATCCCCACAGCGAGAGCGGCCGCTATACCCTGGCCCACGAGCTGGCCCACGCTACCGATACCGAGGACCGTCCCGCCAGCGCGGCGTCGGGCAGGACGGTAGTCGGCGCCGCCAACGATCCCGCCGAGGCCCGTGCCGACGCCGCGGCCCAGTCGGCGGTGTCGGCGCTGCGCCGCCAGACCGAGGCGGACGAGGAAGAGGAAGAGGCCCTTCCCCTCCGCCGACAGATTGAGCCTGAGGAGGAGAAAGAAGAACCGATCCAGACACTGCGCCGCCAAGTGGAGGGCGACGAAGAAGAAGAGGAACTCCAGCCTCTGCGCCGGCGCGTGACGGTCGATGTCATCACGCAGACCATCACCGAGGACGCCGTGCAGCAGATGACCATTCTCGAGCTCCGCGAGCAGCTCGAGAGGCTGCAGACGGGCATCGCGATCTCTGACGTGCGCGAATCGAACCAGCCGCTGATCGAGGCTGAGCTAGCCCGCCGAGAGGCCGAGCTCGAGGCCGCCACCATCGAGGAGCTCGATCGCCAATGCGGGCGAGAGCTCGATCGGCTGCGTTTCTGGCTTGCTTCGACGGGGGGCCTACCCCTGCAGACGCTGCGCGCGTATGATGGCGCTGTCGGCAATTTCGTCGACGCCACCGAGGCCACCAGCGCGGGCGGTGTTCAGTTTGCAGACGTATTTGGTGTGGTGCTGGCGCTGGTACCAGGCGTAGGCCCCGTCGCCAAGTGGGTAGGCGACCAAGCCGTGCGCGCTGCCATGGTCGCCGCGGCTCAGGCGGCCGCAGGAGCCGCCGCATCGCGCGTGCCTGCGTTGACCGAAGAGGCCCGCGGTCGCGAGGAACGGGAGGCACGACTCGGCTTCGCCGCGGGCGTCCGCGCCGAGAGCGCCGTGCTCGCGGACACCCTCGCCCGCAACGCCGATAGCGCGTTGACTACCTATGAGAACGCCGTCGACACCGCTCATCGAAGCCGCGACATCCATGTCTTCCGCAGCCTCCTCATCAACCTCCAGCACGAGAATGACGAGGTGCGCTCGGTAGACCCCGCGCAGTACAACGAGCTCAGCCGCCGGTTCGAGATCGAGCTCTACCGACGCCACTATAGCACACGCGCCTATATCCACGAGTACAGGAGTGATATGTGGGGGGTGCACTCGCGTGACGTGAGAGGCATCCCCGACGACGTACAGGCGGCGCTGCGAGGACGGCTGCGAGCCGCGAGGAGCATGCTGGAGCTGGCCCGCGCGTGGGGCTTGCGCACAGAAGTGACGGAAACCAGCGGCGGGCGCTTCTAGGCGCCCTGACAACGCGCTTGATGGACGAGAGCGAGAGACCATGATCAACGACCTGGACGAGACCATCCGCAACCTGGTGATGACCCACGCCCAGTTTGACGAGAACAGCGTCGATATCACCTTTGACCAGCCGACCGGCGAATGGGCGGCTGGGCTAACGCGGCCTACCGTCAACTTCTATCTCTATGACATCCGCGAGAACCTGGAACTGCGCAACCAGGAGTGGACCGTCGAACGGCGCAGCGACGGCACCGGCACCCGCCGCATGGCGCCGTTGCGCTATGACCTCAGCTACCTGGTCACCGTCTGGACGCAGAACCAGGTCGAGGACGAGCACGCCATCCTATGGCGCGTGTTGGCGGCGCTGGCGCGTCACCTGACGCTGCCCGAGGAGCTGCTCCAGGGCGAGCTGCAGGGCCAGCCCTACCCCATCCTGGCACAGACGGCCCAGCCCTCCATGGCCATCGACAACATGCCGGACCTCTGGGGCGTCATGGAGAACCAGCTCCGCCCGTCGCTGGACTATGTGGTGACGGTGGCCATGGATCGCGACGTGGCCTTTTCCGGGCCGCTGGTCCTCACCAAGCGCGTTTCCGTGGGCCAGCGCGGCACCCCACTCATGGCGCAGGCCTTTGACGAGGAGATCATCCAGGTGGCGGGGATGGTTCACGCCAAGGAGGACGGCCAGCGCCCCATCGCGGGCGCCATCGTGCGGCTGGTAGACCTGAGCATGGAGGCGGTGACCGATAGCCACGGCCGCTATCGCTTTGCCAACATCCCGGCCGGCGCATACGACATCGAGATCGTCGCGGGCGAGCGTACCGAGAGGCGCCGCATCGTCGTGCCCCCGCCGGATAGGCTCGCGCCCTATGTGGATCTGGAGGTGTAGAGCGAACCAAACCCAAGACGTCCCGGATGCTCGGACCCGGACCGACATGCTGTGTGTCGCGGACGACCTGGCCCTAGGGCCCAAGTGCAAAGGAACGTGAGATGTCAACCTATCAATCCCCAGGCGTGTACATCGTCGAGGAGGACAAAGGCACCAAGCCCATCGAATCGGTGGGCACCGCCGTGGCGGCGTTCATCGGCTACACGGAAAAGGCCGAACGTCGCAACGGCGATGGTGAGCTGACCTCCGTCACCGGCCAGGCGGTAGCCGTCACCAACTGGTCGCAGTACCTCGACACCTTTGGCGGCTTTGTGGAGGGCGCCTACCTGCCCTACTCGGTCTTTGGCTACTTTCAGAACGGCGGTAGCCGCTGCTACGTGGTAAGCGTCAAGTCGCTTGGCCAGTCGCTCGACCGCGCGCTGGCCAGTCCAGCCACGGCCATGCTGCCCGCCGCCGCGGACAAGGTTGGCGACTCGCTCGAGATCGAGGCCAAGTCCGGCGGCCCCGCTGGCAACGAGATCAAGGTCACCGTCAAGCCAGAAGAGGACGAGGCCCTCTTCACCCTCATCATCGAGAGTCCCGCCGGCACCGAGACCTATCCCGGCCTCACACTGGGCAAGGGCGACAACAACGTCGAGACCGCCACCGCGCAATCCAAGCTGGTGGTCATCAAGATCGCCAAGAGCTCGGGGACGCTGGCTGAGCGCAAGCCCAAGGAAGGCACCTATGAGCTGACCGGCGGCAAGATCGAGACGAAAGCCGTCACCGTCTCGGACTATCGCGGCAAGGTGGCCGAGCGGATGGGCCTCGGCGGACTGACCGCCATCGACGAAATCACCATGCTGGCCGTGCCCGACCTGATGGCCTCCTACCAGGCCGGCGAGATGGCCATCGAGGACGTCCAGGCCGTGCAGCAGGCGGCCTATGAGCACTGCGAGAACGTCAAGTACTGCTTTGCCATCCTGGACGCGCCGCCCGACCTGCTCCCGCAGGACATGGCCAACTGGCGCCTGAAGGCCAACTATGACTCCAAGTACGCGGCCATCTACTACCCCTGGATCGAGGTAGCCGACGCCGTCAAGGGACGCGGCACGGTGCGCATCCCGCCCTCGGGGCACGTTGCCGGCGTGTACGCCCGATCCGACGCCGAGCGCGGCGTCCACAAGGCGCCCGCCAACGAGGTCGTCCGCGGCGCGACGGGGCTGCCCATCCAGGTGACCCGCGCCGAGCAAGACATGCTCAACCCCATCGGCGTGAACTGCATCCGTTCCTTCCCGGGGCGGGGCATCCGCATCTGGGGCGCGCGGACGCTCAGCAGCGACGCCTCCTGGCGCTATATCAACGTGCGGCGGCTGTTCAACATGGTGGAGGAATCCATCGAGCGCGGTACGCAGTGGGTGGTCTTTGAGCCCAACGACCGCGATCTGTGGGCACGGGTGCGACGCGACGTGACGGCCTACCTCAAGACGGTCTGGAGCTCGGGCGCGCTCTTTGGCTCGACGCCGCAAGAGGCGTTCTATGTCAAGTGCGACGACGAGTTGAACCCGCCAGAGGTCCGCGATCTGGGACAGCTCATCGTCGAGATCGGTCTGGCGCCCGTCAAGCCCGCCGAGTTTGTGATCTTCCGCATCAGCCAGTGGGCTGGGCCCGCCGCCGAGTAGCGCATAAGCCAGCAGGTAGCATCGCAGCGAAGGAGACACCGAGATGTCAAGCAGAACCGATCCGCTTGTAGGGTTTCATTTTGCCATCGAGATCCAGGGCGTCGTGACGGGCTACTTTACCGAGTGCTCGGGCATCGGCTCGGAGCATGAGGTCATCGAGCACAAGATCGTGGACGATCGCGGTCGCGAGCTCATCCAAAAGATCCCAGGCCGCCTCAAGTGGGAGAACATCACCCTCAAGCGCGGCATCACCGACAACATGGATATCTGGGACTGGCGCCAGCAGATCGTCGACGGCCTGGTGGACGACAACCGCAAGAACGGCTCCATCGTCATGTTCGATCAGTCGCTGGAAGAGAGGGCCCGCTGGAACTTTGAGAACGCGTGGCCCGTCAAGGTGTCGGGACCCTCGGTCAAGGCGGACAGCAACGAGTTCGGCATCGAGGAGCTAGTCCTCACGCATGAGGGCTTGACGCGCGTCAGCTAGCGCGGGAGGGCGTGCATGCAAACCGAGTTCCCGTTCACGCTGCCACGCGGCTATGTGGATAGCGAGGGCCAGGTACATCGGGAAGGCACCATGCGCCTGGCTACTGCCATGGATGAGATAGCGCCTCTGCGCGACCCTCGGGTCCGCGCCAACGAGGCCTATCTCACCATCATCCTGCTGTCGCGCGTCATCACCCGGCTTGGATCGCTAACTCAGATCACGCCGCGCGTCATAGAGAATCTGTTCTCTGCCGACCTGGCCTATCTGCAGGATCTCTACCAGCGCATCAACGAGCCGGATGCCAACACGATGCGGGTCGCGTGCCCCGAATGCGGCCATACCTTTGACGTGGAGGTGGTGCCACTGGGGGAATGACGCGCTACCCCCTCGATAGGCTCCACCAGGAGGTAGCGTACATCGCCTATCACTTTCACTGGAGCCGCGATGAGATCCTGTGGCTCGAGCACGCCGAGCGGCAACGCTGGGTCCAGGAGATCGCCGAGATCAACGCGAGGCTGAGCTCCGGCCCCGAGGAGGAGGTCTGACGGTGCCCAAGCTTGATAGAGCGCACCTGGCGCACCCGGCGTTCCGTTTCGTGGTGCAAATCGACGGCATCGAGGGGGCCACGTTCACCCAGTGCACCTTGCCCACCCTGGAGATGGAGGTCGAGGAGCGCAAGGAGGGCGGGTTCAACGATGGCACCCACATCCTGCCCACGCGCGTGAAAAAGGGGACCATCACCCTCAAGCGAGGGATGGTCTCCGACACCGAGCTGCTGGGGTGGTACCTGGCCGTCATGGCGGGGCAGCTCGAAAAGAGTCGGCGCCAGGTATCCATCATCATGCTGGATAGCCAGGGCGAGGAGATCATGCGCTGGGACTTCTCCGGGGTGTATCCGGTCAAGTGGACGGGCCCCGAGCTGGATAGCGCGTCCAACAAGGTGGCCATCGAGGCGCTGGAGCTAGCCTACGAGAGCCTAACGGTGGTGCAATAGGCCATGGCAGAGAGTGAGAGAACGTCCAGCGTGAACCGCGCCGCCAGCTTTGCGCGGCGCATCACATCCCGCGCGCGGCCGCTGGCCCCCACGACGGCCGAGCGTCGCTCTGTGCCCGCGTGGATCCAGCGCGCGCGAGAGGATACCGCTCGCCTGGAGGCACGCACCATCCGCCCGACGGCGCGGCCCATCGCCACCCTGCAACATGCCCTGCCGGGCTTGGCGGAACGCGTCGAGCCAACGCCCGACCTGGTCCTGGCCAGACCGACGGCTGCACCAGTCGCCGAGGAGGAGGCCACCGAGACCCCGCTGTCCTTCCAACAACCCGTCCCCGAGCCCGCGCCGGCGCCGTCGCCGTTCCGCGTGGCGGACCTGCGCGAGCGGCTGGCCCCGCACGCCGAGGCGACCCAGCCGCCGCCCACGCCGCAGCAGCCCAGCGTCGCTCGCCGGGCCATCTCGCGCGTCGAAGAAAAGCCCCCTGAACAGGTCGCGCCGTCCGAGGGCGTGCCTGTCGACACCGGGCCGCCGCTGGCCGCGCCGTCCGACATTGCGCCTGACGAAACGGGACCACTGCCCGCCGCACCCACCGACGCCCCCGTCCGCCGCACGCCCGATCAACGGCCATCGCCGCCGGACACCACGCCCGCGGAC
>JBNGEB010000139.1:0-6294 GCA_049975585.1 Anaerolineae bacterium
GAACAAGGCGGGGCAGCCGATCCTCGACGACTTTTGTGCGGCGCCGCTGGCCCCGTATGTGCGAGACATGGTCTGGGGAGCCGACTGGTGCTGTGGCCACACCTTGCTGGCGCGGACGCGTGGCCTAGGTTACCAAAGCAAGTGGGCGAAGGAGAGCCTGCCAGAGAGACGGGACCGCAACGCCTTCTATGCCGAGGTGGGCGCGTTGCTGGTGCCGGGCAGCGAACCCAACCGTCGTTTGGAAGAGCTGGACGATGCATGGGAACCCGGCCGCATGCTGGAAGCGATGCGAGGCTGGTAGCTCCGCCTGCAACTCTATCGCGGTGAGCGGCCGGGCGTGGCCGCTCACCGGCCTCTTTGCTACTGCTCCCTGATGTTGACGTGCTCGAAGCAGCCGCCCTGAGCTTTGAACTCCAGATCCTCGTTGCCTACGAGCTCTACCTCTTCTCCAGCGATCACCACGGAGACGATCTTGACTTTTAGCCCCTTCTCGAGAAAGAACTCGTACCATCCGGCGCCGTTGCTCCGCGCAGGCGTGTCATAGGGCCATCCATTCAGCGTGATCCAGACATAGGCGTCGGGAATGACGTTGCCTTCGCTGTCAAAGACCTGGCCCTTCACCGAGCCAATGTCCGATCCATGGGGCTCGCAGCCGAGGTATTCGATGGTGAAGGTGCCAGCCAATGGGCCTGACTCTTCGGTCGGTGTGGCGGAGAGCTCAGGCGTTGCGCTGGCCAAAGCCGTGATCGTGGGCGCCAGCGTCACCGCAGGCGTCGTAGGAACGGCCGTGGGATTGGGCGTAGCCGTCACCACCAGGATGGTAGGTTGCGGCGTATCTGTTGGGGTAACGGCTACCGTCGGGGGAATGCTGGTTGCTGTCGGCTCGGGGGTTGTCGCCGCAAGGAGCTCGTCAAAGGCTCCTACGCGATAGAGCAGAAAGATGCCAATGCAGGCCGCCACAACGACGACAACGAGTGCGACAATGGCGATGATCAAAAGTGGACGCGGCGCAGGCTGCTGATAGTCTTTGAATGCTTCGTCGCCAAAACTCGACATCGTGGCCTCCTTGCGACCTACTGCTGCTGGCTTGGGGATAGGATTCGTTGGCCGGCGTATCCGCTACCCAGCCAGCTACTTTGCGTAATGGGTGTAGGTGGGCATAGCTGAGAGGGCAACCATGTCTGACATCATCGATCTTCTCCGTACCAAGGCCGAGGATCTGATAGCTAGCGTCAATCGCGCCGGTGGCTTGAGAGCTACCGTTGAGGCGCTGCGACGGCAGATGGCCATCTCGGACTGGCGCCGCGCCGTCGCTCGCGCCAAAGCAGACATCAAGCGCCTGGACGAGCAGATCACCGATCTCGTGACGGCTGTTGGCCTACAGACGGTGGCGCTGCACGAGGCCGGCAAGCTGGCCATCCCAGAGCTCGATCCGCTCTGTGCGCAGATCGTCGAGCTGCGTGGCACGCACCGCGATCTCGAGCGAGAGCTGGCTCGGCTGGAGGCCGAAGCCGAAGCGGCGGCCAAAGCCCAGGAGACCGAGAGCCGTTGCCCCGCCTGTGGACGCTCGGTCGAGGCAGGTCTTCGGTTCTGCCCACACTGTGGTGCCACGCTCCATCCTTCTGGACGAACTTGCCCCTATTGCCATAGCCCCTTGCGATCCCAGGCTCGTTTCTGCTCCCAATGCGGAAAGCCAGTGGGTGATCCGAGCTCGGGCGGGCTCTCAGGATCGCCCTAGGGGCGGTTGGCGGTAGACTTGCTCAAGATCCGCCAGTACCTCCCCGCTCTGGAAGCTGGCCAGCATGTTCTCCGTTACGATAAACAAGGGACTGGGCAGCTCGTCGAGCTGGTACCATCCCCACCCCTCGCATCTGTGAGGCTCTCGATTCTGTGGTTCGCCATGAGGAGCCTCACATACGACGTCAACGTCCACGAAATGTTGGTCATCGTCCCACATGTAGGTTCCCACCGATAGCAGGCGAATGCGTTCGATCTCGAGGCCGCATTCCTCGCGGACCTCGCGGCGGGCTGCGTCAGCGAGAGTCTCGCCCCACTCGATGTGCCCCCCCGGCGCTGCATAGTATCCGGCCCCGTGTGCGCCGAGTCGCTTGCCCAGCAAGACACGGTCGCCTCGCATCACCAGCACTCCCATACCGACAGCGGGACGTCGTTCGGTGCCCCGGGCGTTCCGTTCCACGTGCAATCTCCATGATGCAACCCAACTCGCCTCCCTATTCTAGCCTCTCTTGGCTCTCTTGCAACTGACCGTTGCCTAACGGATATGGGTTCGCATTGACGCATGGGTCACCTCTTGCTACTATGGTCGCCAAGGAGGACTTCTCTGTCCGGCATGGCATAGGAGCTGCAAGGGAGGGAATCATGGCAAGGCTACCCAATGGCCAGACATTGCCCGGTAAGCTCTTTGTGGTGGAGGGGATCGACGGGTCTGGCAAGAGCACCCAGCTCGACCTGCTTCGCAAGTGGTTGACATCGGCCGGGTATTGCATCGCCTTCTCCGAATGGAACTCGTCGCCTATCGTGCGAGCGACGACCAAGCGAGGAAAGAAAAAGCAGTTGCTGACGCCCGTGACGTTTTCTCTCATACACGCTGCTGACTTTGCCAACCGGTTCGAGCAGCAGATCCTACCTGCCCTCAAGGCGGGGGCCATCGTGTTGGCGGATCGCTATGTATATACGGCCTATGCGCGGGATGCGGCCCGAGGCGTGGACCCCGAATTCGTCCGTCAAGTCTATGCGTTTGCAGCCATCCCAACGGTTGCCCTCTATTTTCGAGTGAGCCTTGACGAGTCGCTCAAGCGGATCATTACAGGACGGCCCAAGCTCAAGTGGTATGAGGCTGGCATGGATCTGGGCCTGAGCGATGACCCGCTGGAGAGTTACAGGCTCTTCCAAGGCAGGATTCTGCGCGAGTATGACAAGATGGTGGACGAGTGCAACCTGCAGGTGATTGATGCCATGCTGCCCATTGTGGATCAGCAGCGCATCGTTCGCGACACGATTCTGCCACACTTGGAGGGTGCGCTGCGCGCTGAGGCGAGTCCTTGGAGAGGCACAGTGTCGGCCGAAGGGCTTTCGGGGCGCTACCTCGACATGACTCCCGCGCCTGGAGAGTAAGCCATGACCGAAGTGCAGTTCTATGGCAAGGGCTTCCCGGATATTGAGAGGGACTATCTTCCGGGACGTTTGATCGTGCTGGAAGGTCCCGATGGTGTAGGGCGATCCACGCAGATTGCGCTGCTGCGAGAGTGGCTGGAAGCGGAGGGCTATGCTGTCGCTTCCAGCGGGTTTCGCAGGTCCGAGCTCGCTCGGGTCGGGATCGCCAAGGCCAAGGAGGGGCACACGATGGGTGCCCTCACCATGGCCTTGTTCTATGCGGCGGATTTCGCGGATCGCATGCAGCGGGAGATTATCCCTGCGCTGCGCGCGGGGTTTATCGTCCTTACAGACCGCTACATGTACTCGCTGTTCGCGCGCTCTATCGTGCGAGGCGTTGACCCTGACTGGGTCCGCTCGGTGATGGGGTTCGCTCTGGTCCCCGACGCGGTGCTGTATCTGAGGACGACCATCAGCGCACTCCTGCCGAGGGTGCTGAACTCTAGAGGATTCGATCACTGGGAATCTGGCATGGATTTCCTCGGGTACTCGGACTATTACGAGAGCTATATCGAGTATCAGACGCGGATGCTCAAGGTATTCGATGAACTGGGGCAAGAATTCGGCTTCCAGGACGTGGATGCGACGCAAGATGTCCATACAGTCTTTACCCAGTTGCGAGATGCGGTGAAAGATGTCGTCAAGGAGCTTCGGCCGGAGCTTGGCTAGCTATAGCAAGGCGAGCATGCTCGGGCTTGCCCGGCGGTGCATGAAAGCCCCGCCGGGCGTGTTGGTATCAGGGAGCAATAGCCAGCCCCTCTTGGCACGATGCGCTTCGCCCGTTGTGGCGGGGGTGTGTGGTGAGCCTGGTCGGCGTTGACATTGGGATTTCCGACTGTCGGGTGCTAGCCATCTCGCATGATGGGCGGCCTCTCGCGCAGGCAAGGGCCAGCTACACGCCAGAGTCTGCGGGTTCTGGCGACCTCACGCTCGATCCCGGTGCGGTATGGGATGCGGTTGGTGGCGCTATTGCGGAGGCCATCCGGCGAACGCACAGCGACCGTCCCTTGGCGATCTGCATCGCATCGACCCCCACAGCGGTGACGCCCTTGGACGCCGAGGGAGGCTTGCTTGGCCCAGCATTGCTGTGTGGCTCTCCCCTGTCGGACGAGAACGCAAGCGGCGGCTTTGACGGACTAACCAGCGACGAGGTGGTCAATGCCTTGGGCGATCGCCCCGCTGCCCTTTCACCGTTGCGCGCCCTTTTCCATTGGCGGCGCGATCAGCCATCACTCTATGCCCGTATGTGGCGCGCCGTACCTCTGGCGACCTTGGTCGGTCTGAGGTTGGGAGGAGCCTGCGTTGTGGATGCCTCCATGGGTGCGGGCATGCAACTGCTGGATGTAGCGTCTAGGACCTGGTCCGGCAAGGTGCTCCGCGTCGTGCACATGACCGATGCGAAACTGCCAGAGATTCTAGCGGCGGGCAGCCCCATCGGCACCGTCTCGCCGTCGGTCGCGGGAGCTCTAGGGATCGCCCAAGACGTGCGTATCGTCCTGGGGGGTGCTGACTATGCGTGTGCGGCCCTTGCTCTGGGCGTTCTGCACCCGTCCATGGGGCTGCTGTCGCTCGACCGCGTGATTTCGATCTTGGCAGCCTACGAGGCTCCACCGTTGGTAGGACTCCTCTACGCCCGAGGATTGAACGCCGTCCCACACGTTGTAGCAAACCGCTGGTTGACCGAAGCGCTTACGCCGGCCGGGGGCAATGTGCTGCGATGGCTGCGAGACGCCTGGATGGCTCCCGAGGCGCGAGAGGCGGCCGCTCACGGCTATGATTTCTACCGCAGGCTCATGGATGAAATGCCAGGCGATCCTACCGGCATCGTCGCGCTGCCGCCCCATGAAAAAGTGCTCTCTGGGCATGGCCAAACGCGTCGCCTGGGCGGACTTTGGGGCATCACGACCACCAGCAGCCGCGGGGAGGTCGTCAAGGCTTTCCTCGAGGGAGCTATGCTGGCATCGGCGGAGAGTGTTGGCAGCTTGCGGGAGGCAGGCGTCGGCCTCCGAGCGCTACGAGCGACGGGCCCCGGAGCTCGCTCTGAGCCGTGGCTGCAACTCGCCGCCGACGTGATGGGCATCACCATAGAGGAAACTGGGGTGCTCTACCCAACCCCTCTAGGGGCGGCGATGCTGGCCGGCATCGGGGCAGGCGTGTACTCCAATGCGCGAGACGCGGCCGACACCATCGTGCGCGTTCAGAGGCGTTACGAGCCCCGGCCCTCACATCACGACGCGTATGTGGCGCTTCGAGAGCGATACCGAGCTGTGCGCGATGCTCTCGCCGCTTTTGACGAGTCTCTCTAGCCCGCCGAGGGAGAATCCGTCAGACCATTCGCCTTCCGTCCCTTTCGGTATCGGCCCGACGCCGAGCTCATGACGATGGCGGATCTGTCGGCTCCTGCCGCCGTTCTCTAGGCGCTCGAGGGATGAGCTGGCAATCGTGTCACGTGCCGAGATGTCATCGGAATCGTGTGGAGCGCGTGTGCTTGCGACTACTTGGGCTTCACGGCATACTATGGGTCAGGGTGTAGTATGGCAACGGCAGCGAGAGGAGGGCATCGTGTTCTGGAGCTTCTTGGTGGGGGCAATCGGGTTCCTGGTGGCCATCGCCGTGTCGGCGGGCTTGATCTTCTGGATCCGCAAGCCACTGGCGGACCTACTCGAACGGCTGGTGGGCGATGAGACCATCGCTTCGGCAGGAGCCATGTTCGTCGCCGTGTTGATCGGGCTCCATGGGCTCACGACGGCGTTTGGGTTTATCCAACAGACCCATCTTCAGACGCTGTTCATCCAGCTCTTTGATATGCTGAACCAGATGGCCAGTTCCATCCAGTGGGTCATCTACATCGCCGCGCTGCTGTTCATCGGGTGGTCCATCAAGAGTCGGGGCACCTCGGGCGAGTAGTGGCTCTAGCGATGGAGATACAGCGGTAGGGCAGACCCATCGGCGGCGCGAGCCCGTTCGATGAGGGCTAGCTGCGCAACGGCGCCCCAGTGACTACAGGCGCTGATGGGCTGCAGTGGCGGGAATCTCCCTCTGCGCTGCGACCACGATCCGCATAGTGGGGGATCGTGGTCGCTTGACGGTCCTGCGCGTGGCTCTCTCTAGCTTGACCGG
>JBNGEB010000140.1:0-6275 GCA_049975585.1 Anaerolineae bacterium
TCATCGAGGCGACGCTCACGGGCGTGCCCTTTACCTTTGGCGGCAACGTGCTCAACAAAGGGCTGATCGCCAATCTGCCCACTGACGCCTGCGTGGAGGTCATGTGCGTCGCGGACCGATCTGGCGTGACGCCCACGTATGTGGGGGACCTTCCACCTCAGTGTGCCGCTCTGAATAGGACCAACATCAACGTCCAAGAGGTGACTATCGAGGCGGCCCTGAAGCAGCGTCGCGACTATATCTACCAAGCAGCAATGCTCGATCCTCACACCGCTGCCGAGCTCACCATCGATGAGATCGTAGCACTCTGCGATGATCTGATCGAGGCTCACGGCGAGTTGCTGCCAAAGTATCACTAGGTTCTGCACCGGGTCGGACGTGAACGGCGGAGAGACTAGGCGTCTCCCCGCCGTCTCCGTTTGGTTGGCTAGGCGTTGGGGAGATAGGCGCCCATCTCCCGGAGCTGTCCCTGGAGCTCGTGCACGTCGATCCCGTGCACGTCGCTATCGGTCTTGGCGGCTATGGCGGCGGCCACTCCGGCGGCTTGGCCCGTGATGAAGCAGCCAGGCATGGCACGCACCGAGCCCTGAAGCGCTCGGTCGGTACTGATGCATCTCCCCGCTACGAGCACGTTGGAGAGGCCCCGCGGGGTCAACGTGCGATACGGGATGCCATAGCTCTCGCCTGGATCCAGCCTTTGCGACTGAAAGGCCTCCAGGAACTTGGCGTGGGTCTCGGCGCTGGGATCGGACGCGTGAATATCCACGGGGTACGCATAGCGGCCGATCTCGTCCGGGAAGACGGCGCGTGTGCGGAAATCCTCGAGGTTCAGTTGATAGTCGCCGACGATGCGCCGAGTCTCGCGGATGCCCAGCAGGGCCCCGGTGGCGGCCAGTTCCATTCGGGCATAGCCGGCCATGTAATGGCGGTAGAATCGCTCGTATTCGGTGAGGAGCTTGCGGCCGTAGATTAGCGCCTCGGTCAGGGACCGCTCGTCGGTGCCATCGACGCCAAAGGTATGTCCTAGGTTGCCTCCGGCTAGCGTCTGGCCCACGCGCCACATTCCGGGCAGGTGCCGATCCTTGACGGAGAAGACGCCCTCCTCAAAGGCGCAGGGCAGTTCGTCCTCCGCTCTCTGTTTGGATGCTCGGACGGCCTCCCAGTCCACCCCGGCCCACAGGCTGCAAAGGGTGCCGGCCATCATCTTGCCCTCGTCGTCGCCCTTTTCAAAGGCAGCGCCGGCCCACGTGGCCAGGTCGCCGTCGCCGGTGCCATCCACGTACACCTTGGCCCGCACGGCGTACAGGCCGCTCTTGCCGCTGCACACCACGGCATCGACAACGCCGTCCGACGCGATCACATCCACCATCTGGGTCATAAAGGTGAACCTGACGCCGGAAGCCTCCATGAGCTCGTCATAGACCCGCTTGAGCACCTCCGCGCGGATGCTGAGGGTGGCCATGGGATTGTCGTACCGGTCGTCGAGGCCAGCCCCCTTGGCTTCCCAGAGACGGTCATAGATCTCGCGGCCGATCCCCCCCGCCAAAAAGTGTTCCCCATCGGCGAACTGCATGAACGCCGGCACCAGCCCCAAAGTGCCCATCCCGCCAAGGCAAGAAGTCCCTTCCACGAGGAAAACGCTAGCGCCGCTGCGCGCGGCGGCTAGGGCGGCCGCGACGCCTGCCGGCCCTCCGCCGGCCACGAACACCTCGACGTCGTGATGAACAGGCAACGATTTGCTGTACGAGATCATAGTTCCGGCTCCCTCCATTCCTGAGACGTGTTTCCGGTCGTTGAACTGTGGCGTACTCTTACCATCCCATCTTGCGGCCAAGGAGATCCTCCAGAGCGCGATTCGGCCCAGCAAAGTATGCTTCTAGCTGCTTGCGCAGTGCTAGGGGGAGAGGGGCGCGTGGCTCCCCTCGGTTGTGATGGACATCAAACGCTTCCGGTCGCTGCAAGTCGCTGACCTTGCGCACCCCTAGGAATGCGCACACTTGATCGAGCGTCTCTACGGGCTCTGCGAAATAGTCCTCACTGCGCAAGATGAGAAACTGGTCTGCATCGAAGCGCGCAAACCATGCAGCCAACTGCTTCGCATAGAGCCCTCGGTACAAGTACGAACGATGCGAAAGGGTCCAAGCGTCTATCCCCAGCGGGCCGATTCTCTCATCATCTGCACCCAGGGCAAGCTCGCGCGCAAAGGCATTGTGGACCGTCGCGTGCTCATGGCCCAGGCGCACCTCGTGGGCGTACTGGGAGTACGCTCGCTCCACAGGGTCCCGCAGCAGGACGATCAGGCGGGCGTCGGGGATCGTGTGCGCGGCGCGCTCAGCGGCCATCGGATGCGCTAGGTAGAAGGGTGTGGCTTCGCCCGTCACCACGGGATGGCCTGGCTTCTCAGCGCGGGCTTGGCTAACGTCCCTGCAAAAGTGGGCTCGGTACCACCTTTCGCCTTGGTCATAGTGCAGGTCAAAGTAGTGGACCTCTTTGACCAAGGAGGTGCACACATCTGGATGGCGCGCGAGAGCTTTCTGCAGCGACGTCGTGCCGGCCTTTTGGGCGCCGATGATGACATAGTCGGGCAGGCTGCGACGAGACGCCTCTCTCGATAGCAGGCGCCATTGGACGATGGCCGATCGTGCCGTTTGGCGCATGGCTCTTCTCACGCTTCGCAGGCTTGGTGGTAGGGACACGCGGGTTCCTTCGGGGCATTCTCCTGGCCCGGCGGCGCAGCGATCGTCGATCGTCGCAAATGGAGACGCTTCGGTCACCTTACGAGTCTTGTCAGGATGACGCTACTCTAGTACAATCGCCCTGTCCGAATCAAGCTTGCGGGCAACAAGGGACTCGCGAGCCGGTCTTCTGGTAGATTCGAGTCGTTGGATCCGTCCGTTCACTGGAGTGGTCTGCGGCGAGACGGGTTCGAGTCGGGCCAGAGCGGTAGCTAGGAGGTGGGGGCTCCGTGCATGCTGAACACACGGGGCAAGGGCTCTGAGGCGTTTCTGGGCTTGTGACGACAGACCACTCCGGGATGATCTGAGAAATGAGCAAGAGACTCTATTGCGGGAACCTTTCGTACAGCACCACCGCTGACGGACTGCGTAGCGCTTTTGAGGCGATCGGTGAGGTGGAGGATGCGGTTGTCATCACGGATCGTGAGACGGGCCGCTCCAGGGGCTTTGGCTTTGTGACCCTGGCCAACGACGATGAGGCGATGGCCGCCATCGAGCAGATGGACGGCATGGACCTGGACGGCAGGCGCATTCGGGTCAACGAGGCTCAGCCTCGCCCCGGCGGGCCAGCGCGTTCGCGTCGCTAGGCTACCAAGAGGCAGATGATCCCGGGTCACGGCAAGTAGCTCGGGATCGTTGCGTGTACCCGCAGGCAAGTTATATGGGTTTGCCAGGACGATCCTGTCGGCTAGAATGATGCCAAGCTTGTGAGCTGTCAGACAGGCACGGAAGGCAACACTATGCCAAGTCTTGAGATGGATGTCGAAGAGGTCCTGCTCTCCGAGTCTCAGATCCTGCGGCGCGTGTACGAGCTGGGCAAGCAGATCTCCGCCGACTATGCCGAGCTGGATCCTTTGCTGGTCTGCGTGCTCAAGGGCGGATACGTTTTTCTGGCGGACCTGACGCGATCCCTCACCATCAAGCATGACGTGGACTTTATGGCCATTTCTAGCTACGGCGATGATACCGAGTCCACGGGTGTGGTTCGCATCCTCAAGGACCTGGACCGCGATATCAGCGGGCGGCACGTGCTCATCGTCGAGGACATTATCGACACGGGACGCACGCTATCCTACCTTATGCAGAACCTCCGTGTTCGCCAGCCTGCCAGCCTCAAGGTCTGTGCGTTGCTTGACAAGCCTTCCCGTCGAGAGCTCGATCTGGAGATCGACTATACCGGGTTCGAGATCCCAGACCGTTTTGTGATCGGCTACGGGCTGGACTATGCGGGGCACTATCGCAACCTACGCTTTGTGGGCGTCCTCAAGTCCGAGGTGTACAGCTAGCCAACTAGCTTTCGGTACACTGCCAAGAGAGAGCGTGCCGCGTCCTCCCACCGGAACTGCCTGGCACGACGGTGTCCCAGCTCAACTAGCCGGGCCGATAGCACCTCGTCCGTAAGCACCCGCTCCATGGCGTTCGCTAAGGCGGGTGCGTCTGCGGGATCCACGAGCAGGGCAGCGTCGCCGCAGACCTCTGGCAAGGCTGGCGCCGTGCTCGCCACCACCGGAGTGCCACACGCCATGGCCTCGAGGGCCGGTAGGCCAAAGCCCTCGTACAAGGAGGGGAAGGCCAGCAGGTCGGCGCCCGTGTAGAGCGCCGGCAGGTCCGCGTCCCGCACAAAGCCGGGCATTAGGACGTCGTCGGTTAGCTCCAGCCGCGCGATGGCGGCATCGATCTCGTCATAGAGCCAGCCTCGTCCTCCCACGATGGCCAGCCTGTGAGGCAGGCCCGATGCTCTACGCATGGCAGCAAAGGCCTCGAGCAGCCGGGGGTAGTTCTTGCGGGGTTGTAGTGTGCCGACGGCCAGGATATAGGGGCCCGTGATACCATAGCGACCCTTTGCCTCCTGTACCGCGCTAGGTGGCTGGGGCGCAAAGCGAGCGTCCACCCCCGCGTACACGACGTGTACGTGCTCCGCGTCGATGCCGAGCAGCTCCACCACATCGCGCTGCGTGCTCTCCGAGTCGGCCAGGATGGCATCCGCTCGCCGCGCAGAGCGTGGCACCGAACGCATCAGATAGTCCAGCAGAGCAGGCGGTGAGCAGTGAGGGAGGCGCATGAACGAAAGGTCGTGGATGGTGACGACCGAGGCAGCCTTGAGCAGAGGGGGCAACACGAAATCGGGCGAGTGGAACAGATCAACCGGTCCTGTCAGTAGCTCGGCAAGGATCGGCAGGCGCAGCCTCTGCCAGATGACGGCCAGTTGGTGGTCGCTGAGGGGTACGGACCGTCGTCGCACATTGGGGGGCCACTGGGGCTCGTCGGCACCGCGTCCCGCCGAAAAGATGACATAACGAGTTTCGCGGTCCAGCGCAAGGAGCGCTTGCGTAAGCTCTCGCGTGTACCGTCCAATGCCGGCTCGCTGGCGGATCGCGGCTGTGTAGTCAATGGCAATGCGCACTAGTCGATCCTACGGTAGGTCCAGATACGGTTCACGCCATAGTTCCAGAACAGCACGACGCCGATGGCAATAGCCTTGGAAAGGTTGTAGCCCCATACGTCCCAGTCGGCGAAGACGTAGCGATCCAGCGAGAGAAAGATGGCCTGATTGATGGCATAGCCTATCACGTTCACCAGTGCGAACTGACCAAGCTGCGGAAGAAGCGCTTCTTGGCGCGATTCGGGGAAGGTCCATAGTCGGTTCCAAGTAAAGTTGCTCAGTACGGCAGCCGAGAAGGAAAAGGTGTTGGCTAGCCACTTTTCCATGGAGAGTAGCTGGATGCATAGGTTGAGCACGCTAAAGTCAACCACTGCTCCAATGGTGCCGACGACGCCAAAGCGCACGAACCGGCGGACCTCCGCGCGGTGCTCTGCCAATAGGGACCGAACGCGTTCGGCAAGGCCTGGGCTCATGGAGCTACGGGGTTGCACTGTCGTTGGTTCCAATATTGGGGCTCTCCAAGCTGCAAGCTACCATCAACCCTAGGATCGTCCCGATCAGGAGGTAGATCCCCTGGACGAACAGGAGATCCACGAGGCTGTGCACCATCAGGTGGCCCAGCATGCCCAGGCACCCAAGGACGACGCCCCGCCGCCAACCCGTGGTACGCCTGAGGGCGCGCCAAGTGGCTATCATCGCCCCGCCGAGAAATGCCGCCAGACCCACCATCCCGACGAGCCCCTGCTCTGCCAGCACGTGCAGGTACAGGTTGTGGGCGTGCCCCAGGGGGTCTGACCACCGGGGGATTGCGACCTGGGGGTAGATCGTGGCGTATTGCCCCAGTCCGACGCCGGTCCATGGGTGTTGCTCAAACATGCGCCAGGCGGCCAGCCAGTGGGCCAGGCGCTCGATGACCGCAAAGTTGGCGTCGGTGACCTCGATGGCGGTGAGATCGGTCCCCAGCCAGCGTAGCCCCTCCCACAGCCGCTCGATAGCTCCCTGCGGCACCAGTGTGGAGAGCCAGGGCCAGGCGGCAACGCCTATCACACCTAGGGCCAGCGCTCCCATGCGAGTACCTCTCCCGGAGGCCAACAGCACCATGGTGGCTGCTGCGACGGCGCCCAAGAGTGCGCCTCGGGACCAGCTTAGGACCAATC
>JBNGEB010000141.1:0-6212 GCA_049975585.1 Anaerolineae bacterium
GAGGACCGTGTAATCATCCGAAGAGGAACACACCATCCGCCTGGATCAGTTCCTGAAGCTGGCCAACCTCGTTGGTTCGGGAGGCGAGGCCAAGCATCTCATCCAGTCCGGTCAGGTGCTGCTCAACGGCGCCATCGAGACGCGTCGCAGCCTCAAGATCCGACCGGGCGATCAGGTCACCCTGGGCGATGTGACGGTAGAGGTCGCTTGGGAGGACGAGGATCCATCATAGCTCCAGCAGCATCATCTGACGATCGCCCAGATCCCCCGTCACTGCGAAGCCAAGGTGCGCATAGAGCGTCATGGCACGAGCGTTGGACTTGGTCACCGTCAGGGTCAGCTTTTTGCGGCCAGCGTCCCTTGCCTGGGCGATGCCGTCCTCGACGATCCGCCGACCGATGCCTCTTCCCCAATGCTCCGTCGCGACCTGCACGTGCACGATGTGCGCGCTGCGTCGAGGTCGTTTGAGGTCCAACCACAACCAACCTACGACCTCGCCATCCAGCGTGTAGATCCAGATCTCCCCACGGCGGATGCCAGAGCCCAACCATGGCCGAAAGAGATGCTCGCTAAAGACCTGCTCGGGGAAATTGATCGCATAGCTCTCGCTCTGCATGGCGGTCAGCAGATCCATGTCGGTGGCCTCGCGTGCCGGACGTCGCACCAGACGCAGGCTGTTGAGTTGCTGCACGGTGCTACTCTCCTGTCTATCCGCCTCCCGCGGCTAGAACCAACGGTCCTCGATCTCTGCCAACGTGCCGTCGTACCGCATAGTCTCAAGCGCGCTGTTCACCTCTCGCAAGAGAACCGGCGCATCGGTAGGAACGCCAATCACGACGGGCTCTGACGTCAGCAAGGATTTGCCCCCAACTAGCCCGGCCTCGCGCGCGTAAGGGGCCGCGTCCACGCGATCACACACCACGGCAGACACCTCGCCTTGCCTCAAGGCTTCGACGGCCTCTGGCAGCGTGCGCTCAGCGCGGACCTCCACGTCTAGGCCGTGGTCGCGCATCTGAAGTCGAAGGTACTGGTGCGCCTCGGAGCCCAGCTCCACCCCAACGACTCGCCCGTCGAGGTCGGCCATCGACGACACGGGGCCATCGCTCGCCCTGGAGACCGCACGCAACCCCAGGTACACGTACGGATCCGAGTAGGCCACGTCGCGCGTGAGCCGCGCATCATAGGGCAACGCCGAGATGATCAGGTCGAACTTGTCCGCTGCCAACGCCTCCACCAGCCCGTCATAGTGTACATCCACGAACTGCACATCGACTCCCCACCGTTCGCCAAGGGATCGGGCCAGATCGATGTCGAACCCCTGCAACTCGCCGCTATCGGCCACGGATTCAAAAGGTGGATAGCTGGCCTCCATCCCGACGCGCAATATCCCGCGCGCCCGAACCTCATCCCACACCTCATCGCGTCCCAGGTGCAGGCCGATGTCCATGGCCCCCCACGCCATCTGGAGCAGCGCAAAGGCCACTAGCCCCAAGCCCAGCGCCAAGGGCCACCAGGTGAACCCGCGGCCTTGCCTACCAGACACCGCTCAGGGCTCCAGGTACTCGAACGGCTGCCCGTGCGCGTAGCGGGTCAGCTCGCCGTAGATCGGCTTGGTCACAAACTCGGGCGTCACCAAGGTGAACCCGTCCTGAAAGCTACGCGCGGGCCAGGGGTAGCGAAAGGCCCAAATGCAGAGGGCCTCGCACCAATCCCAGTCCTCTAGCGCCGTCTGGTATGCATCCACTGTGTACTGGATGCGCGCGTAAGGCGAGACGGATCTCGTCCAGCGAGGGTGGTCATTCCAACCCGCCTCGGTGATGTAGACAGGTTTTTCGCCATCGCCGTTGGCCGCCATCACCTCGTGGAGCAACTCCACACGGCGAAAGTTGAGTCGGCCCTCGGCCGGCTCCTCATCGGCGGGAAACGACAACCCATAGGTGTGCGCGGCTATCCCGTCGAACCACTGTCCAGCGCCCGCATCGTACATGCGTTGCAGAAAGACCAGTTCGTTCATGCCCCAGGGATCGCCCACTGGAGCCAGCGTGGGTGCCAGCCCGGCCGCCAGGACCACGACATCGGGATCCGCGGCCTTGGCAGCAAGATACGCCTGTCGCAGCAACTCGGTGTAGGCCTCTGGGTCGGGCTCACGATAGCCCCACTCAAAGCTCAGGTTCGGTTCGTTCCAGATGATGACGTGCCGGACGCGCCCCTGAAAATGCTCCACGAAAGCGCTCACAAAGGCAGCATAGGCGGCGTAGCCATCCTCGTCCAGGTAGCGCGTCGTCGTCTCTTCTGGGCGCGCCCACTCTGGCACATAGTCAATGCGCGCCAACACCGTCAACCCTTGCGCCAAAGCATGATCCACGACGACATCGGCATGATCCCACTGGTAGCGCCCACGGCTCGGCTCATAGTACGCCCAAGGAAAGTACTCGACTACCCAAGGGCTCCCCATCTGCCGCACCATCGCTAGTGTCTGCTGGATCTTCCACTCCTCGACTTCGTCGGTCAGGCGCGTGTGGACGCCCATCTTGGGGTTGAGCGTCTCTACCTCGCGCTGGGGACCAGGCACCACCAGGCGTTGCGGCGGTACCGACAGGGCCCAGGCAAGCGCGATGAGCACGAGAGCCTGCCCCAAGGCTCCCGCCCGTGTCGCTAGCCAACTCCGCACACCGATACCACACGTCACCCGTCTTGTCACTCCGCATGCCCTATGCTATATTCCTGTACGCAAGCCCCAGTAGCTCAGAGGATAGAGCAGAGGTTTCCTAAACCTTGTGCCGGGGGTTCGACTCCCTCCTGGGGCACACCCCCGCCCACAAGCCGGTTCGCACTGCGGCGAGTGCGAGCCGGCTTATTTCTTCCAGCAGATGCGCGATGATAGCCGAGCGATGCCTGGTTGGTCAAATGGTAGCGCCGCCGGCCTCGGCGCGGATAGGAAGCAATCCGCAACCGAGCCATGGGAGTCTCGTACGCGACTCGAGCCCCTCGCTGACAACGCGTTCGCCTGGCCTCGCTCGAGATCCTCGAGACGACGGCTTCCTGCGTATCTCGGTTAGTCTTGAGGACAGCGACGACCTGATCGAGGACTTCAGCCGGGCACCGACGCGAGTCTGGCCTGGGTGAGCGCCTTCCCTCAGTTCAGAAGAGCCTCCCCTGCTGCGCCTCTGGTTGGCAGGCTTGGGCGGCGTCTGCCAGCGCATCGGCGTTGTCGCCCACCAGGTAGAGGTACTCCTTGTTGCGCACGTGGCTGATCTGCCCAACTTTTTTCCCGTCGGGGTTGTAGATGCCGATGCGCGCGCCCACATAGCGATCGTGATCGCGAGCGATCACCAGTACCTCCCCGTGCTCGGAGAGAAGCTCTTCCATCTCGGATCGGCTGATGTAGCCCTCGTTGTTGAACGAGACCAGCAAGTAGCGAGCGTTGGTAGCCTCCACCACGTCGCGCATGGCCCGGTGAATGCGCCGCTTGGAGTTGAAGGGGCTCTTGTAGCGCTTGCAGTCCACGCGCTTGCACGCGATCCCGTACACCTCGGGCTGGTCCCACCGCACCAGCGTCTCCCAGATATGATAGTTGGCCAGGTAGCGATGCTGGTTGTAGGGCGGATCCAGATAGACCAGGTCGGCCGGGAAGCGACGGGCCGCGTCCACGGCCTCCATCTGGACTGCGCGGCCCGGCCCAGGCAGTACCTCAGGCACCCGTAGCTCCAGATCGTTGTGCGCGCGAGGCGCCCACTGCTTTAGGTAGGCCATCTGGACGCCCACCGTCGAATCCACTCGGTCGGCGGCCTCCATCAGCGCGGTGAGCACCACGGCACGCACATCACCCGTCAAGCCCCACGCATCGATGGCCTCCCGCATCGCCTCGATACGCGCGCCGTTCTTGGGATGGAAGAACCGCGATCGCCTGCAGTAGGTCTCGGTAAACCAACCCGACCGCGGCGGCACATGGGCTAGCTCCTCGAGGACGCGACGGACCTCAGGCAGGACGGCCTCGGCATCGGCCTGGACGTAGCACTGCGCCACCGTGTAAGCATAGGTCGTGTGATCGTTGGCCGTGACCTCGTACCCCGCTCGTTTGAGGGCGTGGCCCACCCGTGCCGTCCCGGAGAACAGATCCAGCACCGTGCGCACGGCCGGCAACGCTTCGACAATGGAGGTGATGGCCGGGACGAGCACCCGCTTCGAGCCGATGTACTTGATCATCCAACACCCTCGATCTCGGTCTGGTCAGCCAAGAGCTGCATCGCGAGTCCCTTCACGAACCTTAGGTACTCTGCTTGCGTGCACAGGCGTAGCATCTCAAACCAACAGAAGTTCGACAACCGATCGGCCTGAGTACGGAAACTAACGTGATACTTGTTGCGGTAGAAGGCAAATGCGCCATTCGCGATCACAACCAATGAGCAACGGGGGTAACGCGTTGCGATCTCAAGGTACTGCAGAATCTGGAACGAAAGCCGCTCGTGGGCGTTCCCGTCCAGACTGATGCCTTTCGATGACTTGGCTGTCTTATACTCCAAGAGTATTTTGTGCTTCAGTATACCTCTCTCCACTAGAAGCAAAGTCCCATCGAAGCACGTCCGAAGCCCACTGTACATCTTCGGATAGGCAGCCCCACTATAGGGACCGGTATCGGGAGCATATCGCTGAATGGCCTCCCCCTCTCCAGGATACCGATCCACGAGCCCAGACACCAGGAAGCGCCGCTGGAACCACTTCGTGGGGCATGAGGGCCTAGTGACACTCGCGCATTGATCACTGGGAAGGTAGAGTTCTCTTTCCCCGTGACGGATTCGCTGCATATGGAAAGTGCGCCCTACCGCAACGCAAGACCTCTCAGCTCCGGCCCTCTGCAGGGCAGATCCGACCTCGCTCCAGAAGCCACGCACTAGATCCTCAAATCGATCACCTTCCCGCCTACTGCCCGTGCCGGTGTTCGGAACACTCTTCGATGCCTCAAAGCGCTCCATCTGCTGCGCGACCTCAACCGCGCCATTCCACTTCATGCGATCCATCTCACCTCCGGCGTCATTCCAGGCCCTCATGATTATCATAGCATGCGGGCTCAGCGAACCCAAGCGTCCCCAGAAGCGTTGCGATTTGCCAGGACCACCGGCGCGGTTGTCAGCCCGCGCAGTTTCAGCCACAATGGCCGCGCTGTCGCCAGAACCGTGCACAAGGAGCCACGCATGAAGATCACCGGCGTCGAGATCATCCCCTTCCGGGTTACGCGTCCCGGGTTTCGTAACGGCAAGCTCATCCCAGAGATAACGGCCCGCCAGACGCTGACGCGCATTCTAACCGACGAGGGCGCCGAGGGCCTCTACCTGGGTGGTCACGGTCACGGCGACCAGGACGGGCTCACCCCCGAAGAGTGCGCCCAAGTCCGAGGCGTCGTCGAGCGCCTGCTCGTCGGCCAGGATCCCTTGGATCGCGAGCGCTTCTGGCACTGGATGTGGGTCGCGAACCTGCCCGAATACCTGCTGAGCACCATCGACCTCGCCTTGTGGGACCTGGCTGCGCGATCAGCCGGCCTGCCCGTCTTCAAGTATGCGGGCGGATGCCGCGACCGCGTGTTGGCCTATGCCAGCACCTATCCCAACGTTGGCATGCCCGAGGACTATGCCCAGCATGCCCTCGATTGCCTCGATCGAGGCTACACGGCCTACAAGATCCACCCGTACTATTTCTGGGATCCCGAGACGCAGCAGCCGGATCCCGGCGTGCCCTCTCACGTCAACTGGGATGTGCGCGTGTGCGAGGCCGTGCGCGACGCCGTCGGCGATGCCATGATCCTCATGTACGACCCTTGGGGCACCTACCGCACCTACGAGGAGGCGCTCTATATCGGCCGCGTCCTTGAAGAGCTCGAGTTCTACTGGTACGAGCATCCCATGCCCGAGTACCGCGTCGAGAGCTATGTGCGGCTCTCGCGGGAGCTCGAGATCCCCGTGCTATCGCCAGAGATCGCGGCCGGCAGCATCTATACGCGGGCCGACTGGATTCTCCGCGGCGCCTCGGACATGAGCCGCATGGACGTGCTGCGCGGTGGCATGACGGGCATGCTCAAGATGGCCGGCATCTGCGAGGCATTCGGGCAAAAGTGCGAGGTCCACATGAGCGGATTCGGCAATCTCCAGGTCCTAGGCGCGACTAGCGAAGACGTCTGCGAGTACTATGAGCGGGGCCTCGAGGCTCCTGGTCTTGAC
>JBNGEB010000142.1:0-6200 GCA_049975585.1 Anaerolineae bacterium
GACGCCCACGGCTGCGGCGAGATGGTAGATGATATTGCATTCGCTTACCAGCCGGTCCATGACGGTCTCGTTGGTGATGCTTTCGATGGCAAAGGTGAACCGCGGGTGCGACACGAATGAGGCAATGTTATCCAGGCGGCCTGTGCTCAGGTCATCAATGACGGTGACGTGGTCTCCTCGGGCGAGGAGAGCTTCGGCCAGATGGCTACCGATGAAACCACACCCGCCGGTGATGAGCGCTCTCACGGCATGTCTCCCTTGACCTGGCAGATGGATGTCCACATAAAGACGATTCTACGCGGGGCTTGGAAGGGGGTCAAAGCCGGCTCTACCATGGTCGGAGTTTGGCGTCGTCTTGGGCGCGAAAGAGTTCCGCTCATATGAAGCTTTGGTCGCTTTGCACATGCTGCAGTATCATAGGCTATGGCTGACATGGCGCTTGGATGTGACTACGCTATGTGTGCTAGGTTGGCAGAGAGGAGTCGCCTTGAGGATTGCGTTGGCGTCGGCTTCGCCAAGAAGACACGAGCTGTTAGAGCGTTTGGGGCTCGCGTTTGATATCCAGCCTAGCTGGGTAGAGGAGCGTTTGCGGGATGGCGAACTTCCCGCCGATATGGCAAGGCGTCTGGCCAGGAAGAAGGCGCTTGCATCTTTTCGAGCGAACCCGGCGGGGCTGGTGGTCGCCGCCGACACGCTTGTGGTTTTGGATAACGAGACCCTCGGCAAGCCGACCGATCCGGAGGAGGCACGTTCCATGCTATGGCGTCTTCGAGGGCGCGAGCACAACGTCGTCACTGGACTGGCGCTGTTGGCCGCGGACAGAGGTTGCGTGTTGACACAAGTGGCAACCACGCCTGTGCGCATGCGCGCGTACAGTCACGTTGAAGTGGCGTCGTACGTGGCCACGGGCGATCCCATGGACAAGGCGGGGGCCTATGCGATTCAGCATGGCGCTTTCTCACCGGTAGAGCGTTTGGGAGATTGCTACGCCAACGTCGTCGGCCTTCCGTTGTGCCATCTCGTGCGGGGACTGCGACGTCTTGGGATCAACGTGCCGCGGGACCCAATCGAGGCTTGTCCGTATGCGGTGGAGCATGGGGGCTGCATTTGGAGTCAACGCATCCTCGAGGAGTCCCAGGATTTATGGGGTTTCTGTGCGTCCTACGACACAGATGGATGATCGCAGCCGGCGCGCCTTGACTTGCCTGCAAGCATGTGATAGGCTGTTTTGCAAGGAGCTTGGTGGACGGGCGCGGTAAGGGTGGCACGTGGTGCATAGAATGAAGCGTCGGTTCGAGGCCTTTACCTACTATTATTTTGGCTACATAGGGGGCACGCAGGCGCCTAGCCAGGAGTTGTAGTTCGCTGTAGCACTACAAGACGAGAGCGATGATCGCAACGCGAGGCGCAGGCCTCGCGTTTCTTTATGGGAGGATCAACTGGGAGGACCATGACAATCCGAGGAATCCGTGGCGCGATCACAGTCGATGAGAACAACGCAAAGGCAATCCTGGAAGCTACGCACGAGCTCTTGACGACGATGCAAAGGGAGAACGACCTGGACGCCGAGGACCTCGCCGCCGCTTGGTTCACGGTGACACGAGATCTTGACGCGGCCTTCCCCGCCACCGCCGCACGGGATCTGGGATGGGATCAGGTGCCGCTGATGGATGCACAGGAGATCCCGGTCCCTGGCTCTTTGCCGCGTTGCATTCGCGTGCTGCTGCTATGGAACACAGATCGGGCCCAGGGAGCTGTACGTCATGTCTATCTTGGAAAAGCCCGCGTCCTTCGACCGGACTGGGTGGCGCGTAGGGAGGCTAGGCAATGATCGTTGTAATGTCGCAGAGGGCTACGCCTGAGCAGATTCAGGATGTCGTGGATCGGGTGACCAAGCTAGGTTGCGAGGCGCATCTATCTCAGGGCAAAGAGACGACCATCGTTGGCGTGATCGGCGACCCAAGGCGGCTACGAGAGAGCGTGTTCGAGTCCATGGATGGCGTGGAACAGGTGGTGCGCATCCTCAAGCCATTCAAGCTGGCAGGCAGGGGATTCCATCCCAAGGATACTGTCGTCTCGGTAAAGGATGTGGATGTTGGCGGCAGCGTTTTTGTCATCATGGCAGGTCCTTGCGCCGTCGAAAGCCGGGAACAGCTCTTCGAGGCGGCGCAAGCCGTTCGGCGCGCTGGCGTTCGCGTGCTGCGGGGAGGCGTGTTCAAGCCGCGGACGTCGCCGTACAGCTTTCAGGGGCTTGGACGGGAGGGCCTAGAGCTGCTGCAGGAGGTTCGGGACAAGACCGACATGGCCGTCGTCACGGAGGTGATGGCGCCCGAGCAGGTGGACCTGGTCGCGGAGCATGCCGATATCTTGCAGATCGGGACGCGCAACATGCAGAACTTTAATCTGTTGCACGCGGTGGGCCGATCTGGCAAGCCCGTCCTGCTCAAGCGGGGCATGATGTCCACCATGGAAGAGCTCCTCATGGCAGCCGAGTACATCCTCTCGCATGGGAACTACCAGGTGATGCTCTGCGAGCGGGGCATTCGCACGTTTGAACCGTATACGCGGAACACGCTCGACATCAGCGCGGTGCCGGTGTTGAAAGAGTTGACACACCTGCCCGTGATCGTGGATCCTAGTCACGCCTGCGGGAATTGGCGTTGGGTTCCGGCTTTGTCATTGGCGGCCGTGGCCGCGGGAGCGGATGGGCTTCTGATCGAGGTGCATCCTCAGCCAGAGGCGGCGCTTTCGGATGGCGAGCAGTCGCTGCGCCCTGATCGCTTCTACGAGCTGGTGACGCGTATCAAGGCGGTGGCCGCTGCCATAGGCCGGAGCGTCTAGGGGGAGCTGTGGTTGGATCTCTGTCCGAGGCGCAGGTGACGGTGGTGGGATTGGGACTTATGGGCGGCTCCCTGGCTGCTGCCCTACGTCGCCGGGATGCATGTCGTAGAGTGGTCGGCGTGACGCGTCGGCCGAGCAAAATACCCCTTGCACGCCGTCTGGGATTCGTGGACGAGGCCACAACGGACCTCGCCGAGGGCCTGGCGGTGGCCGATGTCGTGGTGTTGGCGACGCCTGTGACGGATATCGTTGCCAAGCTTTGCACCCTGGGGCGCTATATGCAGCCGGGGGCGCTCGTCACCGATGTGGGTAGCACCAAGCGCGCCATCTGCGAAGCGATGGAGAGTCTCCCAGGCCATGTGCAGGCGGTGGGCGGCCATCCCATGTGTGGCAAAGAGTCCTCGGGGCTGGCCGTAGCGGATCCTGCCTTGTACGAGGGGAAGCGCTATGTCCTCTGTCCCATCTCCAGGACCACGTCTGAGGCATTGGCGCTCGCCCGCGAGTTGGTGGAGGGCGTGGGTGCCAAGCCCATGGTGTTGCAGCCCGATCGACATGATTGGGCCGTTGCTATCGCAAGCCATCTCCCCTACAGTATGGCCGTTGCACTGGTGCTTGCTGCCGAGGACCTCGCTGGCGATGAGAGCCTTCCCTGGGAGCTGGCTGCCAGCGGATTCCGCGACACGAGCCGTGTGGCCGCCAGCGATGTGCGCATGATGCTGGACATCCTGACGACCAATCGTGATGAGGTGCTGGCAGCCCTGGGGGCCGGCGAGAGCGCTCTGCGAAGGCTTCAAAATCTGCTTCGGGATGGAGACTTGACTGCCTTGGCAGATGCCCTGAGCGCTGCAAGCGATAGGCGCACGAGGATGTACCCATGAGAGTAACAATTCGGAGACCGGCCCGGCTTTACGGCGAGGCCCGCGTTCCCGGCGACAAGTCCATCACGCATCGCGCTGTCCTTCTATCCTCCATGTCTGAGGGAACATCGCGCATCACGGGGCACCTCGACGGCACGGACTGTCGCGCCACGATGGCATGTACACGTGTCCTCGGAGCTCAAGTGACGCGCGAGGGCGCCGACTTGGTCGTCGAGGGCAGGTCCTTTCGGCGATGGGAGGAGCCAGCCTCTCCTCTCGACTGTGTCCGTTCCGGCACAACGATGCGCCTCTTGGCGGGGCTGCTGGCAGGAAGACCATGGTTTTCGGTGCTTACGGGTGATCCACAACTGCTACGGAGGCCGATGGGTCGTGTCGTGGAGCCGCTGCGTGCTATGGGGGCCACCATCGATGGGCGCGATGGTGGCAGGTTGCCACCCCTGGCGATCCGAGGAGGTGGCCTGAAGGGAATCCGCTACGAGCTGCCCGTGGCAAGCGCCCAGGTCAAATCGTGCTTACTGCTGGCAGGGTTATCCGCAATGGGCGAGACGGTCGTGATCGAACCGGGTGTCTCTCGCGATCACACGGAGCGTATGCTCCGCGCGCGAGGTGTGCCCGTACGGACGAATGACTTGAGCCACGTGCTGCAAGGTCCCGTGCCAGAGGTATCTCCGCTGGATGTGCGAGTGCCTGGCGACTTTTCCTCGGCTGCTTACTTGCTGGCGGCAGCCCTCATCGGCGGCACCGGAGAGCTGACGGTACGCGGTGTGGGCGTAAATCCCACCCGGACTGGCTTGCTGGACGCACTGGCGCTCATGGGCGCGACGGTCACCCTCCAGAACGAGGAGACTGCTGGCGGCGAGCCGGTGGCCGATCTGGTCGTCCGGCGCGGGGATCTGGTCGGCGCGACGATGCCGCGCTCTCTGGTGCCACGGATGATTGACGAATTCCCGGTGCTGGGGCTGCTCGCCACGCAAGCTTCTGGACAGACAGTCGTGAGCGGCGCGCACGAGCTTCGCGTCAAAGAGACCGATCGCATTGGGTTCCTGGCCGGCCAGTTAGGGCGCCTGGGCGCACGCATCGAGGAACGACCCGACGGGTTTCTCATTGAGGGGCCGACACGGCTTCAGGGAGCCGTCGTGGATAGCGGCGGTGACCATCGGATGGCGATGACCTTGGCGGTGGCGGGCCTTGTAGCCGATGGCGAGACGGTCGTCGAGGGCGCGGAGTGTATCGTGGATTCGTTTCCGGGCTTTGACCGGGTCATGGAGCGCCTGGCGCCAAGTGCCATGGTATGGGGATAGCGAGCAATTCATGGGGCGAGGTATCACGGGACGGACGAGGTTGGTTGGGCTTTTGGGCTGGCCTACGGAGCATAGCGTATCGCCCGCCATGCAGAACGCAGCCATCGACGCCATAGGCTTGGACTGGTGCTATGTTCCGTTGCCCGTGCCCCCGAAGGGACTGCCTGAGGCCGTCGCGGCACTCCGCGCGCTGGGGCTGGTTGGGGCCAACGTAACGGTGCCTCACAAGCAGGCGGCGTTGCCGCTCATGGACGAGGTGTCCGAGGAGGCCCGTGTGGTGGGGGCGGTGAATACCATCATCCTGCACGATCATCGCCTCTTGGGGCACAACACGGATGTGGCAGGCTTCCTGCGGGCTCTGCGCGAGGCAGGAATAGCGCCGCGAGGGCGGGTGGTAGTCCTTGGGGCCGGGGGCGCGGCACGGGCGGTGGTCTGCGCTTTGCGGCAAACTGCGGGCGAGATTCTGATCCTCAACCGGACGGCCGAGCGCGCCAAGTCATTGGCGGATGAGATGGGCAAGGGGCGGAGCTATCGCGTGTTGGGAGCGGCGCTGGATGCCGCTAGCCTGCAAAGCGCTCTTGATGGCGCCTCGCTGCTGGTTAATGCAACATCGGTGGGCATGTGGCCCGACGTGAACCGTTCGCCTTGGCCCCAGGGCGTCGCCTACCCGACCGAGGTACCGCTATTCGATCTGGTGTACAATCCTCAAGAGACGGCGCTCATGCGCATGGCTCGTGAGGCCGGAGCGAGGGCTGAGAACGGTCTGGGCATGCTGGTCCATCAGGGCGCCGAGTCGTTGCGGCTCTGGTCGGGAAAAGAGCCAGATGTATCCATCATGAAAGAGGCCTGCCTAGAGGCTTTGGAGGGGGGCGAGTGATGCTTCGGTTCCTGACGGCGGGCGAGTCTCATGGACCGGCCTTGGTGACCATCGTCGAGGGGCTTCCATCTGGATTGGGCGTGGATGTCGATGCCGTGAACCGCGATCTCGCGCGTCGCCAAGGGGGTTACGGACGCGGGAAGCGTCAAGCTATCGAGCATGATGCCATCGAACTGCTTTCGGGTGTGGCTGGCGGGGTGACCATCGGCTCACCGGTGGCGATGCTGATCCGGAACCGCGACTGGGCCAACTGGCGCGATCGCGAGGAGCCTCCTTGGACGCGGCCGCGCCCGGGCCACGCCG
>JBNGEB010000143.1:0-6173 GCA_049975585.1 Anaerolineae bacterium
GGTCCGTCCCAAGCGCGACATAGATGCGCTCAGTCTCTGCATCTGCCAGCACGGCACGCGGGGCACTTGGCAACTCGACCTCATCGCGAACCGACAGATCGTCCGCGGCCAACACGAGGAGGCGGTGCGTGTTGGTGTCGCCATCGTACACGCCTGCATAGAGCCTATCTCCTGCGGGATCGTAGGCCAGGACACGCCAGATCCCCATCTCGGCCACAGCCGTCTCTACACCAAGGCCGCGATCGACAAGATGAACCCGACCATAAGTCACGGCAGCCATCTTGGTGGGGTCGAGGGGATTCGCCAGCACCCGCAGAACCGGCTGCGACTCGGACAAGGCGATGGCCGTCGTCTCAAGCCCGTCATCCGCGCCGAGTCCCAACAGGTGCCCATCGCCAGTGCCCACCCATAACGTGTCACCGACCAACTCTAGGCTGGAACTGCCAGCCGGCACCGCCCAACCATCCACAACGGTATCATGCTCGAGCACCGCGACCCGCGCCTCGCGCCCATCCAGCACATACACGCGCCTTCCGGCTGACTCGGCCACGATAGCTATGGGTTGCGGCCCGACAGGCACCACCGCCACGACACAGCCATCCTCGATCAGGGAGACATTGCCTGTGTTGCTGTTCGCCACATAGATGCGATCACCGACCGCCGCCAGATCCTGGGGCGACCTCCCTTGTCCAGGCAGGTCGAGAAGCGACACCGACCCGACCACGTAGGGTAGCGGCGGCGCTGGCTCGGGGCTGGGAGTGACCGTCGCCACAGGCCGTGACGTTGGGGCGAGGCCAGGCGTCGGCAGCGTGGCGCTAGAGCTCGGCATGGGCAAAGCCGTCGGCACAGAGACGGGTGTGGGGGGCACACATGCAACGCCGATCCCCGCGACGATCAGCAACACAAGAATCATGCCCAGACCCCGGCTGGAGATCATAGGTCACCTTCTCCTGCCAGAGGCCCAAGCTTGTCCAGCAACCCGCGCATGGCCTCGACAGAGCCGCCGGTAATGGGGTTTGATGGCAGGAACGGGCAAGCCCTCCGGCTACGTGTGCTGATCTCGAACGTGCCAATCCGCCTGCCGAGCTCCACGATCTCGGTCTTGTCGAGACCGATCAAAGGGCGCAGCACCGGCCGCTCGATGCCGAGGGAGACCGCCCGCAAGTTGGGCAACGTCTGGCTTGCCACCTGTCCCAGCGAATCGCCAATCACGATAGCGTCGGCACCCACCCTATCAGCCAGTGCCTCGGCATGCCGTAACATGAGGTGCTTGCAGATCACACACGTCCAACGCTCCTCCCGCATCTCCGCGAGCGCCCTCAGGGCAGGAGCGATCACCTCGCGGTGTTCCAGGATCGTTGGTCGCAACTCCCAACCGTAGGCATAGCGACGTAACTGGTCGATATTGGCAAGGGTCTTGGCCGTCTCGCTCTCGCTCTGTGATAGGTGCAGAGGCACCACGCCACAGCCACGCCTCATCATGAGCCATGCCGCCACAGGCGAATCGATCCCGCCCGAGAGCAATGCTACGACCCGCCCCTCCGTCCCCAGCGGAAGCCCTCCAGGACCATCCAGAACCCGACCGTAGATCAGCGCACGGTCGCGATGGACTTCTACGCCGATGGTCACATCGGCATCGCGGCTCAGATCGACGTCGCCTCGCGTCGCTTGGTAGATGGCTTCGCCAACGACGCGGTTGATCTCCGGAGAGATGAGCGGAAAACTCTTGTCGGCGCGACGGGCTTGCACGCGATAGGAAACACCCCCTCGCACGCCCGCAGCGACAGCCTCCTCCACACCCGCTCGCACGATGGCATCGATATCCTGCGCGACGCTGGTGACAGGGGACAGAGACACGACTCCGAACACACGCTGCAAGGGTCCCAGCGCCTCTCCGACGTGCTCGGTCTCTACATAGACGCGCTGCCCTCGTGACGTGACCGTGCCTTTCAGATCGTGAGCGCGGAGGCAAGCGCGGACATTGCGACGGAGAGCTCGCAAAAAGAACGGGCGATTCCGTCCCTTGAGCGCGATCTCGCCGTAGCGAAGCAGAACGAGTCCCACGGTTCCACCTCCCACAGGCCGCTCACGCCGTGTATTGTAACATAGGCAAAGGCGAGCCGGCGCGTGTCGGCTCGCCATGTGAACGAGAATGGCTGGGTCGTGGTGCTAGGCAGAAGCTCTCGCGCGGCGGAAAATCGAGCCCCACTCGTCCTTTTCCCAGACCACCAGCAACGGAACGGCAAAGAACAGCGACGAGAAGGTACCCATCACCATACCGACGAGCATTGTAACCATAAAGTTCCGCGTGGTAGCCCCGCCGAACAGGATGATGGCAATCATCACAAAGATCGCGTTGAGCTGTGTCGTCAGAGAGCGATGCAGGGTTTCCAGGAGACTGCGGTTCACGATCGTCTCGTAATCCTCGCCTCGACGTCTGGGGATATTCTCGCGGATGCGGTCAAAGACGACGATCACATCCTGCAAAGAGAACCCTATGACCGTGAACACCGCTGTCAGGATCAGCGCATCCACTTCCCAGCCGAACAACACGCCCATCAGGCTGGTGAATCCCAGCAGGAACAGCACGTCATGGAGCATCTTGGCGATGGCACAGACGCCGTAGCGTAAGGAGTTCGGCACGCGGCGGAAGGCGAACGCGATGAACGCCAGAATGGCCACGGACGCCGCCAGCAACGCCAGGAGCGCCGCACGCGTCGTCTCACGACCGATACTCGGCCCCACGCTCTCAAAGCGCCGTTCGGTCACTGGACCGTACGTCTGTCGAAGTTCGTCGAGCAGGGCCTCCTTTTGCGCTACGCCGATCTCTTTGGTGCGGATCACCACTTGCTTGTCATCGCCTATCGTCTGAGCCGAAACGTCATCGAGGCCAGCCTCCTGCAACGTGGCCCGCAGATCCTCGAGAGGCACAGCGCGCTCGAATGCAACCTCTAGCAAGGCCCCGCCGGTGAAATCGATGCTAACCTGTACCGGCGACCCCGTAGCGATCAGCGAGTAGATCATGGACAGCAGGCCCGTCAGGATCAAGACAGCAGAGATAGCGAAATAGAGACGACGCTTCTCGACCAGAGCGAACATCATACCTCCCGCTCTCTGCTAGACGCCCAGGAGCCATTTGACCTGACGCAGCTTTTCACCGGTCAGCCCAAAGACCGTGTGCACAAAGGTTCGCGTCACGAGTACCGCCGTGAACATGTTGACGCCGACACCGACAGCTAGCGTGAGCGCGAACCCCTTGACCATGCTCGCGCCAAAGCTGTTCCCAAACACCCACAGGATCAGGCACGTGATCCACGTCGAGATCCCCGAGTCAAGAATAGGGGTCCACGCCCGCCCAAAGCCCGCCCTGATAGAAGATTGGAGGGTTCGACCCGCACGCAGCTCCTCACGCATGCGCTCAAAGATAAGAACGTTGGCATCCACAGCCATGCCGACGGATAGCAGGAACCCCGCAATGCCTGGCAACGTGAGGGTGATAGGCACCAGCTTGTACAGCGCCAAGTTCAGAAGCGCATAGATGATGAGGGCCAGATCGGCCAGAAAGCCCGGCAACCGATAGTACAGGAGCATAAACAGAAGCACCGTCACCAACCCGATGGCCCCCGCGCGAACGCTCTTTTGCACCGAGTCCTGCCCCAAGCTCGGGCCCACCGCGCGGGTGTCTAGAATCCGCAGGGGCACCGGCAGAGCGCCGTACTGGAGCTGCAAGACGATGGCACGGGCCTCCTCCAGAGTGAACTGCCCCTCGATCTGCCCACGACCATCGGGGATCGTCGTCGAGATGCGGGGGCAGGAGATCACCTGCTTGTCGAGCACGATGGCCAAGAACCGACCGATATTGGCGGCCGTATGCTCAGCAAAGATCTGTGCCCCCTCGTTATCGAGCTCGAACGCGATGATGGGCCGACCGGCCTGATCAAAGGCCACGTTGGCGTTGCGCAAGTTGGCGCCCGTCAACACGGTGTGGAAGACGGTCGCCGTCTCGTCGCCGGTCTCTGCTCCCTCGGCCGTCTCGACATCTGTCCGCACTATTGTGCCAGGCTCCAGCCACTGGGAGCCCACGTCGACCCACTCCATCAGCGCCATCTCGCGCAGCGTCTCAACCGCCGTCTCGGGATCTTCGATGCCAGGCAGCTCGACGAGGATGCGCCGCGATCCGACGCGTTGCACAACCGGTTCCGTGACGCCCAGCCCATTGACGCGATTCTCGACCACTTTGGCGGTGGCCTCCATGGCATCAGCGGACACCTCTTGATCCTCTGCTAGATCGGCCTCTAGAAGCACCTGCATCCCGCCCTGCAAGTCCAGCCCTTGATGGATACGGATATCTCGCTCCCAGTCGCCGATCCGAATCCCAGGATTGTCTGGCAGGGCAACCCAGATGGCGAAAGCGACCAGAACGGCGATCACGGCCAAGAGGCGTATGTCGCGCGGTTGCATCGCGTGTGTCTCCTCGTGCGCGTAGCGCTGGCAGAACAAAGATGAGCGGACCAGCCGTCAACAGACTCAAAGCTGGATTATATCGCGAGGCAAGAAGGGGTCAAACGACGGAATCGCCGACAGATTGGTTACGCTGGGCTGAGGCCCAAACGCTCAAGAGCGCGCACCACGACGCTGGCGACGCCATCACGCGTTCGATCGTCCGTATCAACCACCAGATCGGCATGCGCTCTCGCGTGAGCCAAACGCTCCAACTGGGCCTCGTACAGAAAGCGCTTCAGAGGAGGCTGCCGCCTGGCCCGGACGACGGGCAAGCTTGCGGAAAGATACACTAGTACCTCGGGTCGCGTGAGCAGTTGCCACATCTGAGGGACATGCGAGTGCTCTTGCCCGCACTGCACGGCATCATAGCCGGCCTCCTGCAGACGTCGTACCAAGGTCGTCTTTCCGGCGGCGCAGACTCCCACCACGGCGATACGCCCCGGTATAGGGTCAGGTATCGTGCGCCCTAGCACCTTTGCCACGATCGCTCCGTTCGAGCGAGACCGCTCCGCTCAAGGAGCAGCCAGGACATCCAAGGGCACGGACAGGCTCATGCGTCGAACGCCGAACGTGATGGGCGACGACAGCACAGCGAGTGTCACGACGCTCATGTCGTCATGAGGCCGATGCTCATCAGCTTCGAGAGCACGCATGAGGAGGAGATCCGCTAGCTCTTGGGCCGATGGACCATGAGCGCACTCGGCGGCGATCAGCGATGGGAGATTCAAGCTCCCGGATGCCGCTCGGCCAGCCTCCATCATGCCATCCGTATAGGCTACCACGTAGGTGCTCGCCTCCAGGGGCATCTCCACGATGATCGGCTTGGTGCGCGCATAGATCCCCAGCACCTGGCTGGGACCGTCCAGCACGCGCACCTCACCGTTCTGATAGAGGATGCACGGGCAATGGCTGTTGCGCGAGATGACGAGCGTCTGCGTGGCAAAGTCCGCCGACAAGATCAGCAACTCTGCTGACACCTGTCCCCGACGGTGCGTACGGAGATAGTCATGCGTCGCGCGGGCGACTGCCCCATCGCGAACGCCCTCACCGATAAGCGACACCGCTTTGCGCGCCACGATATTGGAGATGATCTTGGCCGAGCGACCGCTCCGCTGCCCATCCACAAGAACTGCGGAGTAGCCCCCATGCGGACGTTCGATGAGCTCCAGCGTGTCACCGCTCTCGCGCGTGGCATACTTGGCGACCTTGGCAGCCCCAAACTGAATCTGCAACGTCCCCCCTTCTACTCTTCTCACGCCTCATTGTAGCGCAAAACAGCGTGAGGTCGCAACGGCACCTCTGACGGGCCTTGACGCATACCCCCTCGGACGTATAATCCGGCCGTACTATCGCCGGACCGCTACGCCCCCATCGCATCTCCACGCAGGAGGAACAGATATGGGTAAGCTAACCATCGGGTTCATCGGGCTGGGCATCATGGGGCGTCCTATGGCCGGGCATCTCATGGCAGATGGTCACAAGCTCGTGTGCTATGATATCGTGCCCGAGGCCGTGCAAGCGTTGGTTGACAAAGGGGCCGAGGCGGCCACCTCTAGCCGAGAGGTGGCCGAGCGCGCGGATGTTGTCATCTCTATGGTGCCGGATTCGCCCGATGTGGAAAAGGTCTACCTGCCAGAGGATGGCGTCCTGGCTGGCGCCCGACCGGGGAC
>JBNGEB010000144.1:0-6172 GCA_049975585.1 Anaerolineae bacterium
GCCGGTGGCGGCGGCGATGATGGCTGCTTTTTGCTCGGGCGTCCACATGTGGAACATGCAGATCCCCGTCAGATTGTCCAGCACGCGCCACATCATGGCTCGGCGGACCATGCGCGCTTTTCCCGCGCTGAGGTCATCCTTGGGCAGAGGGCGGTGTACCCCCAACGGCCTAAGATCGTGGATGCCGCCCTCGGTGGTATAGCCGCTGTCGTGGACCGAATGCATATGATCGGCGCCCGTCGGGGAGACGGCGATTCCCAGGCCGTGACCGTACTTGACGCGGGGATCGTGCATGGCCACTTCCTGCCCTTTGATCTGAACGGCCCAGGCCAACGATCCCTGGCCGGTCTTGGTGGCAGCGTAACGGGAGCCATGCGAGAGGAGATCGCCCAATCCCTCGCGGCGGGCAATCTTGTGGACCATGGCAATGGCGGCGTCGGCGTTGCCAAAGCGGAGCTCCAGGCCGTCGGTGTCCTCGGTAGTAAGCACCCCGCGCTCGAAGGACTCCATCGCCCACGCGATGGTGACCCCCGTGCCGATGGTATCCAGGCCGTAAGCATTGCAGAGCTGGTTGGCGTGGGCGACGACGCGGAGGTCGTCGATGCCCAGGCAGGGCCCAAAAGCCCCGCTGGTCTCGTACTCTGGGCCGCCGTACTTGGGATCGGTGGGGTACTTTTCGTCGTCGACGGAGACGACCCACTTGCAGCGAATGGGACATCCGTAGCACGTATCGCGGCGCTCGGTGATCTCCATCTGGGCCTCGGAGGTGAGATGCTCGTATCCCTCGAACACGCCCTGAGAAAAGTTCCGGGTCGGCAGGCCGCCGGCATCGTTGTTCACGCGGATCATACGCATGGTACCGAGGGTGGCATAGGCCAGGGATCCCGTCTCGCGAAAGTTGTCTCGGAACCACTTGGCGAGCTCTTTCATGCGATCCGGATCGTGTAGCGGCGGCGACTGATGACCGCGCACGGCCACGGCGCGCAGCTTTTTGCTGCCCATGACGGCTCCGAGGCCCGTGCGTCCGGCGGCTCGCGTGGCATCGTGGAGCACATTGCTGATGCGGACCAGTCGCTCGCCGGCGGGCCCGCACTGTGATGCGCGCACGCGCTTGTCGCCCAGCTCCTCCCGGATGGCCTCTTGCACGTCCCAGGTCTCGCGACCCCAGAGATGCTCAGCGGAGCGCAGCTCGACCTCATCATCGTTGATCCAGAGATAGACAGGCGTTTCCGAGGCCCCCTCGAAGACGATCATGTCCCAGCCCGAGCGCTTGAACTCGGCCCCAAAGAATCCGCCCGCCTCCGAGCCAGAGAACCCACCCGTGAGCGGTGATTTGGCGCCGATCATATGACGCCCGCCGCCGGCGATCGCTTGTCCGGTGATGGGGCCTGTGGCATAGATGAGCCGATTCTCGGGGCCGAGAGGATCGATGCCCGGAGCCACCTCAAGCAGCAACGTGTGCGCGATGAACCCCCAGCCGCCCACGTACTTGCGGAGGAAATCCTCGCCCAGCGTCTCCTTGCGAATCTCACCGGTGGTGAGGTTCACCCGCAACATCTTGCCCCAGTGTCCGTAGCTCATGCAGCCTCCCTGAGCCTGTTCTCACGACATACTGGTCGAGTATAGCGTTGGCAGGCATCATGGTCAACGGGAGCCCGGCTCTGGCCTCGCCGGGCGTTGACGCTCTCGTGCCGGGCGGCTATGATGTTAACGTCTCTATCGTCACGCTGAAGGGAGCGCGATGCAGGCCTTGCGAACTCGCCAGATTCACCTTGACTTTCATACCTCCGGAGCCATCGACGATGTTGGCGCCGATTGGGATGCACAGCACTTTGTGGAGACGCTCCAGCGCGCTCACGTGAACTCGGTGACGTGCTTTGCGCGTGGGCACCATGGCTATGTGTACTATCAGCCGACGCGTTTCCCCCAGCATCCCAGCCTGGATTTCAACCTGCTTGGGGAACAGATCGAGGCCTGCCACGCGGCTGGCATTCGTGTGCCCATCTATATTACCGTTGGCCTCGACGAATACGTGGCTGAGCGGCATCCCGAGTGGCTCGAGGTCAGTCCCGAGGGCAAGCTTGGCGGCAACAGCCCCATCGAGGCGCGCTGGAAAAAGCTCTGCCTGAACAGCCCCTACCTCGACTATGTCTGGGAACAGACCATGGAGGTCATCGAGCTCTTTGGCGATGACGTGGACGGGTTCTTTTTTGATATCATCCACCAGGGCGAATGCGTCTGCCAGCATTGCCGGCGCGACATGGTGAAGCGGGGCCTGCGGCCCGATGTCGCCGAGGATCGTCAGCGCTTTGCAGCCGAGGTGTTGGATCGCTACCGGCGCAGGTTTGGCCACGGCGTGCTGCAACTCAAGCCGGATGTGAGCATCTTTCACAACTCCGGCCACGTCCCGCCGTCGTTCCGCCCAACGCTGGATACCTTTACCCATCTAGAGGTAGAGTCGTTGCCCAGTGGGTGGGGATACGAGCACTTTCCCATCACGGGCCGCTATGCTCGCACGCTGGGCAAGCCGGTGTTGGGGATGACGGGCAAGTTCCACACCGAGTGGGGCGATTTCTGCTCCTACAAGAACCAGCCCGCGCTCGAATACGAGTGCCTGCAGATGGTTGCTAACGGGGCAGCCTGCTCCATCGGCGACCAACTGCCGCCGCGCGGACGCCTTGAGGAGGTCGTGTACGACCTAATCGGCAGCGTCTATGCCAAGGTAGAGGCGCTCGAACCGTGGACCGAGGGCGCTGTGCCGCAGGTGGACATCGGGCTGTTTAACGTCGAAGCCGTGGGGCTAGACGACGGCCGCGTGGACAGCGCCAACGCGGGCGCTCTGCGGATGCTGACGGAGGGACACCACCAGTTCGACGTGATCGATGGCGCGTGCGACTGGAGCGGATACCGCGTTGTCATCCTGCCAGACAAGGTGCCATTGGACGAGGAGCTGTCCGCCAAGGCTCAGGGCTATCTGGATCATGGCGGACGCATCCTGGCAAGCTACCGCGCCGGCCTCGAGCCAGGCGGCGATGCCTTCGCGCTGGACGCCTTTGGTTTGGGCTGCAATGGTGAGGCCACCTACGAGGCCGACTATGTGCGGCTGAACAAAGGCCCCCTCGAAGGGGCGTTGCCGGACGCGCTGCACGTCATGTACGAGCGCGGCATGGCGGTGCGCCCGCTCAAGGGGACTCGGATTCTCGCGGACGTCTATGCGCCTTACTTTGACCGGGCGTGGGATCATTTCTGCTCGCATCGGCACACGCCCCCCGCCCACGATCAGCGCGCGGGCTATCCTGGCGTGACTCTGAGCGAGGCGGGTAACGTGGCCTACTTGGCGCATCCGGTGTTCAGCGGGTACCGCCGCCAGGCGACGCCTTGGTACAAGAAGCTGGTACTGGCGACGCTCAAGGCGCTGCTGCCGGACCCACTGACGGTCACCGATGCACCGAGCACGGCGCAGGTCACCATCCTCCGTCAGAAGGAGCAGCAGCGGACCGTCGTGCATCTGCTACACTATATCCCAGAGCGGCGAGGAGTGGCGTTTGACGTGATCGAGGATGTGATACCTCTGTACAACGTGGGCTTGGCCTTCAAGGCGCCCGAGCCGCCCGCGAAGGTGACGTTGGTCCCCACGGGTCAGCCTTTGCCCCATGCCTATCGTGACGGATACGTTCATGTGACCGTGCCCGAGGTGCGAGGCCATCAGGCTTTGGTGGCAGAGTAGGGTGGGTACGCCGTCGGCGGCGCGTACGCCGTCGGCGGCGCGTGGATATGGCGACGGTTCCGACCGCCCGTGCCTCTACAAGCTCGGCGTGTACAGCCAACCCCCGCGCATTAGAATGCGTCCGCGCCGCGGACGCCGACGACCAACCCCCACCCCCGGCCCCTCCCCCGCGATAGGCGCGGGAGAGGGGAGCAGACGGAGGCCAGACCGGAAGCCTCTCTCCCACGAATATTGTGGGGGAGAGGTTTAGAGAGGGGGTTGCGGCCACCGCGCCGCAGACGGCGTCTGGGCGAGGGGAGCATCCGACATTAGGGGCGGATATGGCGACGGTTCCGACCGCCCGTGCCTCTACCTAGCCGACGAGTCGGTCGACAGTCACCGGCGGGCCCAGCGTCACGCTCAGGACGGTGCCTGGCTCTAGAGGGTTCCTGTCCTCTAGCGCACGCCAGTCTCTGCCCGTCCAGGCAAGCAAGAGCATGGAGGCAACTAGGGGGTCGGCCACGATGGCCACGCTATCGTACGCGTTGGCTTGAGCATAGACCTCGAACCGCGCCCAGACCGGCGTCACGCGGACCCAAAGGCGCTCACTTCCCAGGCGGCGCTCCTCCGGTGTCCAATGGGATGGCACCGGCGAGACGGCAGCCGCCAGGCCCAGGTCATGGCGGTTCATGGGCTCCAGGTCGCCTACGTCCCACCGCTCCTTGGGATCGAGGTGGGCCGTCGCGATGGCTGCCATCTCGGCGCTCCCCGTGTCGCTTCCGACGCATAGCAGGTCCACGGCGCTGTCTTTGACGGCCTCACGGGCCTGGGTGGCCTGGTCCTGACCCAGGGGCGTCAGGTGCGCGACGAGGGGATCGCCGTCGAGCGGATCGGTCTCGCCCGTGGCGATGAAAAGGACGTGCATCTAAGGCTCCTCGCGAGCGCCGTCGGCGGCGTTTGCAACGTTATAGCAAGCCCTTAGCCTTGGCTGTGGCGCGCACGATGGCGACGAAATCGTCCGCCTTGAGGCTGGCGCCGCCGATGAGCGCTCCATCGATGTTGGGCTGGCTCATGAGCTCGTCGGCATTGCCCGGCTTGACCGAGCCCCCGTACTGGATGTGGACGGCCTCGGCTGCCTGGGGGCCGTACACCTCGCAGACCGTCGTGCGCACCACGTCGCGGATGACGCGCTCGGCCTCTTCTGCCGTGGCGGCTAGGCCGGTGCCGATGGCCCAGATGGGCTCGTAGGCGAGGACCAAGCCGCTCACCTGCGCGGCGGTGAGCCCATTCAGAGCAGCTCGCACTTGGCCAGCTACCCAGGTCTCGGTCTTGCCCGCCTCGCGCTGCTCCAGGCTCTCGCCGACGCACACGATGGGGGTCAGGCCGTGCTCCAGCGCGGCGACGATCTTTTTGTTGACCGTCTCGTCCGTCTCGTAAAAGTAGGCGCGCCGTTCCGAGTGTCCGATGATGACATAGTCGCAGAACTCGGCCACCATGCCTGGCGCTACCTCGCCCGTATAGGCCCCGCTCTCTTCCCAGTAGAGGTCCTGAGCGCCGACGCCCAGGCGAGCGCCTCCGCGTCGCCCGGGAGTATCGGCCACCATGGCTGCTACCTTGGGAATGGCGAGGAAGGGCGGACAGAAGACGCGGTCCACCATGTCTAGCGCGAGCAGGGGCTCCATGGCTTGGGACACGAGGGCTTCTGCCTCGGCCGCGGTCTTGTGCATCTTCCAGTTTCCGGCCAGGATCGGGGTTCGCATGGTAAAAGCTCCCTTCTTTAGAGGTAGGGGCATGCCGTGCCCCTACTGACTGGGCCGCAGAAGGCGCTAGCCTTCCAAGCCGCGTAGGGCTACGGCCTTGGCGACGCGGGCGATAGCCTTGATGTAGGCCGCTATGCGCATGCTGACTTCCTGCTCGATGGAGATTCGGAGCACGTCATGGAATGCCGTGGTGATCTTTTGCTCGAGTCGGCTATTGACCTCTTCCTCTGTCCAAAGCTGGCCGTGCAGGTTCTGCACCCACTCAAAGTAGGAGACGGTGACGCCGCCTGCGTTGGCGAGGATGTCGGGGATCACAAGCACGCCCTTGTCTTCCAGGATAGCGTCCGCCTCGGGGGTGGTGAGACAGTTGGCTGCCTCGACGATCACGCGGGCTTTGACGTCGGCGGCGGTCTCGGGCGTCAGAACGCCCTCTAGGGCCGCGGGAATCAGGATCTCGCAAGGAACGTGGAGAAGGTCGCCAGGGTCGATCTGGCGGGCACCGGGGTATCCGACGACGGAGCCCGTCTCGGCCTTGTGTTGGAGTAGCTCGTAGGCATCCATGCCGTCGGGGTTGTAGATGGCTCCGCCGGTGTCGCTGGCGGCGACAAGGGTGGTGCCGCGTTCCTGCAAGAGGTAGGCGCTGACGGAGCCGGGGTTGCCATAGCCCTGCACCGCGAGGCGCGCGCCCTACAGGCGGATGCCACGC
>JBNGEB010000145.1:0-6143 GCA_049975585.1 Anaerolineae bacterium
GCCCCAGCGTGACCGCCTCGCCGACCCACCACCCCACCCCGAATCCCGCCGCAAGCGCCAACGCGGGCCACCCCAGCAGGCGCCACAGGTTCAGGTCCACCACCTGGCGCAGCTCGCCGACCAGGTACGCGCCGCCCAGGACCAGCATCAAGTCCGCAGCTACCGCCACGCCCGACACGCCCCAGAGCGCCGCCCCCACGATGACGGCGGGGACAAAGGTCACCAATTGCACCAATCGCGACTTGCGCAGGGCGCTGGGGCGTCCTACGGCCTGCATCAGGCTGCCAGCGAGCATCAGGACAGCATCCAGCGCCACATAGATGAGCATCAGGCGAAAGGGCCACAGGATGGGCTGCCACTTGGCCCCGATGACATAGGTGATAAACTCGGGCAGGGCCAACGCCAAGAGCCCGCCCACCAGGCAGTTGGCCCGCAAGAGCGCGCTGCTGGCCCGAAAAAAGAGCTGCGACAGCCGCAGGCGGTCGTCCAGCGCCTTGCCATAGAGCGCCCCCACCACGCGCTCCAGCGGGATGCCCAGCATCCTTCGGGGATAGCCGGCCATCTCGTAGGCCTTGCTATACACGCCCAGCGCCACGGTCCCTAGCGCCGTCCCCACCCAGAAATCGTCGAACTGATCCAGCAGATACCCCAGGTTGCCGCTGACCCAGTTGTGCTTGGCCTGCTCCCAGATGCTGCGCAGGACGTCGCGATCCCAGGCCAGGCGGCCGCTCCAGGCCCGAAAGACGGTCCACGCCAGGATGGTCCGCGCCGTCGCGCCAGCCAGCGGCTCAAAGACCAGCGCCCACCAGCCAAAGCCCGCCCAGGCCAAGCTGAGCGCCACGATGGTCATGCTGAGGCTAGAGGCGAGGTCCAGCCAAGCCAGCCTGCCAAACCGAAGCTCGGCGCGCAGGACGGCCCCCTGGATATCGGCCAGTTTGCGCAAGACGAGCACCGGCGCGAGGGCCAGCATCACCCAGCGAAGGTCCCCGCCGTTGGGATAAGCGTGAGCGACGATGGGCGTCAACAGCAGCAACAGCACCGCGCCGCCAAGCCCGAGCAGCAAGCGCACCGCCACCCAGGTGCCCACAAAGGCAGGGGTACGCTCACGCTGCCCGATGTAGATCATGCCCAGCGAGCCAGACATGAGATTTCCCACCAGGCCGAGATACACAAGGCCCAGCGCCACCAACCCAAAATCGGCGGGAGCCAGCCACCGCGCCAAGAGGATGGCGCGCGCGCCGCCGATAACCATCGTCGCCGCCGAGGCCGCCATCGAGGCCGCCGTACCGCGCACTGCCGCCCGCGCCAGAGAGCCGCCGCCCTCCCCCGAACCCGCCGCGCGCTCCTGAGGCCCCACCTAGTACGCCGCCGTCCGACGCATGGACTGCTCCTCGACGTCGAACCAGCGCGCGATCAGCTCGCGGCGCATGTCAGACAGGGCGTCTGCATAGGACGCATCGCCCGCCACGTTGTGGAGCTGTCGCGGATCGCGCCGCATGTCGTGGAGCAGCTCCTGGCCCCCGCCCTCGACGGCATAGAACCAATCGCGAGTACGGACGGCCCGCCACGACGCGCCGAAGGGGATGTGGTACGCGACATAGGCCGACGAGCGCTCCTCGTAAGGACGTCCCTCGAGCAGCGGGCGGAACGAGCGCCCCTGCAGCGTCGGCGGCACCTGCACCCCGCAGTAATCCAGCAACGTCGGGGCCAGGTCCACCGCCTCCACGATTTCGGCGCGACGCTGGGGCGCGATGACGCCCGGCCACGAGATCAGCAGCGGCACGCGCGCGCAACTGTCATAGCCTGGAGGCCCCTTGCCCTCCAGGCCGTGATCGCCCAGATGCTCGCCGTGATCCGACGTAAAGATGACCAGCGTGCGCTCGCGGAGGCCCAGCTCGTCCAGCGCCGCCATGATCCGCCCGACCTGGTCGTCCACGTGGCTCACCAGCGCATAGTAGTAAGCCACCACCTGGCGCCAGGCCTCATCGTCCAGACCGTAGCGGTTCTCGTCGGGGTTCATGGCCGGCAGCGGCATCTCGGCCTGCTCGTACCACGCCACAAAGCGCGGCGGAGGGTTCAGCGGCGCGTGCGGCGCATAGAATCCAGCAATGGCAAAGAAACGGTCGTCGCGATGCCGCCGCAGATAGTCGATGGTCTCCTCGGCCACAAAGGCCGTGTGCGAAAGCTCCTCGGGCCCGCGAAAGATGTACGGCTCGATGGCGCGACGCGGCTCTGCGACCACCGGCTCGCCCTGCCAAGCCGGCGGCGTCGAGCAGCGGCAAGCCTCCACCTGATCCGGGGCGCGCTCGCTGACCCACTTGATATAGGCGTCATCATAGCAACCGGGCTCGTCCGACACGATGAGCTGGTCGAACCCATAGTCGGGGTGCGGCACGCGATGATCGCGGCTGGAGTGGTTGAGAAAGTGGAGCTTGCCATTGTTGGCCGTGTGATAGCCATACGGCTTGAGCAGGTGGTGGAGGCACGGCACGTCCTGGGGCATCTCGATGCCGTTGCAGGTGGTGCCCACCGTCTCGGGATAGAGGCCGCTGAGCATGCTGTGGCGGCTGGGCATGCAGACCGGCGCGTTGACATAGGCATACTCGAACAGCGCACCGTCCTGCGCCAGCGCATCTAGGTGGGGCGTCTGGATCAGCTCGTTGCCCGAGGCGCCCAGGGCATCCCAGCGCTGTTGGTCAGTGTACATCAGGAGCACGTTGGGGCGATCCACGTCCTAGCCTCCTCGTCTGCGTCAGCGATGCGGGCCTCATCACGTCGCGATTATAGCCTCGTGACCGCTGGCGGTCGACTGGCGGCGAGGGGCACGCTACAATGGCAAAGACGCGCTTGATAGAGAGGAATTCCTCCAGGAGCACCTCGCCCGGATGCATCGGCGCAAGCTTGTCGGCACCCATCGATTCCTCTCTTTGGTGCGATCGGCTCTGTCCGCGGCGGGGCTGCACCTTCTCGCGGCCACGCCGAATCTGTGCGCGACGTCACTCGCCTCGGCCCTCAGCCTACCTTTTCCACGAACGCATACGGGTCGCGGCGCATCTCTTCCAGGGCGATCTCCCACATGGGCGCCGCCTCGATGAGGTGCGTCGTCGCCTCGAGCACGGGTCCAACGCGCAACACGTCGGGCTGCGGCAGCAACGGCTCTAGCCTCGTGTAGCGCGTGTCATACACGCCAAAGCCGTGCCGACGGTGCGTGGCCTTCATGGTGCTGCCGTCGTGCAGGGTAATCTGGTAGGTGACCGTGGCAGGTCGGAAGAGGTAGGGCGCCTCTGCCAGCTCCTCGATGCCATGCATGGACGTGTTCGGCCCCATGCCGCAGCCCAGGAACATGAGCTGCCCACCGATGTCGCGGAGCCGCCGAAACGGCGAGTGCGCGCCGACGGGGCTGCGATCCAGCTCGTGATCGGCCAGAAGCTCGGCGGCGCGTGGACCCACCCCGCACACCGAGTGCGAAGGATGGACGCTGCGCAGGCTACCAGGCCGCGTGCGAAAATGCTCGGCGATGGCCCCGATGCACGAGGGCGTGGTGCGGACGTCAAACACGGGGTTGTCGGGCGTCACGATGTCGTACGAGAGCGCGGGCACCAAGAGCGTCCCCTCGGGGCCCAGCGCCTGGAGGAGGCCTTGGATCACCGTCTCCGGGCCACCGGGCACCCAACCCAGCGAGGAAAGCGAGCTATGGACGAGCAATGCGCCTCCAGGACGCACGCCGAGGACGATGAGATCGTCGGCGATCCGATCCCGCGTCGCGTGGATGGTTGGCATGGGGCCTCCTGGTGTGGCGTGAACGATGGATGATTGGGCGAGCGACCGCGCAGCCCCCCCTCCCCTGTGTCCCCTCCCCCACAGTATCTGTGGGAGAGGGGACGCGATCCGACCACGCTCCCCTCTGCACCCCCCTCTCCCGCGTGTATCGCGGGGGAGGGGACGGGGGTGGGGGTTGTGCGGGGCGGGGGTTGCCGTCTGCGGGGCACAACCCCCTCTCCATACCTCTCCCCCACGATCCGCGTGGTGGAGAGGCTCCGGACCGCCTCCCCTCTCCCGCGTCTCTCGCGGGGGAGGGGACGGGGGTGGGGGTTGCCGCGCGCGGCGCGGGGGTTGCCGCCCGCTAGCTCGCCACGGGACGGCGCTCCAACAGCTGACGAATCCACTTGACCAGCTCGACAGCGATCAGCACCACGGCGCTGAGCACCAGGCTAAAGAGGAACTGCTGCCAGCTAAGCGCCGTGGTGCCAAAAATGTCTTGCATGAACGGCACATAGATGACGGCGATCTGTAGCAGGATCGTCAGCGCGATGGCGCCCAGCAGCGCCGGGTTGGTGCCAATGCCCAGTTGCCACACCGTCAGTCGATCGGAGCGGGTGGCTAGCGCGTTGCCCATCTGCGCCAGGCACAGCGTGGTAAAGACCATCGTGTGCCAGATGGCGCCCTCCAGGTGGAACCCTAGCAGGAACTGGTCCAGCAACCCCGGCAACAGGGCCACCAGGCCCAACAGTGAGCCGACCCACAGGATGTAGGAGCCCACTCCTCGCGCCAAGACGCTCTCGTTGGGGGGATGGGGGTCGCGGTCCATGGTGTCCGGCGCAGCGGGCTCGATGCCCAGCGCCAGGCCGGGCAGGCCGTCGGTGAGCAGGTTGATCCAGAGGATCTGCAGGGCGTTCAGCGGGATGCCGAGCCCCAGGATCGGCGCCAGCAGCATCACCAGGATCTCGGCCACGTTGCTGGATGTGATATACTTGACGAACTTGCGGATGTTCTCATAGATGGTGCGGCCCTCTTCCACGGCGTGGACGATGGTCGCAAAGTTGTCGTCCAGCAGCACCATGTCCGACGCCTCTTTGCTGACGTCGGTGCCGGTGATGCCCATGGCGACGCCGATATCCGCGCGCTTGAGGGCCGGGGCGTCGTTGACGCCGTCGCCGGTCATGGCGACGATCTGGCCCAGGTCCTTGAGCGACTCGACGATCTTGACCTTGTGCTCGGGGCTGACCCGTGCATAGACCGAGACCTCGCCCACCACCTCATCCAGCTCTTCCACGGACATCTTGGCGAGCTGCTGCCCGGTGATGACCTGGCCGTTGGCGCCCGCTCCTTCGGCGATGCCCAGGTCGCGCGCGATGTGCAAGGCGGTAAGCGGGTGGTCGCCGGTGATCATGACGGGGCGAATGCCCGCCGTGCGACACTGGGCCACGGCCTCGCGCACCTCGGGACGCGGCGGGTCGATCATGCCCGTGAGCCCCACAAAGATGCCCTCGCGCTCGAGAGCGTCCTCGTTCTCCTCATCGGGGAGCTCGTCCATGAGCCGCATAGAGACGCCGAGGACGCGCATGCCCTCTTGCGCCAGCCCGTCGTTGGCCTTTTCGATGCGGATGCGCCACTCGTCGGTCATGGGTTCGACCTCGCCCTCGTTCCAGACGCGGTCGCACATATCGAGCATGCTATCTGGGGCGCCCTTGGTAAAGGCGACATACTTGTATTGTGGTAAGAAGTCGGGGATGCGGCGGACAGCCTCCTTGTCCGAGTCCTGCGGCTTGCGGTCCATCTTGTGCACGGTGGTCATGCGCTTGCGCTCGGAGGTAAAGGGCACTTCGGCCACGCGCGGCATGAGCTGCTCCATCTCGCTCTTCCACATGCCCAGGCGCGCGGCGGCAACCACCATGGCGCCCTCGGTGGGATCTCCCACCGAGCGATAGTCGCCCGAACCATCGTCAGCAAGCTCCAGGGTGGCGTCGTTGGCCAACGCGGCGCCGGCCAGAAGCAGCGCGATGTCGGGATCGGGCTCGGCGAGGGGCTCGGCGTCCGGCGACAGTGTCGCGCCGCTGCGCTCCATGCGCTCGCTCAAATCCAGCCTTCCGCCGGCCACGTCGAGGATGGTCACCGTCATGCGGTTCTCAGTGAGGGTCCCCGTCTTGTCCGAGCAGATGGTGGTGACCGAGCCCAGCGTCTCGACGGCGGGCAGCTTGCGGATGAGGGCGTTGCGCTTGACCATGCGCTGGGCGCCCAGGGCCAAGGCGATGGTCACCACGGCCGGCAAGCCCTCGGGAACGGCGGCCACGGCCAGGCTCACGGCGGTCAGGAACATCTCTTGGACCGCGCCGCCTTGCCAAAGGCCGACGCCAAACACGATG
>JBNGEB010000146.1:0-6066 GCA_049975585.1 Anaerolineae bacterium
CATCCAGAGAGGCGGGGCGCCCTCGGCAAAGGATCGCTATCTAGGCACACGTCTGGGCGCTGCCGCTGTACGCCGCTTGGCCAAGGGTGCCCATGGCAGCATGGTAGGGCTGGTTGACGGTGGCATCGCCTTCACGCCGTTGGAAGAGGTGTTGAACGAGCGTCACGAGCTGTCCGAGGAATACGTGAAGATGGCGAGTATGTTGGCACAGTAGCCGCGAACTGCAGAGGCCTGTCGAGCGGATGGACCCTCTAGACACGGGGCCGACACGCTCGATCTTGACAGCCGTGAGGCCGGATGCTATGCTCGCGTGACTTGAAGGAGTGCAGAGATAGTGCACATCGACCGCGTCGCCGAAGATGTCTATGTGATGGTCAGCGACCTATATGCGCAGGTCACCTCGACCGTCATATTGGACACGGACGTGGCGGTGGTTATTGACACGTTGCCTTTTCCGTCAGAGACGCGTCAGATCCTCTCTTTTCTCGAGAAAAGGGTGGGGTCTGACGCGCTTGCATACGTGGTCTTTTCTCACCATCACGCGGATCACGTGTTTGGCGCCTATCTGCTCGGCGGCGAGATCGTAGCGCATGATCGCTGCGCCGAGCTTCTCGCATCAGAGGGTCCGGGCATGTTGGCGACAGCCCAGAAGGCCAATCCGGCTCTGGCCGAGGTGGAGCTTCGTCTGCCCAGCATGTCCTTTGAGAACGAGATGCATATCCACGTGGGATGGCACCACATGCATCTCTTTCGAGCTCCAGGGCATAGCGAGGATGGCATCGCGGTGTACCTGGAGGAAGAAAAGATACTCGTCGCTGGCGATGCGATGATGGCAGTCCCTTACGTGGTGGGCGGGGATCCGGAACAGCTCAAGGCCACGCTGCGCGGCTTTGTGGAGCTGGAGCCTGACTTTGTCGTGCAAGGGCACGGGCGCGTGTTGTTACGCGGTGAGGTCAAGGACGCTGTCGAAACTAGTTGCGACTATATCGATGCCATCGTCGAGCAGGTGTCCGCCCTGGTGGAGCGGGGTGACTCGCCTGAGCGGCTTCGCGACATCGATATCGAGACATGCGGTATGGCTCGCATACTGCTGGATGGTCTCGCTCCTAAATTGCACCTAAACAACCTGGTGGATCTCTACAAGCGGTTCACCGGAGCTACGTAGCTCATCAACCTACGTTGCGCTCTCGCTCTGGGGCGCCGCGATCCAGCCCCGTTCGAGAAGCAGCTTTGTCACCGTGGAAACCTGTCGGCGTTTCTCCGCTGCGTTCTCCGTCACGCACTTCTCATAGATGTTTTGCGGGTCGAGACCTTCGAGCGTGGGGCTGGATGCCATCGCTTCCCGGATCACATCCAGTTCGTAGCAGATGCGGCCCAGCAGAAAAGTGATGAGCAGCTCGCGCTCGAGGTCGGTCTGATCCGCATCGATATGGCGCTCGTAGGCTTGCACCACAGCATCTACAGCCTCTAGGATCTCTTCTCGGAAGGCGAACGTACCGTCGTCGTGGAGCATAACTAGCGTTTTTTCTCCTTGTTCGGGCTACGTCTCACACAGGATGGTTGCTCACGAGCACATCCTAGGGCGCGATTATAGATGGGCCTTGGTTCGGCTGCAAGGGCATACGCTCGCGTCGCTCTTTGCATGCTCGAGGCGTTGACAGGATGCGAGGTGCGTACTAGCATGCGTCCCGTAGTTCAGAGTCGAGATGGCACGTGCAGTCTGTGTTCTGGCCAGCTCGTCAAGGAGGGGCGATGACAGGTTGGTGGATCGGCCTAGACGCGCGTCGACAGAAGACATTGCTGCTACTGCTGGGCATGTCACTGGCCCTACTTGCCCTGGGCGTGTGGGCTCCCCCTTGCTCGGCTGAGGCGGCGAGCCTTTATGTTGTCCCCTCAACAGCGCAGATCTATCCAGGCGATACGTTAACGGTGACTGTCGTGGTCAGTGGCGTTGCCGATCTCACGAGCTTGGATCTGCGCATGTTCTTCGATCCTGAGATCCTAAAAGTCCGGGACGCCAACCCCGTGACCACCGGGACAGTAGAGATTACGCCTGGGAACATCTTTACCAGCCAGCTCCAGTTGATGAACCAAGTCGACAATGGAACGGGGCAGATCGAGTATTCGGTGTTGGCAGATGCTTCTCCGCCCTTTTCGGGGCAGGGAACCGTTGCGGTAGTGACGTTCAAGGGCATCGCGTCGGGCACGAGTGTGTTTGGCTTTGATCTCCATGATCTGTGGGATAGCGCAACGGCAACGATCACCCATACAGTCGGTGGGGGGCTGTATGAGGTCGTGCCGCCGACGTATCTGCCTGCCATCTACCGCAACTACCATCGCGGTTTCGAATTGATCGATAACGGCGATTGCGAGAGCGACGAGGGCTGGTTCTTCCGGTCCAGCGAATACACGGGCGGCTATTCGACGGTTCAGACGCACGCGGGCGACTGGGCGCTTCGCACTGGCATTGAGGAAGGTGGCGTTCAAACCTACAGCTATTCCTCCGCCACACAGTTGGTCGATGTCCCCTCGGATGCCAGCGCCATGGAGCTCTCGTTCTGGGTGTACCGAGAGTCGGTCGGCGACGATAGCGATGCCGCGGATCGACACTATGCGATCATCATCGATCCTTGGCTGAACTACTACTATCTGTTCTTCGATACCGGGCATGCCGAGACCCATCAGCCGGAGTGGATTCGCCTGTCGTACGACGAGTCGGTCCTGGCGAGCTACAGGGGCGAGCAGGTTCAGCTTCACTTTGAGACGTTCAACGATGGCGCGGCGGCTCGTTCCGCCATGTACGTCGATGATGTGAGCTGGCTGGTCTGGCCCTAGCGACTTTGCATGACGCCAGCGTGGGATGACGGCCGGCGACTTTGGGCGCTGGCCGTCTGCTGTTGGGGTGCAACTCGTCTTCGGATGCGTCTCGGGCGATGATCGGTGCAGGGTCAAAAGTGCTCAAGATGACCTCCAGTCGGCTCTCCCAACGAGTATAGGGAATGTGACCGTGTCTGTCGGGTTGCTGTCTTGACCGCCGTGTGATGGCTCTCTAGAATGCATGCTAACGCGATCAAGGAGGAATGCATGGCGGTCGGTGGCTCGGCGTGGTGGCTGTCCTGGGGTCTCGATGCGCTGGCATTGATCGGCCTGGTGGTCTCGGTCGCGCTCCTCTCGCGACGTATTGCCAGGTTGGAGCGCAGGCTGGACCGCCTCACCAGTGGGACGTCAGGGGACTCGTTGGAGGATGTCCTCTACGATCATATTGACCATGTACGGCATGGGGTAGCCGTAGCAGAGGGGGCGCGAGAGCAGGTTGGAGCGCTGATGCCAGCTGTTCGATCCTCCTTGCAGCATAAAGCGCTGCTTCGTTTCAATGCGTACGACGATATGGGTGGCGACCAGAGCTTTGCCCTCGTGCTGGCGGACGCGCATGGCGATGGTATCATTCTGACTTGCTTGCACGGTCGGGACGGCACGCGTGTGTACGGCAAGCCCCTGACGGGCTGGATCAGCGAGTACAACCTGTCGTCGGAGGAAGCTCGCGCGGTGGAGCGTGCGCGCGAGTCGGCGGAGGGCTGACCGGAGAGTTGGCGGGGAGGCTAGCTATGGCATGGTGATCCATGGGGCCTTGGCTTGGCTGGCGACGCGGTACGGGGATGTGGGCCTCGCTTGCCTGGTTGGTGCAGGGGAGATCAGAGAGAGATGGGATGGTTTCGCAAGAGGCGGAGCTCAAAGGTAGAGGCCAGGGCAGAGAACGTGTTCGCTGCGGGCACCTTGGTCAAGGGCAACGTAAAGGCGCAGGGGAGTGTATGTATCGAGGGCGAGTTCGAGGGTGACCTCACGACCGATGGCAACATCGTCGTGGGCAAGAGCGCAGAGGTGCGCGCCAAGCTCGCGGGGCGATCGGTTGTGGTAAGCGGCGTCGTCCATGGCGATATCCGGGCCGATGGTCGTTTGGAGATTCTAGCCTCGGGCCGGGTGTGGGGCGATGTGCAAGTGGGCTCATTGGAGATTGCCGAGGGCGGTCTCCTTCGCGGTGTTTGCGAGATGCTCACAGAGGGCGAGGACGTGGGCGCGGGGCAAGCCAAACAGACGGCGACCGCTGCCGATTCTGGAGGCTCTTCTGGCGAACGCTAGTAGAACGTGGTCAAGCTGCATCCGAGGGATGCGGAGGTAGCAGGTGCAAACTGCCGTGTTTGTCGAAGCGAACGTGCTGCTACGGGACAGCGCCCTTGATCCCCAGGCCTTGCCCGAGGAATGGTCCTTGGCGCCCGCAACATTGGAGGCCATGCGTTCGCTATCGAGTGGCGATCCGCTGGTGCTGCTGCTTGGCGACGAGATGCCTGCTGCTGGGGAGCATCGAGGCGTGCTGCGAGAGCTTGTCGAGCAGGTCACGGCTGGTGGCGGGAGGATCGATGCGCTGATCACGTGTCCTCATGAGGAGGGGGATGCCTGCCGCTGCTGGGGTGACTTTCCCGGGATGATCTGGGTCGCAGCCCTACAGTTCGACCTTGGGGTGGAGGCGTGCTATCTCCTGGCAGATGGCGAGCTGGGCGTGGCTACGGCCCGAGCGGCGGGGGTGCGCCCGGTGCTGTCTCTCTGTGGGAGGACCATCGAGCAAGCTTTGGGCGCCTTTCCCAAGTTCAAAGATTTTCCGGTGGCGATGGATCTGTCCAAGGCGCTCTACTATGTGGATGTGGAGAACGCTATCAGCGAGGCATTGGGGCATAGCCGCGAACAGGCGCCTGCTGTGCCATCTTCGGAGACGCTCCATGCGCATCAGGAGGGCCTGCCAGAAGTCCATCTGCTTTCGCAGCGGGCCGAGGCCATTCGCGCACAGCTCAGGCGCTCTCGTGTTCAGCTTCGCGATGTGGGTCGGTGGATGAGTTTCTTTGTGGCAGGCGTGATCGGCTTGGGGTTAGGCATCGCGTATCTGCTGACACACCTCTACAGAGAGCAACCTTTTCCGAGCTGGGTGTACTGGGCGACGCTGCAGTTCATTCCAAGGCCGGTGCGAGGTGCGCTGTTCGTGACAGTGGGAGCCGTGATCCTGGTCTTTGCGGTGAGGAGCCTGTATCGTTCGCCCCTGTTGGATCCCTGGCGGAGGCGCATCGAGTCTCGCTAGGCTCTCAGGGTACAAGGGCCGCGGCTGGGCTAGCCCAAGCGGGTTAGCGGCTGCGGTCCTTTTTCCTTTCCCTGTTAGCACCTGTGAGCACCGAGAGGGCAAAGCTGACAACGCTGATGATGAGCGACGCCAGGACGGCAGCCCCAAAGCTATCCACCGTCAGGCTAGCGCCTACAAGGGGGCTCACCCACTGAGCTAGGAGCAGCATGGTTGCGTTGATGACCAGGGTAAAGGCCCCTAGCGTGAGGAGGATCAGCGGGCAGGTCAGGAGTTTGAGAATCGGGGCGATGAGCGCATTGAGCAGGCCAAGCACCAGTGCTACCCCGAAATAGTCTCACGGGGAGACGCCGTGGATCCCTGGCACAATTTCGGCGGCGACATAGATAGCCGTGGCGTTGATGAGCCAGCGCAAGAGCAGTTTCCGCATGATGCAGCATCCCATCGTCTTGTGCGCGCATAGGCGCGCTTGCCTAGAGCGAGTACGAGCCGCTGGCTAGCGACCCGCTTACTCTACGAATATCTCTACGCGTTCGCCATCCTCGGCGTCCTCTACGTCGATGATCTTGCCCATAGTGCCTTCATTGATGGATTTCATGATCTCGCTGAGGTCCATATCATCCATCTGGGGGGCGAAACGCGCCCCTAGCCGCATGCCAACGTTCACGAGTCCTATGGGGATGTTGACGTTGACCTTGCGCTTGCCTGTGGTCAGGTCCGTCACGTGAACGCGAAACCACTTGGGGCGACGTCCGCTGGGCCCGGAAGCCTCTGCCTCGGCGGCATCGTCAAGCGCTTTGAGTAGTTTGACCCCTTCGTCGGCACTGATGGCTCCCGTCTCGATCATCTTCAGGATCTGAAGTCTCTCATCTTGCTCGTCCATCGTCCCTCCTATACGTTCAACATGCGCCACCGCGTCACGGGCTCGGTTCCCAGATCATACC
>JBNGEB010000147.1:0-6006 GCA_049975585.1 Anaerolineae bacterium
CGGCGACATGGCCGACCTCGTTTATGCCAGCCACGCCTCCTTCCTGGATGCCGATCGCTGGCAGAGGCTGCGCGAGCGCCTGGCGACGGATTGGGGTCGCGTGCTGGAGATCATGGCCCAAGTCCCCGAGCCCGCCTGGCTGGCCGACCGCCTCCGTCGCGCCGGGGCGCCCGCCACGCCCAAGGAGCTGGGCCTCGCGCCCGACGAGGTCCAGGCCGGGCTACGCGCCGCCCACTATATCCGGGACCGCTTTACCGTGCGCAAGCTCCAGATCGCCCTGGGACAAGAGGCGAGCCGTGGCTAGCGCTCGGGTGGCCCGCGCGGAGGCTCGATGCGCCGCCAGGCGTTGCTGGGGCATGGCGCTGCTGGCCTCGGCCCTCGTCCTGGTCACGGCGGGCATCATCTTCAAGCGCGACGACATCGCCTACGATGCGCAGCTCTTGCGCTCGCAGATCATCGGCCGTCGCTACGTGCGCCAGCACCCGCCCGTGGCCAGCGATGTCTTGCCCCACCCCGATGTCGCCACCGCCCTCGATGTCTATGCGCCCCAGGCAACCACCGAGGCGCCCGTCCTGATCTTTGTCCACGGCGGGAGCTGGGCCACCTACGGCAAGGAGGAGATGACCCCCGTGGCGGCGGCGCTGGTGCCAGAGGGCTATGCCGTGGTGATCCCCGACTATACCCTGTACCCCGACGCCACCTACGACCAGATGGCCGACGAGGTGGCCGCGGCGGTGGCCTGGACGCTGGAGCACGCCGCCGACTATGGCGGGGACCCGGAGCGGGTCTATCTGGCGGGGCATTCGGCGGGTGGACACCTGGCGGCGCTCGTGTTCACTGAAACGCGCTGGCTGGCCGCCTATGGCCACCAAGCCGACGAGCTAGCGGGGTTCATCGGCATGAGCGGCGTGTACAACCTCGAGCTGGAGGCCGCCTACGCCCGCAGCCTGTGGGGCACCGACGAGCTCTTTGACGGCGTGGCCGGCGGCTGGCGCAACTATGAGCAGGCCTCGCCCATGGCCCACGTGCGCGCGGGCTTGCCGCCGACGCTGCTGATCCACGGCACCGAGGACACGACCGTGCCCCACAAGATGAGCCGTTCCTTCTGCGAGGCCCTCCAGGATGCCGGCAGCCCTTGCGAGCTAGCCCTCTATCCTGGCGCGGGCCACACGGACTATTTCTTTCGCACACTGTGGAATGGCGACCAACACCTGATAGAGGATCTGATGCGCTTTACGCAGACCTCGGCCAGCGAGAGCTCCTGATGCCCAACGACGAGCGATCTCCGACCCCGCCCCGCCATCCCAACGACCTGCCGCATCCCGCACAGGAGTTGGCCTTGGCCGCGTGGGACCTGGTGGCGGCCGGCGCCGAGGTCGCTTTTCACGCGCGGGCGCCCCGGGCTGTGCGCGACGGTGCGCGTTTTGCGCGCGAGCACCCTCACGCTGCGCGCGATGTCCGCCCTACCCCCGGCGGCCCCGCCCTGGATGCTTTCTGGCCAGGGCAAGGCGCCTCCTGCCCGCTGCTCATCTTTTGTCACGGCGGGGGATGGATTCACTACCGCAAAGAGCTCTACACCGCCGTAGCGGCGCACCTGGTGCCGCGGGGCTGGGCCGTCGTCCTGCCCGACTATACGGCGTACCCGCGGGCCACCTATCGCCAGATGGCCGACGAAGTCGCCGCGGCCGTCGCCTGGACGTTGGATCGCCTCCCCGAGCTCGGCGCCGACCCACGCCGCGTCTATCTGGCGGGGCACAGCGCCGGTGCGCACCTGACGGCCCTCATCAGCCTGGATAAGGGCTGGCTCGCGTCCCACGGCCACGACCCCTCCGAGCTGGCCGGCTATGTGGGGCTCAGCGGCGTGTATGACTTGGTCGTTCCCCCGCAACCGGCGAGCAACCACCGCGGCATCGAGCTCCTCAACCGCGTATTTGACGGCATGGAGAATCTGCCGGCCGCCTCGCCGCTGACTCACGTGCGACCCGGCGCCCCGCGGACGCTGCTCATCCACGGCGCCCATGATCCTTATCTCCCGCCCGATCACGCCCGCGCCTTTGCCGAGGCCCTGCGCCAGGTCGGCGCGCCCTGCGAGCTGCGCATCTATCGCGACGTGGGCCACTCGGACCTCATCCTCGATCCTCTCTCGGGCAAGGACGACCGCCTCTGGCGCGACCTGGAGGCCTTTGCCAAGCGCCATCCTGGAGCATAGCCCAATCCTCCAGCGCCAAGACCAAACCGCGCTAGGCGATGGTCGGCCATCGCCTGATCCCGGCAAGACCTCATATAGCTCGGGCCATTTCGCACCCTGGCGCGAGCACGAACCACGGTTAAAAGCACGGGATTTCGCCACGATTAGGCCGTCTTTACGCCCGCTAGCCCTTGACAATCATTTTCAGATCGATTAAGCTATCCACGCTATGCGAGGGTCCGGCCCGCGCACAGGTCCGGGTTGCGATGAGCAACTCGTAGCGCGGCCGCCCTTCAACTGCGTGACACGTCGGAGGCGTTGGAAGGAGGACTGTATGGTCGAGAAGGATAGTTGCGTGAAACCGGTTCGCGGCCCCATCGCGGCGGCCGACGAATCAGCCGCCGCGCCAGCGGCGAGCCCAGCACAGGAGGTACCCAAGATGCAAGTGCGCGTGGGAGGTGAGGCGATCGATTTTGAGGCCAGCGCCTATATCATGGGCGAAGGCTTCAAGCCGGTCAAGCTCTCGGATTACAAGGGCGAATGGATCGTCCTCTGCTTCTATCCCGGCGACTTTACCTTCGTTTGACCGACCGAGTTGGCGGCGGTCGCCGCCCTTTATCCCGAGTTTCAAGCGTTGGGTGTCGAGGTGCTCTCGCTCAGCACCGACAGTCGCTTTGTCCACAAGATGTGGCAAGAGCATGAGCTGAGCAAGATGGTGGACGGCGGCGTGCCGTTCCCCATGCTCTCTGATGCAGGCGGCAGGATCGGCACCGTGTACGGCGTCTATGATGAGGCCGCCGGCGTGGATATCCGCGGTCGCTTTATCATCGATCCCGAGTTCAAGATCCGCGCCATGGAGGTCCTCACCCCTGAGGTGGGCCGCAACCCCCAAGAGCTGATCAGGCAGATCAAAGCCTTCCAGCACGTCATGGAAACCGGCGAAGTCACGCCCTCTGGCTGGACGCCAGGCGCACCGACCCTTGTCCCCGGCCCGGACCTGGCCGGCAAGGTGTGGGAAGTCTGGAAGCCCTAGCCAACCCCGTGCGCGAGCCCTCCCGTCGCCCATCGGCGGGAGGGCCGCCTTTTTCCCAGAATCGAGCGCATCATGCACCCCATCCTGGACCGCCTCGCCGACAAGCGCCCTCGCATGGCCTGGTCCGGTCCAACTGTCAAGCCCGCGTTAACTTGCAATCGGGCACGTTCCCGGGCATAATGATGGCGCGGACGGGTATGATAACAGAGGGGGACATGATGGACCGACGCGTGTTAGGACGTACCGGTTGCGAACTGTCCGTGATCGGCTTTGGCGGCATCCTGGTCATGAACGAGACCCCCGCCGAGTCCCAGGAGCTGGTGTCCCTCGCCGTGGACGCCGGTATCAACTATTTCGACGTGGCGCCAAGCTATGGCAACGCCGAGGAGCGCCTAGGCCCCGCGCTGGAGCCCTACCGTCAGAACATCTTTTTGGCGTGCAAGACAGCCAAGCGCGACGCTCAGGGCGCCCGGGAGGAGCTCGAGGGCTCGCTGGAGCGCCTGCGCACCGACTATTTCGATCTGTACCAGCTCCACGGCGTGACATCCATGGAAGAGGTAGAGACCATCTTTGGGCCCGATGGCGCCATGGACACCTTTCTCGAGGCGCGCGAAGAGGGCTTGGTTCGGTTCCTCGGCTTTTCCGCCCACTCGGAAGAGGCCGCTATCGCATTGTTGAACCGCTTTCCCTTTGATAGCGTGCTCTTTCCCCTGAGCTGGGTTCCCTGGCACGAGGCCGGCTTTGGCCCCAAGGTCATCGAGACCGCCCAGGCCAAGGGAGCGGGAAGACTGGCATTGAAGGCCTTGGCCAAGTGCAAGTGGGAAAGCGACGAGGCGCGCAAAGAATGGCCCAAGTGCTGGTACCGCCCCGTCGAGACGCTGGAAGAGGCGCGGCTGGCGCTGCGCTTTACCCTGTCGCTGCCCGTGACCGCAGCGGTGACGCCGGGGCATCGGCAGTTCCTCGAGTGGGCCATCGAGATCGCCGAGGACCTTACGCCGCTCTCGGAAGAGGAGCAGCGCCTGGTGGCAGAGAACGCCAAGGGCCTGGCTCCCATCTTCCCACAGAGCTAGGTGAACGGGTCGCGTGCAAAAAGGGCCAGGCGCACAAACGTGCCTGGCCCTTGCCGCATCCTGAACGTTCTGCCCGCTACGGAGACGTCGGCTGGCTCCGGTACTCGCTCCACAGCGACCACGCCAGCATCAGCATCGCCAGCGGCAAGAGCACCCAGTTGCCCACGGCGCCCGGCGGCGCATGAGCCAAGCCGACCGGCTTGAGCCATCCCACCAGCATCCGCAGCAGGATCTCCAGGATCAGCAGGAGATACGTAGCCAGCATGAGCGAGCGATAGCGCAGCACGACGGCCAACTGCACCAGGGCCATGAGGAGCTGCGAGCTGCCCCACAGCGCGAACGCAAAGCCGATGCCATCGGCGCTGGCCTGGCGGCTATCATCTCATGCGGCATCGTCCACCTCACCGGCTCCCTTGCACGCCGGCAGCCAGAACCAGAAGCGCGCCCCGGCATCTGGCGCGTTCTCCACGCCGATGCGGCCTTTGTGCGCTTCTACCAGTTGCTTGCTGATGGCCAATCCCAGCCCCGAATGTGGCGCCGATCGATCGCGCGCCGCATCCACCCGATAGAATCGCTCGAACACCAGATCCAGGTGATCCTCGGGCACGCCGTCGCCGGTGTCCTCCACCTCGACGCGGACGCCGCCGTCCTGGGCGCGCGCCTGCACCGTCACCGAGCCCCCCTTGGGCGTGTAGCGCAGGGCGTTGCTCACCAGATTGCTCAGCACCTGCTCCAGCCGCTGGGCATCGCCCCGCACGGCAGGAAGGCCATCCTCCACCTCGGCCACCAACGTCGCCTCGCGCTCCGATGCCTGCCCCGCGAACCCCGCCAAGCTCCGCCGGACCAGATCGCCCATGTCGATGGAGCCCATCTCTAGCGGCAGGTGCCCCGCCTCGGCCAGCGAGAGCTCGTGGAGATCATCCACCAGTCGACTGAGGAGCAGCGTCTGCTCATAGACTGGCTGCAGGTTCTCGGACGTCATGTCGAACACGCCATCCTGGAGCGCCTCGATCTGCCCGCGCATCACCGCCAACGGCGTGCGCAGCTCGTGGGCGATATCGGCCACCATCGTCCGCCGCAACACCTTGTCCCGCTGCAACGCCCCCGCCATCTCGTTGAACCTCCTGGCCAGATCGCCCACCTCGTCGTCGGACGCCACCTCCACGCGGACCTCCAGGTTGCCCGCCGCGATGCTGTCGGCGGCCTGGCTGAGGTCCGTCAGCGGCCGCAGCATCTGGTGCGTCACCACGGACCCCAGGATGATGGCGACACCCGCGGCCAGCACGCCGCCCCACATAAGCGAACGGCTCAGCGACAGCACGAGATCGGTCTCGCGGGTGCCAGTGGACATGACCAAGTAACCGACCACCTGGCGGTTGACCACGATGCTGGTGCTGCGATCGAGGATACGCTGCGGGATGGTCTTGCCCAGCAGCTCGTCCTCGCCGGCCACCACGGTGCCACCGCGATCGGTGAGCACCAGGCGACCAAAGCCCGAGTCGGCTGGTGGCCCTCCTCCGCGTGGCATCCCCGCCCCCGCCCTGACAATGGCCTCCAGCTCGTTGGTCGCCTTCCACTCGCCATGCCGGGTATAGTAGCTTACAAGCTCGGGCAAAAGCACGCGCGCGCGCATCATCATGGCTTGATTAAGATAGCCCTGAAAGTGGCGCTCGGCGGCACGCTGGAAAGCCACAGCCACCGACGCCGTCACCACC
>JBNGEB010000148.1:0-6002 GCA_049975585.1 Anaerolineae bacterium
GCGTACGATTGTGCACCTGGTGAACCATCACGGCAACCGTCCCGTGGATGACAATAATGTCTGTGTGGAGACGGTGCTGCCCGTGCGGGATATCACAATGCGCCTGCGCGTGGACGAGGAGCCGCAGGCGGTGCGGCTGCAGCCCGACGGCGTCGAGCCGGCCTGGTCGATGGAGGACGGCGTGCTGACGGTGCAGGTGCCGGAGGTACAGATCCATACCATTGTGGAGATCGTGTAGGCGCCCAGGTGGGCCAGCGACAAAGCCACGCTTTCCCACGACCTTTTCACACAACCGCCTGACCAAGCCCCTCCCCTGCGTGCGAATCGCGGGGGAGGGGCCACGCTTTCCGCGCACCTCGTCGGCGAGGGGGCGTTGCCCGTGGGTATGGGCATCGCGCGCCACGGTCGCCATCACGTTCTAGAGACGGTCTCTTGTGCGCCGGGTTCCTGCAGCAACGCGAAGCGTGCTGGTCCTGCCCTCTGCCTTGCTGATGCGAATGCTCGCGAATATCCCCTCTTATGGTGCCTACGCCCCTGGGTCCGCAGTTCGGCCTCGATCTGTCCGAGAGAGGACGCCACTGTTCGGCCGATGCGCTATAATGGAGCATAAGCGATTGGTCGGTGTAGCGGACGTGAGGTTGGTGCGTGAGGGGATCCCGGATATCGGGCGTTTGGCGGATGGTGGTGGGCCTAAGCAAGACGTCGTTCCGGCGTCTTTTGGCTGAGGGCGGGCTCACCGTGGCTCTGCTGCTAGGCTGGGTCATGCTGGTGGCTTTGCTCTGCGCCATCCCTATCTACTCGGATGCCGTCAATCAGCACTTGCTCGCCCGCGAGCTGGCCCGCACTTCTTGGGGTGGCCCCGCCTATGGCTTTCAGTTCGTGTATGGGGGCGGCTCTACCGCGGGACCCGACTTGGCCACCTATGAGGCCGCCCGAACCTATTTGGGCGACGGCGAGGGCGTCGGAGCCGCGAGCGACCTGGGGCTTCCCCGCGAGGCGCTCATCCACTATGCCCAGAGCGACACGCTGCAGGCCTACCGTCTAGAGGGCGAGGCCTCCACGCGCGACCAGCTCCTGGGCGTGGTCAAGCTCGGGTTCTTGCAGGGCATGGAGAACCAGGTTCTGCTCACCGAGGGGCGCCGCCCCGCCCTTGCGTCCAGCATGCCTGAGGTGCTCCTGAGCCAGACCTATGCTAACGAGATCAACCTACGCGTTGGCGAGGATCTGCTGCTCTTCCGTCCCGACAGCCCGGCCCTGGAGCGCGACGACGTCGGGGGTGAGCGCGAGCTGGTGGTCCGCGTCGTGGGGACGTGGGCGCCTCAGGATGAGGATGCGGCCGCGTGGTACATATCCGCGCACCGGTTTGAGCGAGTGCTTCTGATGGACCCATCGGCCTATATGGGGCTCGCCGAGCGTGAGCAGTTGGTGGCGCCGTTCCATAGCCTGGGCTGGTACGCGGTGTTTGACGGTAGCCGCGTCCACGCGTCGCAAGTGCCGACCTATCTCCGACGGATCACTGAGGTCGAGGCGCGCGTCGCGAGCATCTTGCCAGGGTTAGTGCTTGGCGAGTCGCCCGTTGTGGCGCTGGAGCGTTTCCAGCGAGATGCCGCCGCGCAGACGGTGCGGCTGTTTGGTTTCTTGCTGCCGTCTTTGGGGCTGGTGATCTATTTCGTGGTGCTCGTGGCCAGCGGAGCAGTCCAGCGCCAGCGACTTGAGATCGCCATGCTCAAGAGCCGGGGGGCCAGTGTGGCGCAGGTGGCGCTGACCTATGTGCTGCAGGCGAGCGTGCTCGCGGCGGTGTCGCTGGCGGTAGGGCCGGTGGTCGGGCGGGCGCTCGCCAATGCGATCGGGGCGACGCTGGGATTCCTCGCATTCGGCACGCGAGAGCCTTTGCAGGCGATGTTGACGCCGCAGGCGCTGCGATACGCGGTGGTGGGCGTCGCGGCAGCCAGCCTGGCGACGCTGATCCCCGCCTTGACGGCTGCCCGCCAGACGGTTGTTGTGGTGCGGCAGCAGCGTGCGCCCTCTCAGAGGCCACTTTGGCAACGACTCCACCTCGATCTGATCCTGTTTGGCGTGGCGGCCTATGGGCTGTATGTGCTGCGCTCGCGTGGCTACCTGGTAGAGCTCGACCGAGAGGCCACCACCACGTTGAGCGATCCCGTGACGTTTCTGGTGCCGGCTTTGGTCATGGCGGCGGCGGGGTTGCTGGCCGTCCGCCTGTTCCCCCTCTTGGTGCGAGGCCCTTTCTGGCTTGTGAAGCGGACCCGCAGCGTCAGCCTGATGCTGTCTCTCAGCAACCTCAGCGGCAGCTCCAGGGCGTATGCAGGGTTGCTTCTGACGCTGGCTCTCACCACGGCGCTGGGTGCCTATACGGCGTCGGCAGCGCGGACCATGGACCGCAACCAGGCCGATCAGATTGCCTATCAGGTGGGGGCCGACATGGTTCTGCGCGAGTCGCAGGCTGGGGGAGAGGGAGGCGGCATCGCGTGGGAGGGGCTGACCGCTGCCGGTAGCGGTGGAGCGGCGAGCTGGTCTGCCTATCCCGTGGAAGGCCACCTGGAGGCCGAGGGGGTGCTGGCTGCCACGCGGGTGGGCAGGTGGCCCGCGCTGCTACTCGAGAGCCGGCCCCAGGTCAACGGCACGTTGCTTGGCGTGGATCGGGCCACCTTTGCCGAGGCAGCCATGTTCCGCGACGACATGGCGCTGACATCGCTAGGCGCGCTCATGAACGCGCTGGCCATGAACCAGGACGGCGTCATCGTCACGCGAGGCATTCTCGAGCAGAGTGGGTTTCGGCTGGGGGATCGGGTGCGCTTGAGCGTCCGTCTCGACGAAACCGAGGCGGTGGTGTTGCCTGTGGCTATCGTGGGAGTGGCGGAGCTGCTGCCGACGATCTATCCGCCTGAGGAGCAGGGGTTTGTGTGCAACCTGGACTATCTCGCGCAGCAGGCGGGTCAGGAGCTGCCCTTCCGCGTGTGGCTAGAGACGGACCCGCGTGTGCCCGCCGAGGAGATCGTTGAGCGCGTCACGGCCGAGGGTTACAACGTGCTTGGTTGGACATCGTCACACGAGATGATCGCCGAGGCGCAGAGCGCGCCCGAGCGGACGGGTCTATATGGCTTCCTATCGGTGGCGTTTTTGGCGACGGTGCTGCTCAGCATGTTGGCGCAGGTACTCTATGCATTGCTGGATCTGCGGCGGCGCCAGGTGCAGCTCGGGATGGCGCGGGCATTGGGGCTCAGCTTGGGGCAGCTCGCGGTGGCCTTGGCGTCCGAGCTGGTCATCGTGACCACCGTCGGCATCGGGGTAGGCGTGGTGGCGGGGGTCGTGTCGAGCCGTGCGTTTCTGAGGTACTTGCAAGTAGGCTACTATGCTCGCGATCTGGTGCCTCCCTTTGAAGTGCTGGTGGCATGGAGGGAGATCGCATGGGCGGTGGGGGCGCTGGCGATTATGTCGCTGCTGACGACCGGCGCCATCGTGTGGCATCTGGTGCGGATCCGGGTGTTTGAGGTGCTCAAGCTCGGCGAGGTGTACGCCTAGGGAGCAGAGACCGCGCCGCAGACGGCGTTAGCTAGTGCCGCCATACGTGTCGAGGTGGCCCCCACCCGCTTCCCTACGATAGACGCAGGAGAGGGTGGCCGTCTGGACCCATTCGCCCATGGTCCCGAAGGGGGAGATGTTTGGAGAGGGGTGGTGTCGGATGTATGCCATGTTAATCTCCGGGAGGACCAACCCCGCGCCCGTGCCGACCCCGTTCCAGACGCCGCTCGTCGCGAGTCTCATCGCCCTTGGCAAAGATCCCAGGGATGATGGCGACGGGACGGGAGCGATCGGCATCGACGAGCTTGAAGTACCAGCCTTCGAATCCGTGCGGTTGCGGCAGGCCGTGGTAGCGCTCTGGGTGCATCAGGTTGGCAGGTGTCATGGGCCGACTCCTCGAGAGGGCGGAGGTGACGTAGGGCTGCCGGGCCCCTACTCGGCGTTGAGCTCGCCTAGGATGCCCAGCAGCTCCTCATTGGACGGGATGTCGCTCATGCTGTGGCCATAGTGCACGTACCGTGCCATGCCCTCCTTGTCCACGATCACCTGCGCGGGCATGCGTCCCATCTTGAAGAGCTTGATCTCTTGGCCGTACAGCTTGAGGACGGTGTGATCGGGATCGGGCAGCCCCACGAAGGGCATCTCGTGTTCCTCCCAGTAGTCGACAAAGGCCTCGCGCTCCTCTGGGCCCACGGCGATGACCTCTGCGTCGCGGTCCTGGTACTGGGCATAGTCCTGGCGCAACTGCGCCATGTGCCGGCGGCAGAAAGGTCAAGAGAAACCGCGGTTGAACACGAGCAGCACGTGCTTGTCGCCGCGATAGTCAGCGAGGCAGACCTCACGTCCTTGGGCGTCTTCCAGGCAAAAGTCGGGTGCGGGCTTGCTGATCTCGACGCGAGCCATGGGCACCTCCTGGCGCTACAAGTAGATGACGGCGTCGCCAAGCGACGTGGGGGACTCGTCGTGGCTGGGAGCTAGCCAGTCTATCGTCTGCAAAAAGAGCTTCTGGAAAGGCGTGCTCTGCCAGACGTCCGACGTGTGGCCCAGGGCGATGTGGCCGACGCGCCCTTTTTCCTCTTGACGCGTCCAGACCATCGGATAGGCCACGCCGCGATCGATGGCTACCATGAGCACGACGACGTCCTCGTTGTACGCCTGCATATAGAGCTCATCGCGCACGCAGAACGCCTCGATGTCCTTGGTGATGGGGTGCTCCAGGCGCATTGGATAGACGGCAAAAGTGTGCGACGGGGGATGCTCCACAAAGACTGCTCCGTTGAGCTGGGCAAGCTTGGGATCGGGCTCGCCGCTAACGGTGGCTGAGTGGAAGGGCAGGTAGCCCCCGCCGGAGCGCACAAATGCCACCAGCGCCTCGGTCTGGGCGTCGGTCATGCGCTCTTGACTCGTATCGTCGTGGTCCGGGCGATGCTTGCCGAGGCAGGTGTTGTTGATCACCAGATCATAGCGCCTCTGGTCCAGCGTGAGGAGCATGTCTAGGTCGTAGGTGGCGTCGAGCTGGTGCCCATGGTCTTTGAGCAGCGGACGGATGGACGCCTCAAAGCCATCGAAATTGTGATAGGTACCTCCCGAGAGCAGCAGAATACGTAGGTTGCCCATCGCGCCTCCCTTGCCACACGCTGCCGACGGTCTCACCCTATCCGTAGCGAGACCTAGGAACGAATCAAGCTTAGCGCGTGTTTCAGGGGCGGTCAAGCCCGTCGGCTCTGTAGCTGCCCGGCCTTGACGCTCCCAGCGCGCGGCTCTACACTCGACGCACCTACCAAGGGGCTGCCGATCGCCCCAGCCTCAGTTCCGGGAGAGATTCTAATGAGCGAACGACCTGCCCCGGGCCTCACGAGACGTGCGCGAACTCACGCCGAGCGCACCTGCGACGTGCTCGTCATCGGCGCCGGAGTTGCCGGCGTCTGCGCGGCCATCCAGGCCGCACGCCTTGGCTCTTCTGTCATCCTGGCCGAGATGGATGCCGTGCTCGGTGGCAACTCAGGGCCTAACCTAGGCGTCCACGTCTCCGGCGCCCACAGCTTTCACCCCTACGCCGGCGAGACCGGCATCATCGACGAGCTCGAGGCCCACGCTGCCGCCCATGGGGCCAAGACCCGCTCTTACGATATGCACTACAACATCTCGCGGCTATGGGAAGCCGAGCTGGCTACGGCCCTCGGTCAGGCCGGCGTCATCGTCCTCAAGCGTCATTATGCCCGCGAGCCCATTATGGAGGGCGACCGCATCGCTGCTGTGATGCTGGAAGATCTCGGCACCTATGGCACGTGCGAGATCCACGTGCGCCACGTGGTGGTGGACGCTTCCGGAGATGGCCAGATCGCCTACCTGGCTGGCGCCGAATACGCGAGGGGACGTGAAGGCAAGGACGTGTACGGCGAGCGCAGCGCCCCCGCTCAGAGCGACGCCGAGACCCTGGGTACGAGCATCACCGCTCT
>JBNGEB010000149.1:0-5996 GCA_049975585.1 Anaerolineae bacterium
CTGACACGCTCACGCCCTCGGGGATGTTGTGCAGCGCGATGGCCACGGCGATGGCGACTCCCAACTCGGGATCCTGCAGCGCGGCTAGGAACGTCGCCAAACCCTCGGGAAAGTTGTGGATGCCGATGGCCAGCGCCGTGAACAGGCCCATGCGCATCAGCTCGGAGTTCTGATAGTCGGCCTCGCCATCGAGGTCGTCCGCGTTGGACTGGGCAGCCGCGACCGCCGCGCCATACGCAGGGGTCGGTGTTCCGTCGCTGTGCAGCGGCCTGCTCTCGGCCTCGCCGTGGACAGCGTGCGGGTTCTCGGCCGCGGGGACCAGGCTGTCGATCAGGCCGATGAGCAAGATGCCCACAAAGAACGAAAGCGCGTTGACTCAGGGGCCCCAGTACTCGCCATAGCGCATGACCAGGGCATAGGCGCCCTTGGCATAGATCTCGACAAAGGACACGTACAGCATCACGCCCGCGGAAAACCCGGTGGCCGCGGAGAGGAACCGGTATTGGGTGCGCTTGGCCGTAAAGGCGATCACGCTGCCGATCGCCGTGGCGCTGCCAGCAAAGAGGGTCAACCCCAACGCGATCCAGGCATCTGACATGGTACCTCGCTTCTGGCAACGATCCACTGCAACGCTGGAAGTGACACCGTCCAACGGCCTCACCGAGGGCCATCCTACCACAAGCGAACGGGGAACCTACTTGCGCTTGGTCAGGATGCTCGGCGGCCTAGGGCTGCTCCCACGTCGGATAGTCCTGCCAACGGTGCGTCGGCTCATAGCCCGGCAACCGCTCCGCCTTGCGTATCGAAAAGGCCGAGGCATAGGGGTTCTCGGCGAACAGCGCCTCGTCGCGAACCTGAGGCAGGGGGTCCCGGCGGGTCCCACCACACCAGCTCCAGCGGGCCATGGCCCCGCCGAGCCACATAAAAGGCTGCGTCCATTCCCGAGCCCACTAGGCTACGGTAATGCGCGGCTTGGAGCGCACCGGGGGCTAACAGACGCCATCGATGCCAGGCACGAGAGAGCCTAGCGACCAGCGGAAGACGAGCCAATCCCACCATCGGGTGTCCCTATCCCATTGGGGTAGTACCTCGGGCCTATGCCCCAAAGCTGTTGTCTCGCCAAAGAACCTCTTGGCGTTCCCCACGGACAATGATATTCTAGTCATGGAGTGAAAAGTCTGCAATTGAGCCTTGGCAGACACCATAGATTCGCTAGAAGCAATGATTCTTGGGACGCCCATCGCACCGCCTCGCGCGCATCCGTAGGGAGGAACCGCCTATGCCCAAGACCAAAATCGCCGCCGATGCCCTCACCATCGCACGCATCCTGTGCGCGATGGTCATGCTAGCACTGGCCGTGATGCAGGGCGCGGAAGCGCTCTCGCTGGCGGCTGGCATCCTGCTGGTGGCGTGGATCTCGGATGTGCTGGATGGCCCGCTGGCCCGCAAGAGCGGCCAGGTGGGCGGCTGGCTGGGCTCGCACGACCTAGAGATCGATATCGCCGTTGGCGCCTGCGCCTTGATCTATCTCTGCATGAGCGGATTCTGCTCGCCGCTGCTTGGCCTGCTGCATCTAGGCACTTGGGGCGTCATCTTTTGGCACAGTGGCGGCGTGCCTCGTCCGTATGGCGTGCTGTTCCAAGCGCCCATCTACCTGCTGTTCGGCATCACGGCCCTACGCCTGGTGCCCGCTATGGGCCGATGTATGGCCGCCTATGCGGTAGCCGTCCCCATCCTGAGCGCCAAGGATTTCTGGGGAAAGCGGGTACCTCGCTGGTGGCGAGAGTTACGCCAACGCATGACGAATCCCATGGAAGCGCAGCAGGAGGGCCGTTCGGAAGAGTAGCTCGATAGCCTCCAGAGGCGCGCCTGCCCCGTTTTCGTTCCCTTGCCAAGATCTGCCCCCCGGCGGTAGAATTCCGCCCGTGACCTCGCAAGTCGTGATGAGAGGTGTCATGAACCCATTGGCCCCGTTGCTGGACGAGCTTTCGTGCCAGGCCCACAAGTACCTGATGATCGCCGACCGGCGCCTATGGTCGGCGATGTTGCGTATGGTGGCGGCCTGCGAGGAGAATCCCGACGCCGAGCTGCGCAATGGCCACGCCGTCGCGCTTTTGCTGGCGGCTGGGTACGCGGCCGGCGGTCATCGCGGCGTGGAGCGCCTGACCGGCGTGCTCATCCGCGAGACGCTGCCGCCGGCTCCCGCCCGAAGCGGCGGCTATCCCCGCATCTGGTACGGGTATCGGCCCACCTTTTGCCTAGGCGCCGATGCGGGCTTGGCCGTGGGATGGCTCTCGCGCGGGGCCGGTCGGCGTAGGCTGACCATGCTGCCGGACGATGGCGCGTGGGCCTGCTGGGCCGAGGCCCCTCGGCGGCTGGACCAGGTCGCCGAGCTGCCGCGGGGCGACCCATCGCTGGTCCGCGTCACGCGGCTCGGTCCGCGCGGCGTGCCGTGGGTGCATCTGGTGCACGCGTTGCCGCCCTCGGCCTTTCACGAGGAGCTGGTGGCGTTCCTGCTGCATCGTGCGGGCCTGCAGATGGCGTCAGAGCGTGCATTGAAGAGCGACCCGGCCTAGCTGGAGAGAAAGGCAAACCACGATGACGAGATCGATCCGAGCGGTGCTGTTCGATCTGTATGGGACCTTGCTGGCGTTCGGCGATATGGAAAAGGCCTGGCGCGCGTGGGGAGGGCTGATCTACGAGCGGATGCTCCGCGCGGGCGGGCGGATCGACAGGACCACCTGGCCCGGCCTGCTCGAGGATGTGTTCTCGGCGGCAGAGCCCGCGCCTGAGGTCGAGGGCCTCACGGTGCACGAGGCGCGGATGATGGCGTTGGCGGAAGAGGTGGGGGCGACCCGTTTTGGCCCCGACGATGCCCGCGCCATGGCGACCGACGGCTTGGCCTTGTGGCAACGCGAGGTCGAGCTGGCGCCCGATTGCCGCCAGGTGCTGGCCACGCTGCGAGAGCGCGGCTATGCCACGGGCCTCGTCACCAACTTTGACCACCCACCGCACGTCGAGAAGCTGATCGAGGAGCACAGGCTGCGGCCGCTCCTGGACGTGGTGGTGATCTCGGGGGCCGTGGGTCTGAAAAAGCCCGACCCGGCCATCATGGCCGTGGCCTTGGTGGCGTTGGACGTGCCCGCCTCGGAGGCCGTCTTTGTGGGAGACTCGCCCGAGGACGTCCAGGCGGCGCAAGGGGCCGGGATGACAGCGGTGAGCATCTCCCACGACGGCGACGGCTCGCGCCTAGAGGGGGTCTCTCCCGACGCCTGGGTGACGTCGCTGGCCGAGGTGGTGACCTGGCTGGAGGAGCGAGGCGGCGGGGACGCGTGAGCGTATCGGACGGGGCAAGCGCAGGGAGAGGAGGCTTGGGGATGGAGCCGTTCTGGCGAGGCGACGTGATGCATGACGAGAGCTGCCTGTTCGTGCAGCGAGGCGATGGGCCGCCGAGCTCGCGGCTACTGCTGCCTAGCCGAGAGATCCTGGCCGTGACCGATGCTAGCGGCGAGACGCGCTACGCCGAGGGCGAGGATTGGGTGCTGGAGGCCGACGGGCGCACGCTGACGCTGCCCGAGGGTAGCGTCATCCCGCATTTGGCCGAGACGGCGCTCTATCCGCCGGTTTCCTTGCGGGGGGCGATCCCCTACCGGCTGGGCGGCGACCGGTGGCTGCTCTTCAGCGAGGATGTCTTTTTCGCGGAGCAGCAGGTGCGCGTGACCTACCAGCACGGCGGCTGGGAGGGGCCGGTGCCGTCCAATCCAGGGCTGCAGCGCACGCTGGATCGGCTGGAGGACGGCGCTCTCACCATGGTGCTGTTTGGGGACAGCATCTCGGCGGGGGCCAACGCCACCGAGATGTTCGGCGTGCCGCCCAACCAACCGCCCTATGGCAGCTTGGTAGCGGAGCGGCTGCGCCAGGCCTATGGCGCCGAGGTGGCCTATACCAACCTGTCGGTGGGGGGCATGGATAGCGCCTGGGGCTTGCGCCAGATCGACGCCGTCGCCAAGTTGGACCCCGACCTGGTCATCCTAGGGTGGGGGATGAACGACGCCGCGGGTGGGCGCTCGGCGGAGGATTTCGTCGCCAACGTCCGAGGTCAGATGGACGCCGTCCTGGACGCGCGCCCCGATTGCGATGTCGTCTTGGTGGCGACCATGTGGGGGAACCCCGAGTGGGTCGCCGCGCGTCCCGACCTCTACCTGGCCTACCGCGACGCGTTGGAGGAGCTGGTGGCGCCAGGCGTGGCCCTGGCCGACATGACTACGCTCTGGGGGTGGATGCTGGGGCGCAAGCGGTTCGTGGATTTGACGGGCAATGGTGTGAACCACCCCAACGATTTCGGGCATGGCATGTATGCCGATACGGTGATGGCGGCCATTGTGGGGACGCATGAGGTATGAGCGGAGGCCCTGGAGGCGGGTGCTTTATGATCGTTTCGACTAGGCTGGATGCATAGGCGCCGCGTGGAGATTCTCCACACGTCATCCCCAGGCTATCCACTGATGAGGCGCTAGTTACCCACAGGTTTTCCACAGGCAAGGCAGAGCGACGCCCTGGACACGGTCCGGGGCGTCTTGCATTGCAGCGGGGAGCGTGGCTCGATATAAATTCGCCCTGCGTGGGGGGGGTGATCCAAGGCGAATTCACGCTCGCCCGGCGATGGACGTGGCAAATCGGGGGTTTGGGGGGTGGTCGTCGTCGAGCCCCCCTGGGGGCAATTCCTTCTGGGGGGAGTGCGGATGCGGGAAGGGCGGGGATAGGGGGTAGGAGTTGAGCCGTCTGTGGCGGTGGTGCGTTCACCCGTTCCCCCAAACGCACGACATGCCGGCCCCTACCAAATCTGCGTCCGCCCCCTGTTCTCCGCCTCTATCTCTTGCTTTCGCTTGACGTCCGCCATTTCCCCGTGTTACCATAGCCAAGATCGCGCCAAACCGTGGGCCGATTCCGCAACGGAGCGGAGAGCCTGGTCGCCAGGGCCGCACGCCCGTTGGGCCAGTTCGCCTCTCTAGGCCGGCAGCTCGCGCCGAGAGGCGTCCCATCCATCGCGTCGCAACGCCCCTGGCATACGCCGGGGGCGTTCTTTGGTGCGCGGTGCCCCACTCGGCCACTGTTCCGTTCGTGGTGCAGCAAGCCCGTTCAACGACGAGGGCCGCCTATCTAGCGAGGCGAACGGGCTACCCGTGCATATCTCGCCTCACCAGACGTATATGGCAAAGGAGGACTCGCCGTGATCGTTTGGCATCGACTGGACCAACAGGAACTCTACCAGGAGCTGGATTCTTCGCCTGACGGCTTGACGGCCGGGACCGTCGTGGATCGCCTTGAGCGGTACGGCCGCAATGAGCTGGAGGAGCGCGGCATTCGCAGCCCCTGGGTTGTGCTTGCTAGCCAGTTCACCGAGATCATGGTGATCGTCCTGCTCGTCGCGGCCGTGATCTCCTTTGCCATCGGCGAGACCACCGACGCCATCATGATCATGATCATCGTGGTGCTCAACGCCATCCTGGGCTTTACGCAAGAGTACCGCGCCGAGAAGGCCATGGCGGCCCTCAAGCAGCTCTCCGTGCCGACGGTGCGGGTCCGCCGAGAGGGCAGCGTCCGCGAGGTGGAGGCCACCAACCTGGTGCCAGGCGACATTGTCCTGCTCGAGGCGGGCGCCCGCGTCCCCGCCGATGCCCGCGTACTAGAGTCGGTGAACCTGCGCGTGGAGGAGGCGGCCCTGACGGGCGAATCCGTGCCGGTGGACAAGATCGACGAGCCCCTGGAGCGCGAGGATGTCCACTTGGGCGACCGACGCAACATGGTCTTTATGGGCACCGCCATCACCTACGGCCGCGGCACGGCCATCGTGTGCGAGACGGGCATGCGCACCGAGCTGGGCAAGATCGCCGACCTGCTCCAGCAGGTCACCGAGGAAAAGACGCCCCTCCAGCGGCGCATGGCCGAGCTGGGCAAGTGGCTGGCCATCGGGTCAGTGTTCCTGGTCGCCATCG
>JBNGEB010000150.1:0-5957 GCA_049975585.1 Anaerolineae bacterium
CCTCAAGATAGTACTCGGGAGCGAACGTCACCACATAGTCGTCAAAGGCCGCAGTGCCTGGCGGCTGCATGGCCTCCCGTCCGAACGACGTGCCGGTGTAGCCGTCCAGCAGCTCGACTAGCACTGCCCAAGGGCCCGGCAATGCTGTCGCGCCCTCCACCAATCGCAGCGTACCACGGCCCTCGTCCACAGCGACCAAGTGCTCCTGGTTGACGCCGCCGAGACGCACACGCAACACGTCCGCCCCTGCCCCCGTCCCAGACATGGACGCGAGGGAGACCGGCTCTCCCCCCGAGAAACGCGCGCTCAGCCGCAGAACGGGACCCGTGCCCACCACGTGGATCACGACGTCACCGACCCTCGTCACTTGGCACGGGATGACACGCGCTCTCTGGACGGTGCCGTCGCTGAGCAAGATAGCCAACTCACCGGCCAGATCGCTGGGCGTCCCGTCAGGCCTCGGGCGAAACTGCAGACGTTTGAGCTGCATCGACGCGATGCCCCAGCGCTCAACCCGGGTTTCATTGCCCAAGGCCAGTGGGATCGTCAAGCGTTGATAGGCAGCCGCCTCCCCGATCCACCATGCCACCGCGAGTAATAGGAGCGCCGCCCACAAGGCTCGGACGAGACCGCGTCGCCACCAAGCATCAAGCTTGCAGGCATGTATCACCACAACATCCTCATCGGCACGGAGCAGCTTCCAGCCTTTGGCATGCGCAACCTCCACAGCCCGCTGCCGCGCCTCATCCCAAGCCATTTCTATCGGCCGGACCGTCACGTGGCGTGATGCCGGAGCCAGCCATCCAAGCATCTCGCCAGCGGCCAACAGCGCCAACCATCCCGCGGTAAAGCCTTGCAGCACACGCACTACCCAGCCGTCCCACACACGCACGAGACCAAGTTCATCCAGCAGACGCCCAATTGCCGGCCGCTCTGCCCGGACGGCTGCCAGCCATCGCGTTACAGGCTGGCCCTCAGCTCCAATCACCGGACTCTTCTGAGGCACCCAGGCGCAGACCAGGAGGAGCAGGATCCAGATGCCCAGCACGATCACGATGGCCCAACGCGAGGCAAGCACATACCAAGCGGCGTCCAACCAACGGGGTGACATCCGAGTTCCGTTTTCTGCCCTTCTACGGTTTTCAGACATGCAGTTGGCTTATATCCCGCTATGGTGGGGTAAACAATGGTGCCATTGTACGGGCACGGCGCGCGTGCGTCAACAGGCATACTCGTTGACATGACGCCGTGGCGCCGCTATACTCGCCGGGTGTTACGCGGCGTCCTTGCGCCCAACAGCACTTCCCACAGGAGGACACGTTGCTCGCCAGAATGCGGTACGCTATCGCCTTGCTGGCCATCTGCGCTACGCTCACGGCGTGCGGCGTACAAGGCTCACCCACGCCACTCCCGACCCTAGGTACATCGACAGCCGCACCCCCGATGGCGAACGCGACGCCGAAAGTCATCGCCAGCGAGACCACCGCGAGGCCCAGCCAAACGCCTGTGCCCCCTACAGAGACGACTGCCCCGCCGACGGCTGCGCCCACTGCCCAGACGCTCGCACAAGCAACCACCGAGCTTCCAGAAGATACCGCTGTCCTGATCAACGGTCAGGCCATCTCGCGGGAGACGTACCTGAGGCGAGTGGCGCAAGCGCGGTCCTATTTCCTCCAGCAACCGGGATTGGATGCGGCCTCAGAAGCCGGCAAACAGGCGCTAGCTCGCCTGGACCAGCAAGTTCTGCAGTGGCTCATCGATCAGGTGCTCATCGAGCAGTCGGCAGAAGACCGAGGCATCCACATCTCGGATCAGGAGATCGAGGCAACCCTCGACGCCATGCGGGGCGACGATCCCGACCGCTTTGCCAATTGGCTCGCTTCGAACGCGCTGACCATGGACGAGCTACGTACCCAGGTGCGCTACGATCTGCTCACGGCCGCCATGCGCGATCTCGTTACCTCACAGGTGCCGCGGGAGGTCGAGCAGATCCACGTCCGGCACATCCTTACCTCGGAAGAGTCCGCCGCCCGGCGAGCCGTCCAGGCCCTGCGTGCGGGTGGCAACTTTATCGCGCTGGCGCGCCAGATCAGCGAGGATGCAACCACGCGCAGTACCGGCGGAGATCTCGGCTTTTTGCCATACGGCGTGATGCCGCCTACCTTCGATGAGGTTGCCTTTGCCATGGAACCCGGCGAGATCAGCGATGTGGTACGCAGCGAATTCGGTTTCCATGTGATCCAGGTGGTAGAGATCGACCCTGCGCGGCGCGTACCCGATGAGCTCTGGCCCGTCGTGCAAGAGCGTGCCTTTGCCACGTGGCTTGAGGAGCAGCACGCGCAGGCAAGCATCCAAGTTGCGTCCTGGGTCACTGAGGGACAGGAGGGCTAGCCGCCACCTATGGAGATCGTCTGGTACGGCCAGTCATGCTTTCGCATCCGCACGCGAGGGGTAGCCGTGGTTACCGACCCGTATGGCCCAGAACTGGGTCCCACCCTGCCCCGGTTGCGAGCCCATATCGTCACCGTGAGCCATCAACACGCCGACCACAACTATCTCCGCGCGGTGCGTTCTGGCGCGTACGTGATCAAAGGTCCGGGCGAATACGAGATCCGCGACACGTTCATCTTTGGCGTCGCTACCACCCATAACACGCCGCGCAACAAGGATCTCGGCCCCAACACTGCCTACCTGATCGAGATGGAAGACATGGCGATCTGTCACCTTGGCGATCTGGGTCAACCGCTGACACAGGAGCAAGTGGAGCAACTCGATAGCGTGGACATCCTCTTGGTGCCCGTCGGCGGGCGGGATACGCTCACGCCCAGCGGAGCGGCCGAGGTCATCAGCCAACTGGAGCCCAGCGTCGTGATCCCCATGCACTACAAGGTGCCTGGCATCCAGGCCAATCTGGGCTCACTGACGCGCTTTCTCAAAGAGATGGGCGTCAGCAACCCCCAGCAACTCGAGAGCCTCTCCATCTCCAAGACCCAACTAGGCGATGAGCCCCGCGTCATAGTGCTCAAGCCAAACATCTCGTAGCGATTCCATCTGCGAGGGAGATCATGGGCTACCGGCAAGCTCGCACCAAGATCGGCAACAGCACGTTCGCCTGGGGCACCCGCACTTATGTCATGGGCATCCTCAACGTGACGCCGGATAGCTTTTCCGGCGATGGGTTGCTTCAGGAACATCAGGAGGAGACCCCGCTTGCTCGTGGCTTGCGCTTTGTAGCCGAGGGAGCAGACATCCTCGACGTCGGTGCCGAATCTACGCGACCGGGCGCCGCGCCCGTCGATAGCGAGACAGAGATCGCGCGCCTCGCCCCCGTGATCCGCAGCCTGCGAGAATCGACGGACACTCCCATCTCCGTGGACACCTACAAGGCGGACGCCGCCCGCGCTGCTCTGGATGCTGGCGCCGACATGGTCAACGACGTGTGGGGCTTGCAGATGGATCCTGAGATGGCCGCCCTAGTGGCAGAGCGCCGGGTTCCTGTCGTCATCATGCACAATCGCAGCAAACCTCGCAACGCGGCCCAGGAGGAGCGCCTGGGAGGTCGCTACATCGGCGTTCACTATGATGACCTCATAGGGGATATCCTCCGCGAACTGTGTGCCCAGATCGATGGGGCTCGTCAGGCGGGCATCGGTGATGGCCAAATCATCATCGACCCCGGCCTCGGCTTTGGCAAGACGGTAGAGCAGAACTTGGAACTCCTATGGCACACCGGCGCCTTTGCCCATCTGGGGTACCCGATCCTTCTCGGACCCTCCCGCAAGTCCTTCATCGGCTACACGCTGGATCTCCCCCAGGAGGAGCGACTGGAAGGCACCGCTGCCACAGTGGCCATCGGCATCGCCCGGGGCGCCGATATCGTGCGGGTCCACGACGTCCAGGCCATGTCCCGCGTAGCGCGCATGTCCGATGCTATCGTCCGACGGAACTAGCGGACATGGCGCACGTCTATCTGAGCCTAGGGAGCAACCTCGGGGACCGAGCCGCCTCGATCCAAGCAGCTTTGCAAAAGCTCCCTCTATATGGCTTGGAGGTTCTGACAACCGCTCGGCTGTACGAGACCCAACCCTGGGGCGTGGCCGATCAACCTCGTTTTCTTAACAGTGCCTGCATCGCCAGGATTACCCTCCCGCCGTTGCGTGTGTTGCAGGCGGCCAAGGCCATCGAACGCGCCCTGGGACGCACCCCTACAAGACGCTGGGGACCACGCGTCATCGACATTGACCTGCTGCTTTACGACAACGTGACCACCCACAGTCCAGAGCTCACCCTTCCGCACCCAGGCCTGCTCGACCGCGCCTATGTGCTGGTACCGTTAGCAGAGATTGCCCCAAACGTGCGACACCCCATCACCCACCAGACAGTGCGCGAACATCTGCAAGCTATGGGACCTACCCCTGGCGTTGCGCCCTATCCTCCGGGACTGGCGTCGTCTGAGGACTCTCCGCCGCCGTGAAGCAAAGCATAAAAGCAGAAGCCTCTGCCCAGGCGCCGGCACGTCCGCGCAGAGCGCCCTGTTCCAACAGGATGGCCCCCTCATTACGCACATCTCCCAGCGCACAGCTTCCTCCAGTGCTCGCACATAAGCGTTCCAAGCCTGCTGCAGATACTTGCCAAGCCATGATGGCTGTATACAATCTTCCAGCGAGCCCTATCGGTTTGACGCAACCTTGACCTTCCGTAGAATGCGAGGGTCGCATCTATATCGAGCCAAGGAGACGCCATGGCGCGCGGCCCCCTTCTCTCCCATCGTTCCAGCATGCGCCATGCGGCCACATGGGGCCTACTGGTAGTCCTGTTGGCGACCCTGGCACTCGCGCCCCCGCTGCTCGCCTTGGGCCCCACCCCCATTGAGGCCGTCTATGATGAGCGGAACTCCCTCAGTAAAGCCAGCGTCCGCTGGCCAGCGTTCATTACCACCACGAAAGCCGTCGACACCCTAGGTAACACGGTCAAGTTTGCCTGGGACGCGGGGATCCTAGTAGACGAGTGGATCCTTGATCTGGGCATCGTCTGGGATACAGGAGAGGTCCGCGGGACCATGTCCGGAAGCGCCAGCCTCGGCGATCGGGTCTCAGCGCTCTACGAGAGCTGCTGGGCATCCCACGCTGGGGAGTGTTCGGGCACAGCCAGCTTCTCAGGAACCATCGTTGAGGGGCACGCAGAGCCCTATGGCGACCGAGGCCAGTGGCGCGTTTGCTTTATCGTAGAGGGCACGATCAACCTGAAGGGCGAGATCTCGCACTTCCAGCGGCCTTGGACCGAAGGATTGGCGGCCGATGGGACCCCCATCCCCGAGAACGAACGGGTCGTCATCGACCGCGCCGAAATCCAGGACTATCGCCAGTTCTTCACCGGCATCATCTACCCGCCCGACGGGGAGAGGTTCACCAGTCCCTACCTCCAGCTCCTGACAAAGCGGACCGAACCAGCGGACGCATCGGACGAGAATGTGGGCCCCTACCTCACCGGTATGGGACCCGTGTTCGTCTTCACGCGCGGCACTCTCCCGGAAGACGCCCCTTCACCCGGGCCGGCCATCGGCGTGTGCGAGGCCGCCGCGGTCTCGGGAGCCATCACCCTCACTGGCGAGGAGAGAGATGCCGAGTCCCCAGCCGATACAGGCCCCGAGGTCCTCGAAGAGCTCTCCGCCAGCATTGGCATCTACCCGGACTCACCCGTGCCTGGCAAGGCGGTGGTGTTTCGCGCTCAGGTTAGCGGAAAGGCAGCCGATGAAGCCTTGACCTATGCCTGGTACGTGGATGGCGAGCTGGTGGGGTCCGACGAGACAGCGCAGTGGACGGCTACGCTCGGAGAGCATGAGGTCAGCCTGGAAGTGCAGAGCGCCGCTGACGAGGAGCGTGGAGCCATAGCTAGCTCTGGCTTTGTGGTGGCATAGCAGCTTGCCACCGAGAACGCGGATCCAGTAGCGGATGCGG
>JBNGEB010000151.1:0-4340 GCA_049975585.1 Anaerolineae bacterium
GTATCAGGGCGGGGGGCGTGTGGAGTGGGTGGAACTGCCCGATCCACAGCCGGGGCCAGGGCAGGTGCTGGTGCGGACGGCGGCGTCTGCCCTGTGCGGCAGCGAGAAGCACACCTATCTAGGCGCGGGGCAGGAGCAAGGCAACCCAGGCCACGAGGCGGCCGGCACGATCGCTGCGGTGGGGCCGAACGTGTCGCTGCGCCGGGGGCAGCGGGTGGGCGTGAGCGGCGTGACGGGCTGCGGCACCTGCGACTATTGCCGGGCCGGCCAGCAGACTTACTGTCAGCATCGGCCAGCCGGCTTTGGGGGCTTTCACGCCGACCTGATCCTGGTCGACGAGTTCACGTGCGTCCCTTTGCCTGACGACATCCCCTGGGATGCGGGGGTGCTCCTGACCGGCGACGGGCTTGGTGTCCCGTACCACACGTCGCGCAGGCTGCTCGATCCCGAGATCGTGACGGTGGCCATCTTTGGCCAGGGGCCCATCGGCCTGGGCAACACGCTGATGCAGGCGACCATGGGTCGGCGCGTGATCGCGGTGGACATGCTGGACAAGAGGCTGGACTATGCCCAGGGCTTGGGAGCCTCCGAGGTGATCTCGGCCAGCAAGGATGACCCGGTGGAGGCCATCCTGCGCATGACCGATGGCATTGGCGCCGACGTTTGCATCGAGTGTGCCGGCCGCCCCGAGACCTTGCGGCAATGCTTTGCCGCCGTTCGGGCTGGGGGGACCATCGCGGTCAACGGCGAGCAGGGGCCGCTGCCGCTATCTCCCAGCGACGATTTCATCCGTCGGGATATCACAATGTTCGGCTCGTGGTTCTACCAATACGCCGAGGTGCCTGCCATGTTCGAGCTATACCGTCGCGGTATGCGAGTGACGGACTTGGTGACGCACCGTTTCGCGGCATCGCGGGCCCAAGAGGCCTGGAATGCCTTTGCGGCTGGCGAGACGGGCAAGGTGCTGCTGATGTATGGCTCGTGATCGGCTGACGGCTGTGGATAGCCCGAAGAGCGGCTGCTGAAGGGCTGGGGGGTGAGAAAGTTGATGGCAAGTGAGGCAAGGGTCCGAGCCCGCGCCAAAGAGGCGGGCTATGGCCAAGCGGTGGAGCATGCCGTGCCCATCGGTGCGGCCGGCTTGGTGTTGGTCGCCTACCTGTTTGGCTTCTTCAGTGATCTCCCCCAGGCCGATTGGCAGCCCAAGGTGGTGACGCTGACCGGCATGGCGTTGGCAACGGGCGCGTTTGTGCTGGGACAGTGGCGGGATAGCGTGGGGCGATGGGCCGTCGTGTTGGCTACGGCGGTCTCGCTGATCGTCGCGGCGTGGTTGCTGCAGGCGTCGGGCGTGCTGAGTCTCTGGGGCGCGGCGGCTGCGCTCGCCGTGGTGATGGTCTCCATGTGGGCCGGTCTGGGCATGGCGGCGCTGGGCACGGTGGTTCTGCTGACGGCTCGACACTACGGATGGGCGGGCACGGCGTCTCAGGGGATGCTGCTCTCGTCCGTGACCGCTATCTGGGCCATGACAGGCGTAGCGTATTGGGTGTTCGTCTCTGCTGAGGGGATGGGCATCTGGTCGTGGCATCATTTTGAGCGGGCGCAACGGCTCCTAGAGGAGGTGCGCAGCCGTCAAGCCGAGCTGTATCAGGCTCTCGATGATTTGGCGCACGCGAATCGCCAGCTCGCGCTGGCCAATGAGAACCTCGCGGCCATGAGACGCGTGGCGGAGGAGGCAGAGCGAGCCAAGGCCGCGTTCGTGAGCAAGGTCAGCCACGAGTTCCGCACGCCGCTCAACATGATCATCGGACTCACCGATGTCGTGATGGACAATCCGCTGGCATACGACGCGCCCATCCCTTCGGGCCTGCTGGAGGACCTGCGCATCGTGCAGCGCAACTGCGACCATCTGGCGACCTTGGTGAATGACGTCCTCGATCTCAGCCAAGTGGAAGCGGGGCGCATGGCCCTCTATCGCGAGGAGGTCGACCTGGCGGGGCTGCTGCGCGAAAGCATCGAGGTCGTACGTCCACTTCTGGACAAGAAGCACCTGGGCCTAAAACTCGATCTGGGCGCCTCGCTGTGGCTGCGCTGCGATCCGACGCGTATCCGCCAGGTCGTGCTGAACCTCGTAAGCAACGCCGCACGCTTTACCGAGCACGGGCACATTCGTATCAGTGCCGACAAAGAGGCTGGAATGGCCATCGTTGCCGTGGCCGATACGGGCCCGGGAATCCCGCCCAAGGACGCGGAGCGCATCTTTGAGCCGTTCTATCAAGTAGGGGCGCAGCCGAACCGCGCGCAGGCTGGCACTGGGCTCGGACTGAGCATCAGTCGGCAGTTCGTGGCGCAGCATGGTGGGCGCATGTGGCTCGATAGCGAGCTCGGCAAAGGGACCACGTTCTACTTTACGTTGCCGATGGGGGACGCTGCACCTCCGCGCGTTGGGGCGGAAAGATGGATCTCGGAGCAATGGCCCTGGGTGGAGCGACGCGTACGCTCTAGCGTGCCACTGGCGGACTTTACCCCGCGCCTGGTGCTCTATGACGAGACGGGCGATCTGGCACAGATCGTGAAGCGCTACGCTCGGGACATCGAGTTCGTGGCGGCCGGGTCGCCCAGCGAGACGGTAGCCGAGCTGCGTCGCGGGGAAGCGTTGGGGGCCATCGTCAACACGGCATCGCCGAACAGCTTATGGCCGATGGTGGACCGCATCGGCCGCCGGATGCCTCATATGCCCGTGCTTGGCTGTGCCTTTCCGCCCAGCAAGGAGCATGCAGCTGCGGCCGGTGCTGTGGACTATCTCATCAAGCCCATCGATCGTCAGAGGTTGGCCCAGGTGATGGCGCAGCTTGGGCGGCCTGTGGCGCGGGTGCTTGTCGTGGATGACGACCCCGACAGCCGTCTCCTCTTTGAGCGTATGCTGCACACATGGCGATCGGATCTGGAAGTGGAGGCGGTGGCCAGTGGCCCCGAGGCCCTGGAGCGATTGCAGGAAGAACGGTCGTACGATGCCGTCTTGCTAGACGTGATCATGCCGGGCATGGATGGGTGGCAAGTGCTGGACGCGATGCGTGAGCGCGGCATCAACGATGTGCCGGTGCTGATCGTTTCTGCTCAGGATGCGCGCGAGGAGCCTTTGGCCAGCCCGCTGGTCATGGTATCGTCGGGACATGGCCTTCCGTTGGCAACGGTGCTGCGATACGTGGTGGAGATGCTCAGTTTGATGCGGGCGCCGACGGGCGAGGCCGCAAACGCTCCAGCGTCTCGATAAACTCGGCGCGGCGCACGGGTTTGGCTAGGTAGCCGGCAGCCCCCAGGGCCGCCGCAAGTTCCTTGGCTCGGACCACGGTGCATACCAAGACGGGTATGTCGCGCGTGGCAGGATGCTGATGCAGATGCGTGAGAAGCTCCCAGCCGTCTACGTCGGGGAGCATCACATCGAGCACGACGATCTCAGCCGCGCTTTGCTGGGCTGCTGCTACGATATCCGAACCGTCCGCTTGATGGATGATCCGATATGGTGTGCCGGCAACAAAGCGCTCGTAAAAGTGCACCAGATCGGCATTGTCATCGACCACGAGCACCGGGCAAAGCCTCACCGCGTGCAGGTACAGCGTCATGGTCGCCTGGGTTTCATCGGCGTGCCACTCGGCGTGTCCCCCTTGGCTTGACAGGATTTCGTCCACCAAATAGTCCCTGGGCCGTTCAGCGATCAGAGCCGGCGAGGTGGTTAGCGAGATGCGGACGTGGCCATTGTCTCCTTCGGCCTGCAACATGGCCGCGGGAGACGAGCCCTTTGGCGCTTTGGCGGCCGTCATCCGATCCAGCGTGACGAGGAGCACTTGCTTCAGCATCGTGGCCTGGATGCCGGCCATCAGGTCGGCGGAAGCGGGCTGGTGGCGCAGGCTGACGCCTCTGGCCGCCAAGAGTGGCTGCGCGAGCGAAACCACCTTGGCTAGGACCTCTTCCACCATGCAGGTGGCCTCGCTGGCATCCTCGCGCAGAGCATCCAACTCCTGGCGTACCTGGGCCATCCAGGGCGATCCCTCGCTGGGTGCGCTGTCGGCTACGGGCTCGCGTAGCGCCTGGAGCCGGTCGGCCAACCATCGGATCGCCTCGTGCTGCTGGCGACGAAGATGGCGCACGCTGAGGCCAAGCTCCTCGGCGACTACCTCTTGCGTCTGCGCCCGCACGTAGCGGCCGTGCAGAATCCCATAGAGCCTGGCGGCCCGGCAGCAGTCAGGGGCATCCGAGGGCGGCTTGAGGCTGTCTATGACGCGCAAGAGCTCGGAGCGCGCCGCGTCCCACTCGGCAACGCCGAGCAGATCGGCAAGGGGGCTGGG
>JBNGEB010000151.1:4350-5930 GCA_049975585.1 Anaerolineae bacterium
GGGCTGGGGGTTCTGAATGACGGATCGTGTAGATGCGCCAAGGCATCATGCAAGGCTTCCAGCAAGGCAGCTTTCGGTTTCGTGTCCGATTTTTGTCCGCCCATTGTCCCTCAGATGGCCTTGTGAGAGCGGCTACCATCCCCTATGCTGCCTGTAGGCGAGAGGAATGTCGGTGCGCTTGCTCTCGCAACCCAACGCCATGTTACAGCATCCTGCGGTGCGATTATAGCATGCCGATCGAGGTGCGTACAGAAGGAGCAGTGGGGTATCGACCCGAGGAGGCGCTCAGAGACAATAGCTTGGCTTCGATCACGTGTGTAGGTCGTTTTTAGGGATCAAGGAGAGCAAGAGATGAGAAAGGTTTCACGTCGTGAGCTGCTTCGACTGCTAGGCTTGGGTTCCGCAGCCGCCGTAGTGGCCGCCTGCCAGCCCGAGGTCGTGGTCGAGACGGTCGAAAAGGTCGTCAAGGAGACCGTCATCGTTGAGAAGGAGGTGGAGGCCGAGGAGATCAGCTACTCGGGAGAGCTGCGGGTGTTCGTGGCGAAGGGCGCGCCTGTTGAACCGGCGCACGAGCTCTTGGCGGCTTCGTTCACCGGTCGCTTCCCCGAGGCAGCCGTGGAGTTTGAGTACATCGTGGGCGATCTCGCCGAGCAGGTCTACACCCGCGCTGCCGCGGGAACGCTGCCGGATGTGCTCCACACCGCCAATCTGTTCGTGACCCCCTTCGCAAAGAACGGCGTGACAGTAGACCTGCGGCCGTGGACAGAGGCCGATCCTGACGTGGATCTGGAAGATGTCTATCCCATCATGCTCACGGAGTGCACTTTTGACGAAGAAGTGCACATGCTGCCACCGTCTCTTGATGTCGTGGCCATGTACTACAACAAGACGCTCTTGGCAGACGCAGGTGCCGAGATGCCAACCTCGGATTGGACTTGGGACGATTTCATCACCCAGATGAAGCTCGTGACTGAGATGGAGAAAGACGCGCAGGGCACGCCGCAATACTGGGGTCTATCAAACGGGACCTGGAGCTGGATCGCCACTGTCCTTCCGTGGGTGGTGGGATACGGCGGTAGCGTCTTGTCCGAGGATGCCTCCCGTTCGACCTGGAGCAGTGAGGAGTCCTTGGCGGGTCTCCAAGCATACGCCGACCTATGGCTAGAGCACAACATCGCGCAGCCCCTGGGGCTCGATGTTGGTGGCGACGCGTTTGCGTTGGGGAGGGCGGCGGTCTGGACCCACATACAGGGTGTGCGTCCGTACCTCAGTGATGCCATCGGCGACAAGTTCGACTATGACGTGGAAGTGGTCCCTCTCATGCCGGATGGCAAGCATCGAACGGGCATGGGCGCCTGGGGCATCAGCGTGTATTCCGGGAGCGATGTGAAGGAGATGGCCTACGAGTATGCAAAGGGCATCATCACCCCGAGCGTGCAGCGTCTGCTTGCCCAGAAGGCGCTGACCGTCCCGGTATTACGATCAGTCGCGGAGGACCCAGGCTGGGCAGAGAACCTCGAGACGCCGCCCTATAATCACATGGCTTTCGTGACAGGGGCGGACGACGGCGTACCCTGTAC
>JBNGEB010000152.1:0-5912 GCA_049975585.1 Anaerolineae bacterium
ACGCGGCACTGTCTACGGCCCTCGCGCCACGCGCACCGTCCTCGGTATCGTGGACGCGCTGCGTGACCACTCGCTCACCCTCTACGATGGGGGGAAGCACATAGCCGGCCTGGCCTATGTTGGCAATCTGGTGGATGCCATGGTGCTCGCGGGAGACAGCGATGATGCCGCGGGGCGCATCTATAACATCACCGATGGCAGCGACGTGACGTGGCGCCAGTACATCCACGCGCTGGCTGACGGCTTGCAGCTCGCCCGGCCTTCCAAGAGCCAACCGCGATGGCTGGCGTACCTGCTGGCGACGTTCTGGGAAAGCTACTACCGCATGGCAGGCAGGAACGATCGGCCACCCATGACCACGATGAACGTGGAAGTGATGGGCACCGACCAGATCTACCCCATCGATCGAGCAAAGAGGGAACTGGGCTACACGCCGAGGGTTGGGATCGACGAGGGCATCGATCGTACTATCGAATGGCTACGGCGCGAAGGGCACGCGGAAGATGCGCTCTGGTCTGACGCGGCCTAGTTCCAGCGTGCTTTGCTTCCTTCCGAGACCGAGACGTCGGTAGCGAGCTCTGCCTCGCGCGGCTTGCGCGGCACGCTTGCCAGGGGAATGGAGACGGTGAAGGCGCTTCCTTCGCCAAGCTTGCTATCGCCTCCTGGTGGAGTATGTCATACCCTCCTTTTGCCAGAGAGGGGCCAGACTTGGCCACTATCTCGCCTAACACCTGGTAACGATCTCTTGGCGCAGCTACAAGTCGCGCTTGCGCCAGAGATACAGATAGACACCGTTCACCCCGAACTGGGTCAGTGTCAGCAAGTAAAGCGGAAGCGCGGTGCCTTGCGGCACCGTGCTTTTTGCGGCAATCAGGACGAGAAGCAGCGCGCCCGTGACGACGGTGCGGCCGACGATGAAACGGAACCAGAGGGACTGATGCTCCCCGGCAGCCGGGCTACTCGTGTTGACCGACATACTTGGCCACCCTGCCGGGGAGCCAGATGATCACACTGGTGCGATGTTGCTTGTCGCGGTCAATGGATAGCTGGCCACCATGGCCCTTGACGACGCGCGCAGCAAAGTTAAGGACATCGGCCGAGACGGTGTCGCTCCCCTCCCCATTCGGCGCGCAGCCACCGTCGCGGACGACAAACTCCACGCCCCCCTCATTGGCTCGGGAGGCCGAGATCGTGACGCGGGAACCGCTCGGAGAGACGGCGACAGCAGATTCGAGCAGGCCAGAGAGCGCCTTCTCCATGGCTGCCGCATCCAGATTGGCGCTGAGAAGGCCACCGCAGGAGATCTTGAGCTCGATACTCCTCTCCGCAGCAAGTCGGGCAGCCTGCGCGGCAGAGCTCCGCACCACAAGCGCCACACGCACGGGCTCGCGTTCGACGGGGTACTCTTCGGCTACCTCTGCGCCTGCCCAGGACAGGTCGTCGATCAGCTCCCGCAAGACACGGGCGTCGCTGAGCGCGTTCTCGAGATAGCTGGCCATGTCCTGCTCATCTCCAGAGAAGCGCTTGGTGAGCAGCAGGTTGAGATGCGATTGCAAGCGCGCCACCGGCGCTCTCAGCTCCCTGGAGATCTCGGCAATGATCTGCTCGCGAAGCTCCTGCAGACGTCTTCGCTCCGCCTCGCGAGTCTGCTGCACGCGGTTTAGGACAGCCTGTACGCGTGCGGCAAGCTCATCCGGCTCAAACGGCTTGACAATATAGTCGTCAGCGCCACGCAGCAGCCCGTCCAGCCGCGACCTCGGATCATCCTTGCCAGTGAGAAAGATAAAAGGGATCGTGTTGCCCGTGAGGGCGTTCACACGCTTCTGGAACTCAAAGCCATCCATACCGTCCATCAACACGTCAGAGATGATCATATCCGGCGCCGACTCGACGAGGACCTCAAGGGCCTCCTCTCCGCTCGTCACCGAATCCACCTCGTATCCCGCCCGCAGCAGGAACTCCCGTATCGAATAGAGAACCTCTTCCTCGTCATCGAGCAACAGAATGCGACTGGGTTTCTTCTGACCTCTCAGCGCAAGACGCACATCCACGTCTACATCTCCTCAGCACGTTCGCGCAACACTCCACCCCCAGCTCAGTATAGCAAAGCTTGAATCCATCGCACGTCAAGCACCGTAAAATCGGCCTTAAGCGGACGTTAAGGACAGCCCGTTGACACAGGTCATCGTGGCGGTCATAATCGGCGTCGCCTACAATCTTGGCCCAAGAAAGGGAATAGCCATGGTCCGTGCCGCTGTCATGCCCGCTCCACATGCCCCGATCGAGATTCGCGAGTATCCAGTTCCAGAGCTCGAGCCGGGCTCAATTCTGCTCAGAACCATCATGAGCGAGGTGTGCGGCACCGATGTCCACCTGCGAGAGGGTCGTCTCGGAGGCGTCCCATACCCGATCATCCCTGGTCACATCAATGTAGGCGAGATTGTCGATCTGCGCGGGGAACTATACGATGTATCGGGGCAGCCACTCTCACAAGGCCAAATCGTGACGTTTCTGGATGTCCATGGCACATGCGGCCAATGCTGGTACTGCACAGTGGCACACGCTTCCACGCGGTGTCCAAGCCGCCGTGTCTATGGCATCACCTATTCGGCCGACGACGGTCTGCTGGGAGGCTGGTCAGAGATGATCTATCTCAAGCCAGGCGTCAAGGTCCTGCCGCTGGCACCGGGGGTTGCGCCGGAGCGGTTCATGGGTGCTGGGTGCGGGCTACCGACGGCACTACACGCTGTGGAGCGAGCCGACATCCAGCTTGGCGACGCCGTGGTCATCCAGGGAAGCGGGCCAGTGGGGCTCAGTGCCGCTATCCTGGCCCAGCTCAAGGGGGCCACGCAGGTCATCGTCATCGGAGGGCCAGAAGCACGTCTCGCCGAGGCAAAGCGCATCGGTGCCGATGCGGTCATCGATATCGGCGTGCACGGTCCCGAAGAGAGGGTCCGCATGATGCGCGAGCTCTGCGAGGGGCGCGGTCCCGATGTCACCATCGAAGCGAGCGGCAACCCGGAGGCAGTGCGGGAGGGACTGGCCATGACGCGCGACGCGGGCACGTACGTTATCGTGGGGCAATACACGGATAACGGAAGCGTGGCCATCAACCCCCATCTGGACATCAATCAGAAGCATCTCGATATCCGTGGCACGTGGGGCATTGACTTCAGCCACATGTGGCGAGCCATGCGCGTCCTTGCCAAGCACGGACCACACTACCAGTGGGAGCGTTTCATCTCTCACCATTATACGCTGGACGAGGCCCAGCAAGCATTGGACGATGTGGCCCGCTTGGCGGTCGTCAAGGCCGTCATCGAGCCAAACAGCAGCCACTGAGGATAGATATGACGACGGAACTGACCCTCTACATCAGCGCGGCCCAGGAGATGGAAGCCGAGTGCGAGGCCGTAGGGCAACTCCTAGCAGGGCTCTTGCCGAGCGTGCGCTGGACGCTGCATCGCACACCGACGGGGCGGGACAATCAGAATCCGGACATTCGCGCGATCCATGAAAGCGATCTACACCTGTTCATTCTGGGTACCGATATCGTCGCCCCCATGGGAGTAGAGTGGCGTGAGGCTCAGCAAGGCGATGCCAGGCTGTTCCTTTTTCGCTTGATGGGACATCCTCTTTCGCCTGCAGCCTCGTTCTTCTTGCACCACACGGGTGTTCAGTGGAGAAGATTCGAGAGTGCGCCCGACCTCGTGCGCAGGTTCGAGCGACAGCTCATCACCGAACTGATCGCTGGGACCCCGGGCTATGGCCTAGGCCTAGAAGAGATCGAGTCGCTACGTGATAGGCTGGAGCAGATGCCATCCCAGGTAGAGCCGGACGAGACCGGCGCAAGGGGTGCCGGCCAGGGAGGGGTCATCCTACCGAAACACCCCTAACCCCGCCGTGCTCATCACGCCGAGTCATACCGTGTTGCCGGCAGCGAACGCAACCGCTCGGCGGCTGCTTCGGCCGTCAGATCGCGCTGGGCATTAGCCAGCATCTCGTACCCGACCATGAACTTGCGCACGGTGGCCGAGCGCAGCAACGGCGGGTAAAAGTGCCAGTGCATGTGCCACTCGTCGTGGCCTTGGCCATCGGTGGGGCGCTGATGGATGCCCATCGTGTAGGGAAAAGAGGTCTCAAACAGGTTATCGTAGCGCACGGTTAGCTCGCGCAGGATCTCGGCAGCGGCCTGGCGCTCGTGGGCGGTGAGCTCCGTTAGGTCACGTACATGACGTCTGGGCAGAATCATGGCCTCGAACGGCCACGTGGCCCAGAAAGGCACCAGCGCCAAGAATGCATCATTGGCGCAGATGATACGCTCCGCCAAGCGAGCCTCCAACGCCTGATAGTCACACAGCAGACACGTGCCGTGCTGCTCCCTGTAGGAACGCTGCTGACGCTGCTCGATGGCAGGCTCCTGGGGCACCGTCGCATTGGCCCAGATCTGGCCATGAGGATGCGGGTTGCTACAGCCCATCATGGCGCCCTTGTTCTCGAAAATCTGCACATAGTCGATGCCGGGCCGCTCGCCAATCTCGCGATACTGCTCAACCCAGACCTGGACCACCCGCAAGATCTCCTCGGCCGACATCTCTGCCAACGTCAAGCTGTGGTCCGGCGAAAAGCACACCACGCGACAGATGCCCGGCTCGCTCTCGGCCACGAGCAGCTCACCGTTCTCCCAGCGGCCCGTTGGCGTGTTCGGCAAGAGCGCGGCAAAGTCATTGTCAAAGACAAAGGTCTCCGTGTATACTGGGTTTTCCCTCCCACCAGCTCGCGTATTGCCGGGGCACAGGTAACAGTCGGGGTCATAGGAGGGGCGTCTCTCATTCGGGGGCTTTTCGACCTGACCTTGCCAGGGCCGTTTGGTGCGATGTGGCGATACCAGAATCCAGTCGCCGCGTAGAGGATTGTAGCGGCGATGAGGATGATCCGATAGAGAGAAGGTGGCCATGCCCTGCCTCCGAAAGCCCGCGCGAGTCACCCGACGAGCCCAGCATAGGCCAGAGTCAACCTCTGTCAAGGCGGGTAAGATCTCGACACGTCGCCGGCAACCTGTTCTAGAAGGGACACGCTAGTCGACATGCTGTGCCCAGACTGCAGGATTAGCGCCCCCGGAGGGACACTCTGCCCTTCGTGCGGGAACCCCATACCTGAGGAAGAGCGCTTTGGCGGGCAGGGCGGTCACTACCTTAGGGTGTTCCTATCCATCGGCATCGGATTGCTGTTTGTGGTCATCGGCGTGACCAGCCTCGGCATCGGCGTGCCCGTCCGCATAGCCCGCGCCTACGAACAGGGCTCGCTTTGGCTCTATGGCGTGATCTTGGCCGTTCCATCGCTGATCGGCATCTACTACTGGCTGATTCTGCGAGAGGAAGAGATCACCATCACCGACGAGTACATCGCTCGCCGTTCGCATTGGGGCAACCAGCGACTGCGCTGGGATCAGATCCACAGCTATCACGTGCATTCACTTGGTGCCGGTCTGCGGAATCTGCGCGACATGGGCCGCTTTTCACGATACCTCTCACGTGAGCGCGTTGAATGGAAGCTCCCTGTCCTCGCCTACGATCTCGAAGGGCCTCCCGACAAAGGGGATGAGGCCCTCATGCGCCTCGAGCCCGGCACCATCGATGATCTTCCCTGGCTCCTTGAGCTGATCGAAGAGCACCTTGGCCCCCCAGAAGAGGCCAAGTCGGAGCTCTTTTAGCGGCGAGGCTTGACGATTGCCTCCAGCGGTACTACGATGGTTCTGGATGGTCGCCCTATCGGAGAGCCCGTGTGATGTCCATGTGGCGGCGTCACGCATGGCAGCGAGGTGAAACATGCTCTGGAAACCCCCGCGATATGTGGCTGGTCTATGGGTCGGAGTGACGCTGGTGGCCTTTCCTCTCGTTTACCTTTTGGTC
>JBNGEB010000153.1:0-5873 GCA_049975585.1 Anaerolineae bacterium
GTCCCCATCCTGGCCGCCCTCTTTGGGCGGACCGCGCCGAGCCGCGCCGCCATCATCGGCGTCATCCTGGCGACCCTAGGCCTTGCGCTCCTTACGCTGCAAGACACCATGGCAGTGAACGGGGGAGATCTAGTCGTGTTGGGGTGCGCGTTTTGCTTTGCCCTCCACGTCATAGGCGTCAGCACCTTCGCGCGGACGTCCGATCCCATCGCGCTTGCGATGGTTCAGATCATCGTTGTGGCCATCCTGAGCGCCGCGGTAGCGCTGGCGCGTCCAGCACGTTGGCCGACGCCAACGCTGAACACCTGGCTGGCCACTGCCTTTACGGGCATTCTGGCGACCGCGGTTGCCATCGGCATTCAGACAGCCGCCCAGCGCCACACCACATCGACGCATGCCGCCTTGATCCTCACCGCAGAGCCCGTCTTTGCGGCCATCTTTGGCGCGCTCCTGGCAGGTGAGACCCTTAGCCCGCGCGCCACAGCGGGGGGCATCATCATCCTTCAAGGCATGCTGGTCAGCGAGATCCCCTGGGAGGAGCGCTCAGCCCGGATCGTATCGCGCTTCCTGGCGCCTCAGTACGTGCTGGCCCCAACCCTTCTGCTAATCGCCCTGGCAGAGCCGACGGCAAGGTTGGAGGCCCTTTTCTGGTCGCTGGGAATAGCGGTGATCAGCCTGCTCCTGCCCGTAGCTTTTATGTGGCGCAAGTTCAAACACGGCGGCATCACCGATTGGCACATCTCCAACCGCCAAGAGCGGTTGCAGCCTTCCATCATCTTGACTAGCCTTTTTGCCGTTGGCTTCCCCATTGCCCTGCTGCTGATTTTCGACGGCCCGCGCGTCCTCCTGGCCACGTTCGTGGGCGCAGCCCTGCTCGTGGGGTTTAATCTGAGCGTCACGACCACGTGGAAGATCAGCCAGCACGTATCGGCCATTTCTGCCATCGCCACCTTTGCCACCGCCTTGGCGGGGATCGTGGCAGCACCCACGCTTCTCCTGGTGCCCGTCGTGGCCTGGGCCCGCATCAAGGTGGGCGCGCACACGCCCCTGCAGACGCTGGCGGGCGCCGCATCGGGCGCGTTCATCACGCTTGCCACCATCTTCTTGTTCCGCTTGGTATAGGGCTGGGTCTCCTCTCCGTTGCAGCGCGTGCTCACCGGGCCTATAATAGTTTGAGGAGACGCTCCGCCGGATTGAGGGCGAAACGCATCCCACGCGCGCATCGCACCAGTTCCAGAGCGGGAACCTTTTCGCAACGATGCGCGTCCAAAGCATGAGGTGCCGTACATCGACCAAAGGAGGCCGCCATGTTAACCAAGAAGCTGAGCGCATTGACGCTCGGAGTGCTCCTGCTAGCCCTGCTATTAGGACCGTCCGCCAACGGCTTTGTCAGCGCGCAGGAGGCTACGCCTACCCCCACTGAGGAACCGACCGCTGCGCCAGAGATGGAGGAGGCCGCCGCACCCGAGGAGACCACGGCCGACGAGGAGGTAGCTGCGGAAGAGGCAGCGCCGGAACCCTCAGGCGACGCGGAGCGCTCGATCGCGCTCACCGTCTATAACCAGGACCTCGGCTTGGTCAAGGACCTGCGATCGCTAGCGCTGGAAGAGGGCCGCAACGAGGTGCGCTTCACCGATGTGCCATCGGGCATCGATCCTACCAGCGTCCACGTCAGCGCATCCGAGGCAGAGGTCGTCTTCCTGGAGCAGAACTACGAGTACGACCTCGTCAGTAGCCGAAAGCTGCTGCAAAAGTACGTCGATCAAGACATCGCCCTGACAACCACCCAGGGACAGGAGATCACCGGGACGTTGCTCTCCGGCGCCGATGATATCATCCTTGCCACCGAGGACGGGATACGCGTCATCCGACTGTCTGAGGTGCAAGAGTTCGCCTTCCCCGAGCTGCCAGAGGGGCTCATCACGCGCCCGACCTTGGTTTGGCTCGTCGATGCAGCAACTGGTGGAACGATCCCCGTCCAGGTAACCTATCTGACCAACGGCATCACATGGCGCGCCGACTATATCGCCATGCTCACGGGAGATGATGCGGCGATGGACCTCACCGGTTGGGTGACGGTGGACAACCGTAGCGGGGCCACCTATCCAGACGCCAAGCTGAAGCTCGTCGCCGGCGAGGTGAACGTGGTTAGGGAACAGGAGATGGTCAAGGAACTCATGGCGAGACCCATGGCAGAAGCTGCGGCTCCCGCCGTGACAGAGCGCGAGTTCTTTGAGTACCATATCTATGAAGTCGAGCGGCCCGTCACTGTCCGCGACAATCAGACCAAGCAGATCGAGTTCGTGCAAGTGGCCGGCGTTCCTGTGGACAAGATCCTGGTGTACGAGCCGATCCCCGGGTTGCGGCCCATCTACGGTTCGGGTATCAGCGATCGAGGCTATGGCGTTTCCAGCGACAAGACGGTGCAGGTGCGCATCGAACTAGTCAACGACGAGGAATCCGGCCTCGGCATCGCCCTACCCAAGGGTATCGTCAGGGTGTTCAAGGAGGATGTGGACGGCGGTGCCGAGTTCGTCGGCGAGGATTCCATCGACCATACTCCCAAGGATGAGACAATCTCGCTCCTCCTAGGTGAAGCCTTTGACGTGGTCGGCGAGCGCGTCCAGAAGGCCTACCAGCAGCGTGGTGACCGTGAGGTCATTGAGACCATCGAGATCACGCTGCGCAATCACAAGGCGGAGGACATCACAGTACACGTCATCGAACACCTGTACCGGGCCCAGGACGCCGAGATCACCGACGCCACGCTGGACTATGCGATGCTGGATGCCAGCACCGCGCAGTTCCTCGTGGACGTAGAGGCAGATGGCGAGGTCACGTTTGAGTACACGGTAGACTATCGCTGGTAGATACCTCCAAGCATCCAAATGCGGGGGCTCTGACCTGCCTGGTGCAGAGCCCCCGCGACTGACTGTTTGCCTCTCCCCACGCTCTTACGTAGCGTTTACGCCGACTTTATTCGTATTTTCGTCCCCGTTTACGGCTCTTTAACCCCCCCAGCTCCTGTCGATGGTACGCTTGGCGCAGATCAGATCGCCGCGTTGCGGCAGAAACCAGCGGCGCTAGCGTACTATCGAGGTCAATATGGAGTTGAAACGCCTCCTTGCCCTGCTCGTCCTCTTGACGGTCATCCTTCTGGGGCCGGCCACGCCAGCGGGAGCAGAGAACCCTTACAAGCAGATCCCGCTGGGGCTAGTGCCTTCCGTCGGCGAGTGGACGGAATACCAGCCCGAGCCGACCGTTGGCATCATGTCCACGTTGCCTTCGCGCGTGGATCTTTCCGAGGACCTGCCGCCCGTCAAGAGCCAGGGCAGCCAAGGGAGCTGCGTCGCTTGGGCTGTCGGCTACTACTATACCACGTACCAAGAAGCCATCGAGCGTAACTGGAGCATGACGACGCTGGATCACCAGTTGAGTCCAGCCTATATCTACAACCAACGCGACACCTCCGATTGCAATAACCGGAACTCTGGCATGAGCTTCTGGGATGCCTTCACCATCGTCAAGGATCAGGGCGTGGCGCCCCTCAGCCTGTTCCCCTACGACGCCTCGGATGCCTGCACCCAACCCACGGATACCGTCCGCGCCGCTGCATATCCGTACCGCGCGGAGGGGTTCCAATTCATCAACTATGGCGACGACTTGGACATGCTCAAGGGTCTGCTGGCCCAAGGCAAACCCATCGCCGTGGCCATTCCTATCTACGAGAGCTTTTACCAGATCACCGAGGAGAATCCGGTGCTCCCGCGCCCCGCGTCCGGCGAGACCTTCTACGGCGGTCACGGGATGCTTGTCGTCGGCTATGACGATCAAATAGGGGGATTCCTAACCGTCAACTCGTGGGGACCGAACTGGGGCATGGACGGTTATCTCTATCTTTCTTACGAATTCGTGATACACAACGTCTGGGAAGCCTGGGTCATGAACGACTACCAGGAAACCCAAAGCTTCAAGCGGTTCCAGGGCCAAGTCGTCGTGAATGGCGACGACGCGCCCGAAGGTACGCAGGTAGCGGCGATGCTGAACGGTCAAGTCGTGGCCACGACATCCACGGTCGTCTTGGACAGCATGGCCTACTATGTCCTGGATGTCCCATACGCAAGCAGCGCCGATGGCGACGGCTCTTCGGGGTCCACCATCGTCGCTTTTGAGGTGGAGGGGCTTCCGGCTCAAGAACAAGTCCCCCTCGAGACCTACCAAGGCGATCCCGTTGACCTGCACGTCTACACAGGACCCGCCCCCAATCAGAACGAGCTCCTCTTTATCCCGTTCGTGCAGCGCTAGGCCACAGATACCACGCTACTGAAGGGCGAGCGTCCCATCAGAGACGCTCGCCCTTCTTGTACGCTGCGCCTCCTCCCAACTATCGAGCTTGACAGGCATGCGCAAGCGGATTACCTTGGCACCGTCAGAGTTCTCGAGGAGACTCGCGCGCTGACGTGGTCACCTCGGCTCGTGCGAACCCGCAGACGGTACGAACGTCTAGCACAAGGAGCATCTATGTCATCCGCACAGAAGCATCCGAATATCCTGCTGTTCGGCGTCGATTCCCTGTTGGCCGACCATCTGAGCTGCTACGGCTATCGCTTCCTGACGAGCCCACACATGGACCGATTCGCGGAGCAGAGCACCCTCTTTGAGCACTACTACTGCCCGCACGTGCCAACCACATCCGGGTACGCGTCCATGCTGACGGGACGCGATTGCTTTGGCACGCAAGTAGTGGCCCTCCGACACAAGGGCCCCATGCGTCCGGAGGCCAAGACGCTGGCTGAGATCCTGGGGGAGAACGGGTACAACACGACGTGCGTAGGCTTTACCGGCAACCCGGCTGCCCGCGGGTTCCAGACCTATCTCAACTATGAAGGTTGGGGAAGCGACCCGACGGGCCGCGCGCCCAAGGCCAAGAACCTCAACGACGTGGCCATCCCCGAGCTCGACCGCTTGGCGAGCCAGGAGAAGCCCTGGTTCCTGTTCCTGCGCCATATGGACCCACACTCGCCCTACCTGCCGCCCTACCCGTTCGAGCGCATGTTCTATGGCAAGAACGAGTTTGACCCGAACAACAAGTCCATGGAGCCCGTCTTTACCTTCGAGCCTTTCGCGGACTATTTCCGGTCTTGGATGCCCGAGGGCGTAACGGACAAGGATTATATCATCGCCCAGTACGATGGCGCCATTGCCTACATGGATTCCTGCATTGAGATGATCCTGCGCAGCCTAGAGGACAAGGGCTTGGCCGAGGACACCATCGTGATCATCACCGCCGACCACGGCGAAACCCTCTATGACCATGAGTGCTGGTTTGATCATCACGGCATCTATGACGTCACGCTCCACGTGCCGTTGATGATCCGCTACCCGGGCGTCATGCCGGAGGGCCTACGCCTCGAGGGCTACACCCAGCACAAGGACCTCGTGCCGACCTTGCTAGAGCTGGCGGACATCCCTCAGGGGGACGCCACCTTTGACGGCAAGAGCTTGATGCCCATGGTAAGCGGCGAGATCACCACGCGCGATCCCGAGTTCTATATCACCGAGTGCACGTGGATGCGCAAGCATGGCTGGCGAACGCCCGAGTGGAAGCTCATCGTCGCGTTGGAGCCCGACTTTCACTTCAAGCCGCCTGTCGAGCTCTACAACCTCATCGCCGATCCTGACGAGAACCACAACCTGGTCGAGGAAGAGCCCGAGATCGTGGCGACCCTGCGCGCCCGGATGGAAGCCTTTATCGCCAAGCGCGAGGCTGAGACCGGCTTACCCAACCCCATGTACCATCAGGGCGACTGGCACGGCCACGAAGGCGTGGGCGCGTTCAAGACGTCGCAACAGGCTTATGACACGCTCTACAT
>JBNGEB010000154.1:0-5801 GCA_049975585.1 Anaerolineae bacterium
CGAGCTGCGCCCACTGGCGGATCTGCTCCAACCTGGTTTGATCGCCGCTGGCCTTGGCGAGCGTCAAACGATGGGCATAGGTCCCGACATGGTTAAACAGAGCTTCATACCGCCGCGATCGCCGCAGCCGCGAGATAAGACCCGTCTGTCCCGCCGACCCATAGGCCATCTCGGCCAGCTTGCGCAGCGTGAGTTGGTCCTGCGGCTCGACCATGGTGGCGCTCTCCAGGCAAAGGAGGCGCGACATCAGGTGCACCCGGTCGTGCTCGTAGCAGATATAGAGCGCAGCGTCCGTCTCGCTGGTAGCAGCCACGTTGCGGGCAATCTGCAAGGCCAGAATCGTCTTGCCGACACCAAAGGGTCCCCCGACGACCATGAGCTCGCCAGGCCGCAGTCCACCGTTGAGAACGTCATCCAGCGGATCGAAACCCAGCGGCAAAGGGCGGAAACGGGCGGTATCGCCCGCCGCCACTTGCTCGTCCACATCAGACATGACGTCAGCGAGGGTCACAGCGCCAACGGACTCGCGCTGCCAGGTTCCCATCAGTTCGCCACCGATCAACGACTCGGCCATAGGTGCCTCCAGGTCTGTTGCCCGGACCCAACGAACGTGCTAGCGCGCAAAGACTCTCGGATTGACATGCAGACCAGCCTGCTCGATGCGGTCCATGAACTTCGGTCGGACGCCAGTGGAGCGGAACTCGCCGATGACGTGTCCATCGCGGACATCCGTCTGCTTGAACTCGAACAGGTCCTGCATGACGATGATGTCGCCCTCCATGCCCTGGACTTCGCTAACGCTGACGATGCGGCGAGAGCCGTCCACCAACCGTGCCAGGTGCACGATGACATCGAAAGCCGACGCGATCTGCTCGCGGACGGCACGCAGCGGGAGGTCCATGCCCGCCATGAGCACCATCGTTTCCACACGGTGGAGCGTGTCGCGAGGCGAGTTGGAGTGAGCCGTCGTAAGCGACCCGTCGTGGCCCGTGTTCATAGCCTGGAGCATGTCCAGGGCCTCCCCGCCGCGGACCTCGCCGACGACGATGCGATCGGGGCGCATGCGCAGCGAGTTGATGACCAGTTGCCGCAGCGGCACGGCGCCCTTGCCCTCGACGTTGGGCGGGCGCGCCTCCAGCCGCACGACGTGCTTCTGGTGAAGCTGCAGCTCGGCAGCGTCCTCGATGGTCACGATGCGCTCCGATGACGGCAGATAGCTCGACAGGACATTGAGAAAGGTGGTCTTGCCGCTGGACGTGCCACCCGAGATCACGATGTTCAGCCGCGCCACAACGCAGGCCTTGAGCACATCAAGCATCTCTTGCGTAAGGGTGCCCATGCGCACGAGGTCCTCACCGGTATAGGCTTGTTTCGAGAACTTGCGAATGCTGATACAAGGGCCAACCAGCGAGAGAGGCGGGATGATGATATTGACACGCGACCCATCGGGCAGGCGGGCATCCACCATCGGGCTGCTCTCGTCCACCCGTCGCCCCAGTGGCGACACGATGCGATCGATGATGCGCATAACCTCAGCGGTGTCACGGAAGGTGATGTCGGTATCAAGCAGCCGACCATTCCGCTCGATGAACACCTGGTTAGGGCCGTTGACGAGAATCTCGGTGATAGTGTCATCACGCAGCAAGGCTTCGAGTGGCCCTAGGCCCAGGATATCGGCTACCACCTGCTCCAGGATGTCCGCGCGCTCGCTGCGCGAGAGAGGGATGTTCTCTTCGGCAATAGTCTCGGCAAAGATCTGCTCGAGGCTGCGGCGCACCTCCTCGGCGTTGTCGAGATCCACGGCCGGACTCAACTCTGACAGCAGACGACGCTGAACGCGATCGCGGATGTTGCCGTAGGACTCTCCCTGAGTTGCCCGGGGGCTCTGGCGCACCGGAGCCGCAGGAGCGGTATTGCGTCGATTGCGGTTCAACATGCTATCAACCTCACTTGATCCAGATCGGATCGTACTCTTCCCAATCGGTATTGCTGATATTGCGCGGGTTCCGGCCATCGGCGTCCATGATCCAGATCTGCATGACGCCCGACCGATTCGACCAGAACACAATGCGTGAGCCGTCAGGCGAGAACGAGGCGTGCTTGTCCCACGGATAGCGATTCTCGGTCAGATTGCGACGACCGCTCCCATCGGGGCGCACGATCCAGATGTCATCGCTCTGATCCTGGTTGCTGGTAAAAGCGATCAGCCCCCCGTCAGGCGACCAGACGGGATCATAGCTGGTTCCCGACATGTCGGTGAGCTGCTTTGGTGGCAATGACCCCAGGCTCGGATCATCGGGCACCGTGTAAAAGATCTGCGGCGACCCGGCCTCGCGCACAAACAGGTAATACTCTTCATCCGGCGAATACCGCTCCTGCTCCCGCATGGCCTCGTACTGCGACACGATCCAACTGCTGCTCCCCAGGTACCGACGGTTGCGACCGCTAGCATCCATCACCCAGAGGCCTGTCGCATCGGGGTTGTCCGAATAGAAGACGATCTGATTGCGATAGGCCGCCAGAGGCCGAGGCGTGGGCACGGCGGTTGGCAACGGCGTGTTGGTCGGCGTAGGCGTCACCGTCGGCGTAGGTGTCGGCGTCAGGAAAGGCAGGATCTCCTCGATGCGAGCCGTGCACAGGGCCTTGTCCTCCACAGGGAGCGCACAGGCCGCCCGGTAACGTTCGTTCGCCAAGTAGAGATCGTCCGCCAGCTTGCGCTGATCGCCGCTCTCGATGTAGGCGGTATAGAGGAGATCGAGGACGTGGCCACCCAAATAGTCGGGCCGCTCTTGATAGATCGCCTCGAAGCGAGCGACCGCCATATCCCAGGCGCCCTGGTCATAGTAGCTGGCGCCCCCGAGATAGCTCTGGGCCAGACGGTGCTCCCGCGTGGCCTCGGGGTCTGTCGGGCGGAAGGCCACGGCCTTGGCAAAGAGCTCGGCCGCCCGTTGGACGTCCTCGCGCGTTGGGCGAGGAGCGTCGAGCTCCTCCAGCCCTAGCGTCAGGTAGATCTGGAACAAGCGATCCCGCACATGCTCGGTCGCATAGTTGGCATTGTAGGCACGCAGCGCCTCGTAAGCCGTCATAGCCTCGGCCAGATCGCCCTCGTCAAAGAGCGCATCGGCCTCTTCCAACATCTCGTACGCTGTGAGCGTTCGCCGGATGTCGGTTACCCGGACACGCACGTCGCGATAGTTCGGGGCTTTGAGCTGCAGCGCCATATAGGCCGCCAAGGCAGCATCCAAGTCGCCCGACTCTTCAATGGCAACGGCCTCTAGATACTCTTTCTCCAGCTCTCGCTCCGCAGCGATCTTTTCTAGGCCCTCGGTGGCGATATCGCGATAGCTACGCTTCACCGTCCCATCGGCTGTCTGCACGTTCGCCATAGCGTCAGCGGGAGCAATCTCCAACAGACGCAAGAATGCGGCCTCAGCCTCGTCGTAGGCCTGCTTTTCTAGCGCCGTTTGGCCTTCTGTGAGAACCTGCTCCAGCAAACGCTGCTGGCGCAGCTCGGCAAGCGCGGGAGTGACGACCCGACGCGTGACGAGGATGCCGCCATAGACTACCACCGCGAGAAGCGTGACAACCAGCACCCCATAGACGATGGGACGCCATCGAATCGCCCAACGCTTGGGACGGACCTTGGTAGCCGCGTCCAGCTCGGCCTTGAACTGCGCCTGCGAGAGCGCCTCAGCCACGCGCTCGTCGTCGGGAAACTGATGGGCCAAGCTGCTGAAGCACAAGATAGCCCTGGCCCACTTGCCCGCCTGCATATGGCCAACGCCCTCTGCATACAACGGGTACTGGAGGGCATCGTCAACGGTAGGCGGTTGGTTCTGCTCTGCCGCGTGATCTGTCATACAGCGCGCCTCATCAGCCTCCAGCAAGCCCCGTCAAGTCCAGCAGTGTGGGGATAGCGGGCCCCAGCAACACCACTAGCATCGCGGGGAAAATCAAGAACACCAAAGGGAATGCGAGCTTGGTAGCCGCCTGGTTGGCGAGGGTCTCTGCTTTCTGGCGGCGCTTGACGCGCATCTCTGCAGCCTGGTTGTGCAGCACCTGTGCGATACTCACGCCGAGCTGGTTGGACTGCACTAGCACGGCCACGAACGTGCCCAACTCGGGCACGCCCGAGCGCCTAGCCATCCGCTGCAATGCCTCATCTCTGGCGACCCCCACGCGCATCTCGCTCACGGCGCGCTGGAATTCGCGCGTGAGGGCATTGTCCCAGCGATCGCCCACCCGCAGCAGGGCCGACTCGAAAGCGAGGCCAGCCTCCACGCCGATGGTCAGCATGTCCAGAGCATCGGGCAAGGCCTTCAGAATCTCCTTCTTGCGGCGCTCCGTACGCGTCCTGAGCCAGAGCGTGGGCACAAAGTATCCGGCGAGGGCAGCGCCCGCGGTCATGATGACCTGCCGGTTCATCGGCAGATTCCTGCTGAACAACCAGAATCCGAGCCCTCCCATGGCGACCACCGAGAGAAGCCGCAGGCCAAAGAAATCCAGTACCGTCAGCCCATAGGGGCGACCAGCCTCCACCAAGAGTTGCTCCGTCGATGCCGCGGCGTGGCTAGGCGCCAACTTTCCCACGCCCTGCACGATGCCGCGCACCAGCGGGAACAGCACCCGCGTCGCGAAAGAGCCCTGCATCTCCTGCTCTTCGATGACATCGCCCCGATCGACATAGTCATCGAGGCGATCCTCGACCTGCTTGGTGGCTGTCGAAGGCATGAGCGATAGCCACACCAGACCGACGGAGAGCGCCACCAGACCCGCAAAGAGCCAAGGGGAAGAGAGCACACCTAATAGGTCGAACCCTGTAGCTCCCATGACGCCTATACCTCGATATCCACGATCTTTTTCATGACAAAGAACCCGATGATCTGCAGCACCACGGCGGTGATAGGCAGGATGCGCACCAGCCCAGGCTCAAAGAGCTGCGACATATAGTCGGGGTTCAGCAAGTAGATGATTACCGCCAGCGCAGCGGGCAAGAACGCCAACACATAGCCGGTGAAGCGCTGCTGCGACGTCATCACGCGAATATCGCGCTTGAGCTTCAGGCGATCCCGGATGGTCACGCCAATGGTGTCGAGCGTGGTGGCCAGGTTACCGCCCGTCTCGCTCTGCACGTTGATGGCCGTCACCACCAGGGACATGTCATCCGTGCCGACACGGTTGGCCATGTCGGTAAGGGCCTCCTGAAGCGACAGGCCGAAACCGGTGGCCCGCTGCACGCGCTCGAACTCTTTGGAGGCCGGAGGCGGCAACTGTTCCACCAGAAGCTCGATAGCCTGCGACAATCCGTACCCCGAACGGAGCGCCCCTACTAACAGCGTTAGAATATCGGGCAGTTGCTCTGTGATCTGACGCTGGCGCTTGGACCGTCGATTCCGCACATAGACCCCAGGGACGACCAGCCCCACCGCTGCCAGCACGATGCCAAAGATGATGTCTCCAAGCACAAAGGTGCCGATCAGGAAACCCAAGACAGCGGCACCTATCACGATCAGCACGTACTCGGACGCCGTCAGTGGCAAATCGGCCTGCATCACCGTATCTGCCAGACGATGCCCCAAGCCAAACCCGTTAGTAAGGCGATTGAACCACCGACGGAAGCGTTGGCCCCGCCCAATGTCACGCGCTTGGCCATTGGGCGTGAGCTCCTCGCGGTAGCCATACTCGGCGAGCCTATCGTCCACCGGGTCGCGGCCCCCCGTCACCGACCAGAGGCCCACGAACCCGATGAGCACGAGCACGCCCACGAGCAGCCCAAAGATCAGAGGTGGATTACTGAGCAT
>JBNGEB010000155.1:0-1353 GCA_049975585.1 Anaerolineae bacterium
TTTAGCTGTGCTGATCGGGATGTACCTGACGATCCTGATCGCCAATATGGGCGGGTATGTAGATGAAATCCGCCGAGGGCAGATCCGGGAGGAAATCGCCCTCGCGATGAGCATGGATCCCGAGTTTAGGCAGCTCGATGCAGCCGAGCGCACCCAGATGATCAACCAGCTTGTGAAGGTGGAGGAGGAGCGGCTAGGCCTGGACCAGCCGTTCATCGTCCGCAGCTTTGGCTTTCTGGAGGATGCGCTGTTCCTAAACCTCGGACGCGCCGAGCAGATCTCCAGCGACAGCGGGTCCCGACTGGTGCGGTTGATCATCTTGGAGAGGCTGCCGCCAACCCTATTGCTCATGGCGACGTCGAACTTGCTGCTTTTTGTCATCAGTGTCTGGTTCGCGCTTTACCTATCGCGCAAATATGGCACGTTCCTCGACCGCATGGTCATCGCTCTATCGCCTCTATCGTCGGCCCCGGCGTGGTTCTATGGCCTGTTCCTGCTGCTTGTCTTTGCTGCCATGTGGGACATATTCCCGTTTGGAGGGATGGTGGCCGCGCCGCCACCTGAGGACAAGCTGGCGTATGCCGTGAGCGTCCTGTACCACTTGGTGCTCCCCGTCGTGGCCTGGCTGTTGAGCGGGATCTTTAGTGGCGTCTATGCATGGCGTACATTCTTCTTGATCTTCTCCAGCGAGGATTATGTAGAGATGGCCAAGGCAAAGGGGCTGCCGTCTCGCGAAATCGAGCGGCGGTATATCATGCGGCCGACCTTGCCAAACATCATCACCAGCTTTGCGCTGCTGTTGATCGGTTTGTGGACTGGCGCGATCATCCTAGAGACCGTGTTCAACTGGCCCGGGCTTGGGAGGCTGCTCTACTCGGCCATCCACCTCTATGACACGCCCGTCATCGTGGGATCAACCGTGATCTATGCCTATCTGCTGGCGATTACGGTATTTGTGCTGGACTTTATCTACGCCTTGGTTGATCCGCGCGTTCGAGTCGGTAGCTGAAGGCTGAGGCAAGCATGAAGAGTCTCTGGAACAACGTTCGTCAGATCGGTCGCTATCCCTCGGCCGTCATCGGTTTGACGATCATCGTGCTTGTGGTGGCGTTCGGCATCTACACAGTGGTGACGTTGCCCTACAGTGAGGCCATCCGGCTGTGGCGCGGTGGCGAGGAGATCTGGGGTGAGAGCCCCAAGACGGCCCGCCCCGTTTGGTACAACCTCTTCTCGCGGGACAAGCTGCCGACAACCATCGTCCTTGACAGCCGCAAAGGCGAGGTGGTCAAAACACGAGAGCCTTTCGGCGATGAGGGCAATGACATCACGTTGGTGTACACCTTTGATTATGCC
>JBNGEB010000155.1:1394-5799 GCA_049975585.1 Anaerolineae bacterium
TTTCCCTCAGGAGCTGACGGTCTTTTTCGAGGCTACCTACAAGGAGAAATCGCCTTACGCGTCGCTGATGTGGCGGACCCCTGACGGGCGAGAGATCAGGCTGGGCCAAGTGACGCTACGTCCCACCGAAACGTATCGCCTGGCCTTGGACGATCGGCTCGCCCGCCGTCTCCGCGACGTGCCTCCGCAGATCGCCCTGTTTGCGGATCCGGAGATCGAGGAGCCCACACCGCTGAAGGGGACCTACGAGCTCGAGATACGGGTGACGACGTTCGAGCCCAACGCTGACGTTGAAGCCAAGTGGGTGGCCTACGGGCAGGTGCATGGGCTGGCGGGCACCGATCATCGGCGGCGGGATCTGATGGTGGCGTTGCAGTGGGGGACCCCCATCGCGCTTGCTTTCGGGCTGCTGGCGGCTCTGGGTACGACGGTAACCACGATGCTTGTGGCCGCTGTGGGAGTCTGGTTCGGGGGCTGGGTCGATGCGATCATCCAGCGCATCACCGAGATCAACATGGTCCTGCCATTGCTGCCAATCCTGATCATGGTGGGCACGTTCTACTCGCGTAGCATCTGGACGATGCTCGGAGCCGTCATCGCCCTGAGCATCTTTGGCGGCGCCATCAAGACCTTCCGAGCGATCTTTTTGCAGGTGCGAGAGGCGCCCTATATCGAGGCTGCCAGGGCCTATGGGGCCAGCAACGGGCGAATCATCGTGCGGTACCTAATCCCGCGTATCATTCCGGTAATGATCCCGTCACTGGTAAGCGGCGTGCCGGTCTATGTCTTTCTAGAGGCCTCGCTGACGCTGCTGGGCTTGGGCGACCCCGTCTTGCCGACGTGGGGCAAGGTCATCGAGGATGCGCGAGCTCAGGGAGCGCTGCATAACGGGCAGTACTACTGGGTGCTGCAGCCTGCGGCGTTGCTGATGCTGGTGGGCCTGTCGTTTGCGATGGTGGGCTTCTCCTTGGATCGCGTCTTTAACCCTAGGTTGAGGGGTTTGTAGGCTGATGGCACAAGACAGTCTATTACGTCTGCGAGATTTGAAGCTGTATTTCCGGACCACCAAGGGGACCGTCCAGGCTGTCGATGGCGTGCGGTTTAGCCTGGGGCACAACGAGGCCGTGGTGGTAATCGGCGAGTCGGGTTGCGGGAAGAGCTCCCTGGCCAAGGCTATCTTGCGCCTCTTGCCTAGGAATGTCGAGACCTACGAGGGTGAGGTCTTTTTGAATGGCACCGACGTGATGCAGCTCGACGAGGAAGCTTTTCGGAAGCAAGTGCGTTGGGTCAAGATGTCGTTGGTGCCGCAGGCCGCGATGAATGCGCTGAACCCTGTGCTGCGCGTGGGTGATCAGGTGGCTGAGCCCATGATGGTGCACTATGGGGTGGGCAAGGAAGAGGCATTGGCTCAGGCTCAGCGCATGTTCGAGCATGTGGGCGTGCCTCTGGACTTTATGCAACGCTACGCGTTTGAGTTGAGCGGCGGCATGCGGCAGCGCGTTGCCATCGCCATGTCCTTGGTGACGGCGCCAGCGCTCATCATCCTGGACGAGCCCACGTCGGCATTGGACGTGCTTACGCAGGCCAACATCATGAACATGCTGAAGCGCATCAAGGATGAGATGGAGACCAGCTTTATCCTGATCACGCACGATATCGCCACGTCCAGCGAGCTAGCCGACAAGGTGGCGGTCATGTACGCTGGACAGATCGTCGAGGTCAGCGATGCGTTCCGGTTCTTCACAGAGCCTTTGCATCCGTACTCGCAAAAGCTGATGGCGAGTGTGCCGCGTCTGCGAGCCGACGTAGAGCCCGAGTTCATCACGGGGCAACCGCCTAGCCTGCTAGGCCTCAAGCCTGGCTGTCGCTTTGCCCCGCGCTGTCCCATGCGCCACGATCGCTGCGACCAGGACCCGCCGGTGTACGAGGTGGATGGGCGCGAGGTACGCTGCTGGTTGTACGAAGGGGCGGGAACGCGCGTGGCTGCGGAAGAGGTCGCTCGGGCATAGAGGCGTGTGGGTGGCCGTTGCTAGGAGCGCTTGCTGTGGGATCAGGAGAACGTCATGGATGTGGTAGCTAGTTCACCATCGCCTGTGGCGGCAGATGCAACGCGCGAGGCGATGCTTTCGATCAAAGACCTGCGCGTGTGGTTCGAGCTGCGACGTTGGGGCTTTGGGCACGCGGGGTCGGTTCGTGCCGTCGACGGTGTGAGCTTTGACCTGGGCTATGGCGAGGCCATTGCCGTGGTTGGCGAGAGCGGTTGTGGCAAATCGACGCTCATGAAGTCCATCCTTGGGCTTCATCTCCCCACGGAGGGTCAGATTGTCTTCGAGGGTACCAACGTCGCCGAGCTCCGCTCACGGCAGATGCAGTGGTACCGGTCCCATGTGGGATACGTGCAGCAGGACCCGTTTGGGGCGCTTCCGCCGTTTATGATGGTCTCGCGGATTTTGGAAGAGCCGCTGGTTATCAATGGCGTCCGTGACAAGGTTGAGCGCCAGGAGCGCATCATTCAGGCCCTCGAAGAGGTCAAGCTGACGCCCGTCGAGGATTTCCTGAACAAGTTCCCGCACATGCTGAGCGGGGGCCAGCAGCAGCGCATTGTCATCGCGCGGGCGATGATCCTCCAACCGAGGCTCATTGTAGCGGACGAGCCTGTGTCTATGCTGGACGCGTCCATCCGCGTGGAGATCCTCAAACTGATGCGCGCGTTGCAGGAGGCCCATGATCTGGCGGTCATCTATATCACGCACGATCTCTCTACTGTGCGCTATTTCTCTGAGCGGATCTTTGTGATGTATGCTGGACAGATTGTTGAGAAGGCCAGGGTGGACGATCTCCTGGCCAATCCGAGCCATCCTTACACGCTCGCGCTGCTCGCGGCAACCTCGGATCCAGATCCGGAGAATGCGCTGACGTTCAAGGACGTTCCCCCTGGCGAGCCGCCGAGCTTGGTGCATCCGCCGGCTGGGTGTCGATTCCATCCGCGGTGTAGCCACGCCATAGCGGGGCTCTGCGACACCGAGGTGCCGCCGGAGTTCCAGATCGGCCCCAACCACACGGCGGCGTGCTGGCTGTTCAGGTGAGAATCTCCAAGGGTGCGCTCTATCTGATCCTCGGCATCGCTTTGATGTGCCTGAGCGTCGTGTTGGCGATGCTGATGGTGTTGCGTATCTTGCCCTCCACTTTTGCGCTTAACGGCTTGACCTACGTGGCGTCCGTGGCGGGACTGCTGCTGGGTGTAGTGGGCGTGGCGTACCGCGTCGGACGGCGCAAGACGGGGCCCTGAGGACGTGTCAACCTAGGTGCGATGATGGGGGCTACCCTGGACGAGGGTGGCCCTCATTTGATCCTGGTGGAGGAGCGCTATTCAGCTGGCTTGCGATAGATGAGGGTATGTGTCTCGTCAAGTGGTGTAAAAGGAACGCCTCCCTTGCAGAGCATGGCTGATGCTCAACGTCTAGCGGATGGGCTCCAAGTGCAGCGACGCGGTGATGCGCAACTGCTCCTCGGGTGTCAACAGCGCACCATGTATGGCGCAGTGCTCGCTGGGGAAGGTTATGTAAGCCAGCACATCCTCCTCCGCGATCCGCAGCAATTCGGCAGCCTTGGGCCAGCGTGGCGCCATCGTCTCAGCAAGTTGCTGGCCGGCCGAGGCGCGATCAGGTTGCGCGAAGATGGTGCGCAGCGCCGCGGCGACCACGGTCTTATCCGCCCTGGTGACGTGTGCCAGGACGTTGCGCATAAAGTGAACCCGACAGCGCTGCCAGGCCGCACCGCTGAGCACCTGGCCCAACGCCGCCTTGAGCCCCTCATGGGCGTCGCTGACCACCAGGCGCACACCCCGCAGGCCCCGCCGGATCAGGCTGCGCAGAAACTTCTTGAGACATTACCGCGCCCAGGACGACGGTGAGAGTGTTGCGTGAGCTTCCTGCCGTTCTGCGCGATGCCGAGTGGCATGTCGTTGCGTTGGGGAAGCATCCGGCATCGTGGCTCCCTAGGCTTGTGGATCTAGACCCGGCGGCTGCGCCGCTCCTGCGCTGGGTCTTGCCATCGACATTGGTACCACTAGCGTGGTGACTTACCTTGGTGACCTCGCTACGCGGGAATTGGTGGGCAACGCTTCAGCATACAACGGTCAGATTGCTTGCGGCGACGACATCATCTCGCGGATCATCTATGCCAAGGAACCAGCGCGCCAGCGTGAGCTTCAAGAACGCGTTCTTGCCACGATCAACGGCCTAGAGGCGGATAGGCGTCAACGCCTCGGCGACTGGGCCATCATGACGGAGGATGCCCCGCCTGTGCCGCAGCCACCCGACGACCCCGTGCCCACGCCGCCCGACGCGGCCTTGCCTGAGAGACGCTAGGCGCATAGGCAACGACCGGGCCGACCCTCGTGCGT
>JBNGEB010000156.1:0-5790 GCA_049975585.1 Anaerolineae bacterium
CAGGGGACGCCTGTCAAGAGGGCCAGGCTCAGGTACAGGGTGGCGACGAGCCATCAGTCGTCAGAGGACTCGTCGCTGCGGACGGGACGAGGGCGCGGCGGGGGGACGCCACGGCGAATACCAGCCTTCGCTTCCTGCTCCTGGGCGCACTTGACGCACAGAGTGGTTTCAGGGACGATCGCGAGGCGCTCTGGAGGAATCGGGGCGCCGCAGATCTCGCAGATTCCGTAGGTGCCCCTCTCCACATTCTCGATAGCCCGGTCGAGCTGCTCGACCTTTTCCTCCAGCCGGTGAATGAGCGAGAGTACCTTGCTGCGCTCATAAATGTCGGCGGCCGCATCGACCAAATCTTCGTCGCCAGCAGACGCAGGTTCAATCTCGGCGCGCGCCTCGGCTTGCAGACGTGCGATCTCTGCAAGCGTTCGATTGCGCTGTTCAGTCAGATCGTGCAAGCGCTTTTCCTTCAGTTCGTCCATCTTGACTCCCTCGATCCCCGCTAAAAGCGGATCAACGAAAAGACCGGGTAGCCCTCCAGCGCCTCACGGCCGTGAAGCGATTCCAGTTCGATCAGGAAACAGAAGCCAACCACATGGCCGCCCACCTGCTCGACAAGTTGGCACGTGGCCTGCGCCGATCCGCCCGTTGCGAGCAGATCGTCCACGATGAGCACCTTGTCGCCGGGCTCGATGGCGTCCACATGCATTTCAAGCTGGCTGGTGCCATACTCTAGTTCGTAGGAGATGGTCACCGTCTGTGAGGGGAGCTTGCCCAGCTTGCGCACCGGCACGAACCCCGTCCCAAGCTCGTAGGCCATGGGAGCGCCAAAGATAAAGCCTCGCGACTCGATGGCGACGATCTGATCCAGATCATCCTCGGCATAGTGCGCCACCATGGCATCGACGGCGGCCTTGAAGCCCGCCGCATCCTGGAGTAGGGTGGTGATATCCTTGAACAGGATGCCTTCGACAGGAAAGTCGGGCACATCGCGAATAAGCTTGGCTAGATCGATCATGAGATGCGTCCCGTCCCCTTGTGTATCGGACCACGCAAACGGCCAGCCTCTGGTAGAGAAATAGCCCCCTGGACAGGGGACTGGCCGGCCGCCTATAGCTGGTTGCCAGCATAACACTGTCAACCTAACGTGTCAAACCGACGCAATCATATAGGATTGGCCATTCGAGACACCCGCGACGCGTGCGGGGCGGCTCAGCATCGACTACCGTCCGAACTTTCACCGCACCGACGCACATTTGTGGTATAATATTCTAGTCGTAGGATATCGAGATTTCACGGACGGTCAGGAGGGGATTTGGCCTCCGAAGGGCGCCCAAGCAGGTACACGCAGCGCCATTCAGCGCTGCGTGCTGTTGTGGGGTTCCTGTGCGCGGTGGCGCTGGCCACGGCAGTCAGTTGCCAAGGGCCTGCCGCTCCCACCGCGTCCTCGGCAACAGCCACCGTATCGCCATCTTTGACGCCCGCAACGAGCGTTACGCCGACGCCAACCGAACCTGTCGCCACACCAACGGTGGACGCTACGAACCCCCTCACCATAACGCTCTGGTTGCCGCCAGATCTGGCAGCAACATCAGAGGGCGATGGCTTCTTGGCTCAGGCGGAACGTCGCGTGATGGCATCGTCCCCGAACGCGCGGTTTGCCGTGCAACCCAAGGCCATCGACGGCGCGGGAGGCATCCCCGCGTTGCTGACGGCCATGCAGCCGCTGCTTCCTGAGGCCCTCCCCGACGCCGCCCTTGTGGACACCGCGGATATCCCAGCCCTCGCGGAACAGGGCCTGCTGGTCCCCCTGGACGGGATTCTATCAGACACGCTATGGGACGACCTGTATCCCTTTGCACGTAGCGCCGTCCAGGTAGGAGACAGTTTCTATGGCTTTCCGCTGGACGCCCACCTGACGGCCATGTTCTACAATACCGGCATGCTCAGCGAGCCGCCAACCGATTGGGACGCGCTGCTAGCCGTCGAGGGCGGCTACCTGGCTCCCATGCAGGCCGGCGATGGGACGGCCTTTCGGCTTTTGCTCTCGCACTATGCCGCGCTAGGGGGCGCCTGGCGAAGCAGCGAAGGCCAGCCGATGCTCGATGCGACCCTCGCTGCGCGCGTGTTCCGAGGATACCTAGAGCTTGAGCGTAACGGTATCATCCCGGAGGGAGGCCTCAGCCTCGATTCGGCCGACGCGTGCTGGGCCGTCTATCTTACCGGCGAGGCAGCGGTCTGTAGCGCGACGTCGTACCAGTTCCTCCGCGACCGTGGCCGGCTCCGCTTTACCAAGTACGCCGAACAGGCGTCGTTTGGCGGGCCAGCTCCGGCGGTGACGACGTCTCGCGCTTGGGTGCTGGTGACGGACGATCCAGCGCGGCAAGAGCTAGCGGCCCAACTCATCGCCCAGTGCGCGATGCCCATCCGCGCCGCCGACTGGCTGCGAGCCAGCTACCAGCTACCCACGTCGCGGGCGCCATTGCCCTTGCTCATTGAGGATGAAGAGGAACGCGCCTTCTGGGATCAGCAGCTAGAGGCCGCCATCGCCGCCCCGGCCGCGGACCTACGCGACCAGTTGCAGCCGGTCCTGGGGCGCGCCCTGAAGGACGTCCTCGATGGCGCCACGACGCCCGAGCAGGCGGCCGTGACAGCGGCCCTTGCCTTGGAGAGCGCCCCTTGATGGGTCTCTGAGAGGAGGTCACTACGTATACCGATAGCACCTTTCGAGAAGTCGCCAGCCTTAGTCACGACGCCTGGCAGCGCATCCGCGAGATCAGGCAAGCCGACGTGGTGCTGGGCATTCCCTCTCACCGCAACGGGCGCACCATCGGCGAAGTGGTGGATGCGCTGGTAGAGGGAACCGCGCGTTACCTCGGCGACATGCGCGTTGTGCTGGTCAATGCCGATGGTGGGTCATCGGATAACACGACGCGCTTTGTCCGCAATGTCGAGCTGCCACCAAACATGGAACGGATGATCACCATCTACAACGGTCCCTCTGGCAAGGGCAGCGGCATCCGCGCCATTCTGGAGGTCGCCACGGCGCTAGAGGCACGCGCGTGCGCCATTTTTGAGGCCCGAGCCCCAGGCATCACCCCCGAGTGGGTGCCTGCGCTCGTGAATCCCGTGCTCACCGGCATGGATCTGGTTGCCGCCTGCTACCGACGAAGCGCCTACGGAGGAGCCGTTTGCGACAACTTGGCCTATCCTTTCGTGCGCGCTGTGTTTGGCGCCGATCTGCGAGATCCCCTTGCCAACGAGTTCGCCCTGTCGCAGGCCATGTTCGCCGACCTGGTCATGCGCGACGTCTGGGAGACCGACGTGTCGCGTTTTGGCATCAACATCTGGCTCACCACCGAAGCGCTCTTGGGCGACTGGCGCGTGGGGCAGGTGGATCTGGGCTTCCGGGGGGAGGGCAGCATCGATCCGGGGTCGCTGACGGACTATCGGATCCTGCATGCAGTGGGCACCCTGTTTCGCACACTGACTATCCACCGCCGGCAGTGGGTGCCCGAACCTCAGTATGCTGCCGTGCCCTTTGTCGGAGAGCGCAGCCCCAACTGCCACATCGCGTGCCCAGTAGGCTGCCAGCGGCAACTGATGGTCGGCATGCGCCAAGGCTTGGCCGAGTTCGGGCATCTCCTGGACCAGATCGTGCCGCCAGCTAGTATCAAAACCATCCACGCCATCAGCCAACTGCCACATGATGAGGTGCTCTTCCCGGTCGGTCTCTGGGCCCGCGTGGTGTATTGTTTTGCGCTGGCCTACAACAAGGGCGATGGCGACCCCGACCGCGTTGCCGACGCATTCCTCGCCGTCCTCTACGGGCGCATCGCTGCCTACCTACGCGAGACGAGTGGCCTGTCCACTGACGAACGCGAAGCCGTGGTTGCGCGCATCGTGAGAACTTTCCAGGAAGCGCGCCCCGGGTTCGTGCGACAGTGGAACGGCTACGAGCCCTGGCTGGACACCACCGAGCTGCGATTCTCATGATACAGGCAAGCACGCGGAAACGGCCGCTCATCCTGCTCACCAACGATGACGGCATCGGATCGCCGGGGCTCTGGGAGCTCGCCCGGGCGGTGGGCGACCTGGGCGAGCTGCTCATCGTGGCCCCCGAGACCCAACAGTCGGGGGTGGGACGTAGCCTGGGCGGCAATGGGGAGGTCGCCGGGCACACGCCGCCTCCCGATGTCTCGGTGACAGGCTGCTATGCGGTCAAGGGCACGCCCGCGGCCACGGTGCGACGAGCCATCTTGACGCTGGCAACGCGGCCCGTCTCCCTGTCGATCTCGGGCATCAACTATGGCGAGAACGTGGGCACCGGAGTCACCGTGTCCGGCACCGTGGGAGCCGCCATCGAGGCCGCCAGTCTGCGCATCCCCAGCTTGGCCGTGTCAGTCGAGACGCCCATCGATCACCACTTTAGCCACAGCGAGGATGTGGACTTTGCCTCGGCCGCGCTGATCGCGCGGCAAGCAGCCACCCTCGTGATGCGGAATGGCCTGCCTCCCGGCGTGGACGTCATCAAGATCGACGTGCCTGCCGACGCCACCTCCGAGACGCCGTGGCGCTTGACGCGCCTTACGCGCCAGCGCTACTTTGAGTCCGTGGTCGTGGAAGACGCCAACGGCGAGAAGGCCCTCGAAGGATACGCCCGCGAGATCGACTGGGACGCCCTCGAGCCGGACAGCGATGCCCATGCCTTGCTCGTCGACCGCGTCGTGTCCATCTGCCCGTTGACCATCGATCTATCGGCGCTGGAGGCACTCCTTGCCAGTGAGGCCTGGCGGCGCCGCTGCGAAGCGGACGGGCCAGGGGGACGCCTCGACTGATGTCACACGGCCCAGCAAGAGGAGGCGCTATGCAACGGACCTCACAAGCAACCCGCGCCACGTTCCGCTTTGGCCTGGGCCTCTTGGTGGTGATGGCGCTCTTGGTGGCAAAGGTGTCCTCCGACGCTGTGCTCGCAGCGTCGGCCGAGTCACCGGCCGGCGCAACGCGGCTGATCGTTCGCTTTGATCGTTCACCGGCCATCCTGGGTGGCGCGGCAGAGGCTTTGGCAAGCCAGCAACTTGCCTTTCAAGCATCCCTCGCGGATGCTCTTCCCGATGCCATAGTGGAGCGGCAATACGCTGTCGCGTTCTCGGGGGCGGCGGTGCGCGTATCCGGGGATGTGGCACAGGCTACCGCGACACTGGCGGCGCTGCCCCATGTCGCCGAGGTATACGCCGAGATCGCGTACGAGCCAGCGCTTCAGGTCAGTGCCCCCGCTATCGGCGCCGACGCGCTGTGGCCCACGCTGGGCGGTCGAGAGGACGCCGGCTCGGGCGTGGTCATCGCCGTGCTCGATAGCGGCATCGACTCTTCTCATCCCGCCCTGAATCCCACGGGCTGGTCGTATCCCATCGGGTTCCCCAAGGGCGATACCCGTTACACCACGGCCAAGGTGATCGCGTCGCGGCTCTACGTCCGCCCCAACGATCCGCCCATGGCAGGCGAGACCACGCCATCCCCTGGCGCGGAAGGCAGCTATCACGGCACTACCATGGCCGCTGCGGCCGCTGGCAACGTGGTCACAGCCACCCTCTGGGGGCGCGACATCGAGGTCAGTGGGATGGCGCCCGGGGCCTGGTTGAGCAACTATCGCGTGTTCTACCCCAACGCGGAGGGCGAGGAGCTGGCCTATTCGAGCGAAGTCTTGCAGGCCATCGAGGATGCCGTCACCGATGGCGCTGATGTGCTGCTCCTGGCGTGGAGCAGCCCCCACTATGTGCATCCACTGCGCTCACC
>JBNGEB010000157.1:0-5696 GCA_049975585.1 Anaerolineae bacterium
GAGTGGACGTTGCGGGCATCGTCCAGGGGGTTACGGGACAAGCGGCGCGCGAGGCGCTGCTGGACGGTACCGTCCGTGAGCTCAGGCTAGCAGGTCAAAGCTACCCCGTGATGCACTTGGCCGACGCCTCCCAGGTCATCCGTCACGCTGTCAGCGATTCACCGTGGCCAGCAATGCACGTGGAACGTCACCTACCGGCCATCAAGCAGGCCCTCAGCCGATACCTCGAATCGAGCTGACATTTACGCCAGTCGGAGCCCTCGAGACACACCGGACGAGGGTGTGGAACAACAATCCCTCAAAGTAGGACGGGGGGGCAATGGCTGCGATCCTTGAGACCGTCCCTGCCCTCACCCTGATAGCGTCGCACCCACATTTGAGCTGAGGGAACACGGAGCCTTGACACGTTGGCCCCCCGTAGGCTATAATGGCGCGTGTCCTCCAGTGGCGGCTGCCGGGCCCGCGCCGCGTCTCCACGGGAGGATAGGCCAGGCAGGCAATCCCCTCAACGTCTGAGAGGAGCTCGCGGCGCCCGTGATGACGCAGGGTCGACCGACACCCGGTAGCGGCAGGGAGTCACTCGCAACACGCGAGTGAGATGTACCCTGCCGTGCCTGTTTCTGCGTAGCATCACGCGCGGGACCCAGCCCAAGGGGAGCGCCAGGCAAGCCAATGCAGTGGGGTTGACGGAGCCGATGCAGAGACGCAAGGAGCAAACGCTATGTCAGTTTGGAAGCGGTTGTGGCGCGCAAAGCACCTCTATCTTTTCCTAATCCCAACGTTCGCTTTGTTGCTGGTATTCAGTTACTACCCCCCACTCTTTGCCATCTACAACTCATTCTTCCAATGGGACGGCTTTAACGAGCGCGTCTTTATCGGGTTGCAAAACTTCCGTGAGATGTTCACGGATAAGGTGTTTCTAGCTTCATGGAAAAACCTATTCATCTTGCTCGGCTTCAGCCTCGTGATCGGGACCTCCATTCCCCTCATCGTAGCCGAGCTCATCTTTAACGTGGCCAACGACCGTTGGCGTTACCTCTATCGCCTGTTCTTCATCATTCCCATGGTCGTTCCCGGTCTGGTGGGCACGCTCCTTTGGCGATTCATCCTTGACCCCAACGTGGGCATCTTGAACATACTCCTAGAGGCCATCGGCGGAGAAGAGTGGCGCCAGCCCTGGCTCGGCAGTCCGCGCACCGTACTCCCATCCTTCATGATCATGGGCTTCCCGTGGGTGAGCGGCGTGAACGTCCTTATCTACCTGGCGGGTTTGCAGAGCATCCCGCAAGAGATCTTTGACGCCAGCCGCATCGATGGTGCCGAGGGCGTCAGCCGATTCTTGCGGATCGATCTGCCGCTGGTCATGGGCCAGGTGAAGCTGCTGCTGATCCTCGGCGTCATCGGCGGCCTACAAGCCTACCAGGCACAGTTGATCCTAACCAACGGCGGCCCCGGCTATTCGAGCATGATGCCCGGCTTGGTCATGTATCAGGAGGCATTCTCGTACAACCGCATCGGCTATGCCAATGCCATCGGCCTCTTTACCTTCCTCCTGATCCTGGGCGCAACGTACATCAACATGCGCTACGTCAAGTCCGCCGCCGACATCACTGGCTAGGATCGACAGGCGAAATCGGTACGTAAACCAATCGGAAGAGGCTAGATAATGGAACACGTTCAGACACAAACCACCTGGTGGGCTCAGTTCAAGAAGCGTCAGCCGGCTCTGCATATCGTGCTCTGGATCCTGGTCATCCTGACCTTCTATCCCTTTGTGGCCATGCTCTTTATGAGCGTAAAGGACAACCCGCAGTTCACCCACGCGCGCTGGGTGCCGACGTTGCCCATGCACTTTGAGAACTATGCGTATGCATGGACGGCCGTGGGGCGCTACGTGTGGAACTCGATCTTTACCAGCGGCGTCACAGCCGTGGGCGTGGTCGCCTTCTGCTCGCTTAGCGCCTATGTGTTCGCTCGCTTCGAGTTCCCTGGCAAGGAGGTTCTCTACCTCGTAATTATCGCGCTGATGATGATCCCAGGTGTTCTGACCCTCGTGCCATCGTTCATCCTGGTCCGTGACCTGAAGCTGCTGGACAGCTACTGGGTTCTGATCCTGCCGTGGATCGCAGGAGGACAGCCATTTGGCATACTGCTCCTGCGCACCTTCTTTGAGGGGCTGCCAACCGAGCTCTTTGAGTCAGCCAGGCTTGACGGCGCCAACGAGCTAGGGGTTCTGCGCAAGATCGTGCTGCCCCTCTCGGCGCCGATCCTGGGCACGCTGGCCATCATGAACGTCACCAGCACCTGGAACGCCGTCATCTGGCCCTCGGTGACCATCTCCAGCGACAAGTACAAGACCATCGTCTTCGGTCTCTGGGGATTCCAGGGCCAGTACTATACGAGCTGGGGTCCGCTGAACGCAGCGTACACCATCAGCGCCATCCCGCTTCTGATCATGTTCGCGTTCACCAGCCGACTGTTCATCCAGGGTCTGACGTCAGGCGCCCTCAAAGTCTAACGTACGCTCGCGAACGCCTCTGCCCTGGCCACGAGTGCACGATGTGTCGGGCTGAGGCGTTCTTACGCTCACATCTCAGATATGATGGAAAGAGTCTATGAGAAGAATCTCGGCGGCGATTAGTAGGTTCTTCGGTGTTTTGTGGTTTGCCTTCCGCAGGCTACAAAGCGCCCCCGAACTTACCATCGGCATGCTCGTCGGGCTCATTACGGTGGTAACCCTCTCTTCGTCCATACCTATGTACGTAGAGGCAGCGAACAACCGCATTCTGCGCGAGGAGCTTGGTTCCCTTGAGCGCCGGAACCGGCCCGCGTTCTCCTTTATGTACCTCTACAGCCGGCTGCCTGGCCGAGAGGTCCGCTGGGAAGACATCGCCGCTGCCGACCAGTACCTAGCCACCACGGCTCCCGGGACGATGGGCCTCCCGCTCATGCAATCGACGCTCTATGTCCACTCGGATCTGTTCTCCTTGTTCCCACAGGGCACTGACCTCTACGGCGGCGATGCCGGGCGACGCGCCATCACGCGGCTCCAGACCGGCTTTGTTCGAGACATAGAGAATCACATCACCATGGTTGAGGGATCTTTGCCAGGACCCGCCGCTCCCGGTGAGCCAATCCCCGTCATCATGACGCAGGACAAGGCCAACGAGCTGGGCGTCCAAGTCGGCGACGAGTTCATCATCTACCGCCGCGAGGAGCGTACCGAGCTTGTTGAGTCCAAGCGCTTCGAGGACGAGATTCGCCTCGCGGGTATCTGGGTGGCGACCGATCCGGAAGAACTCTACTGGTTCCTGCAGCCCAGCAGCTTTGACAACGTGCTGCTCATGCAAGAAGCTACCTATCTCGGTCGCCTCGTCGTCACCAAACAGCCCTACAGCCTTACCTATGCGGGCTGGCACCAGATCTATGATGGCGGCAGCGTGGAGGCGAGCAACGTGCGCCGCGTCATTGGTGCCATTGGGCGAATCCGCGCGCAGATATCCATCCTGCTACCAGACGTCAACTTTCCTATCTCGCCCGTCTGGGCCTTGGAGCGTTACCAACGTTCCGTTGGCCTCCAGACTAAAATCCTGCTGACATTCAGCATTCCGATCATCCTGCTATCGCTGGGATATGTCATCTTTGTGTCGACGCTCTCTGTGACCCAGCAGAGACTCGAGATTGCGCTTCTGAAAAGCCGTGGCTCTAGCACGCCCCAGGTACTCCAGCTCTATTTCACACAGAGCCTGGTGCTCGGTGCCATCAGCTTGGCCGCAGGGATGTTTCTTGGCAGGTTCATGGCCCAGCTCATCGGGCAGACGCAGGGGTTCCTACGGTTCGCCCGCACCGATCCGCTGGTAGTCCGAACGACGACCACTAGCCTGCAGCTTGGGATACTTGCCATCGTCATCGGCACCGTGTCGTGCCTGCTGCCGGCCTTCAAGTGGGCCCGCCTCACGATCGTCACCTTCAAGCGCTTCCTGGCACGAGCCATAGAGCAACCCTGGTGGCAGCGCTACTTCCTGGACATCATCCTGTTTGGGGCCTCGCTTTATGGCCTCTACATGCTGAAACAAGAGGGCGCGCTGACCTTCCTCCTGGGCGGGCAAGGCGATCCGCTCCAAAACCCATTGCTGCTACTCGCACCGACCATGTTTGTCATATCAATCGGGCTTCTCTTTATCCGGGTGTTCCCCTTAGTGATGGACTTGCTGCACTGGCTCAGTCGGCTGCTGCCGGGAACCGTGCCCCTCATTTCCTTTGGGCGCCTCGCTCGCTCTGCCAACTATTACGGGGTGCTCCTGCTGCTGGTCATTACCGTGGGACTATCTGTCTTTACGGCTTCCCTCGCAAAAACCCTGGACACAAACGTCAGGGAGCGTGCCCTGTACGAGGTCGGCGCCGAGGTGGCCGTTGACGAAGCCGCATGGATCCAGACGAGCGGAGGCGGCGCCGGGGGGCTCTTTGGCGGCGAAGAAACCGAGGCGAAAAGCGAGGAAGGAGCGGAGGAAGAAGTCACCCAGCTCTACATCATGCCCTCCAGCGAAGCCGAGACCGTGCCTGGCGTCAGCAGTGCCAGCCGCGTCGTCAGCTTTGGCATCCGCGCCGATACGGGCGACCGCGGTACGGTGATCGGCGTCGAACGAGCAACCCTTCCGTCGGTGGCCTTTTTCCGCGACGACTTTGCCTACCGATCGCTAGGCGCCCTCATGAATGAGCTCGCCTATGATCAACGCGCCTGCCTCGTCAACCGCGAGTTCCTGGCGGCCAAGGGCCTCACCGTGGGCGACGCACTCAACGTGCGCGTTAATAACGCAGAAGGCACCCGACTTGAACTCCACATCGCCGGTACCTTCGAGATGTTTCCCACTGTCTATCCCCCCGAGCTTCAGGTTGGTCCGCAGCTCGTGATAGTCGCTAACATCCCCTACTTGGAGATGCAACTTGGCTACCCCGTGACGGGCCAGCTCTGGTTGGACATCGATGGAGAGATACCGACAGACGAGCTGCAGGATAGTCTCGAGGAGGCGGGCTTCCGCGTCCATACCATCACAAGTGCCTTGGAGCAGATTAGCAAGGAGCAAGGCCGTCTCGAACGCATCGGGCTCTTTGGTTTCCTGTCGATTGGCTTTATGATCATCTCGTTCCTCAGCATGCTGGGCCTGATGCTGTACGCGTTTCTCTCGCTGCGGCAGTGGACAATCCAGTTCGGCGTGCTCAGAGCTATCGGTCTGACGCAGACACAGCTCTGGCTCCTGGTCATCCTGGAGCAGACTATCATCGTCTCGCTGGGCCTCCTGGCCGGCGCGGCGGTAGGTATCTGGATGAGCTATCTCTTCCTGCCATTCCTGCAGGTCAGCTACGCGGAGACGCTCCCACTGCCTCCACTGATCGTCCAGATCGCCTGGGAAGGCGTGTGGCGCGTTTGGGGTATCGTTGGCACGGCGCTAGCCATCGTCATCTTGGGCATGATCCGCCCGCTACACAGCATCAAGATGTTCGAGGCCATCAAGCTCGGCGAGGCGCAATCCCTGTAAGGATGCGCCGACACTGCGGTAAAGCGAGGGCTTGGGCAACATGCCCAAGCCCTCGCTTTCCATCCCGCTATGCCGCGAACCAGAGCCCGCGCAGCGTGCTGCGCGCTAGACCAAGCGCTCCCGAATCCTGGCGCTGACATTGTCCAGCGTCATCACCAC
>JBNGEB010000158.1:0-5672 GCA_049975585.1 Anaerolineae bacterium
TGGACGCCCTGCCCCATGGAGATCGATGCGGCGTTGGCACCGGTCTGGCGGCGTGGCGCTCAGGGTTGCGCCGTGGCGCCGGCCCAGCTCGGGCTGTGGGCGTTCCAGCCGATGCAGGGCGGCGTCATGTTCTGGTCCGAGCTGCGCGATAGCGTCATCATGATCGCCAACAATGGCCGGTGGGTGGAGGTTACCGACAACTGGGACGAGTCCCAGCCCGAGCTTTCGTGCAGCGCCAGCCCGCCCGAGGGGCTCATCCAGCCCAAGCGAGGCTTTGGCATGGCGTGGTGCAACCAGCCCGACATGCGCGAGGCCCTTGGCTACGCCACGCTGGTGGAGGGCGTCACCGACGCGCTGCTGCAGCGGCTGAGCGGTGGACTCTTGCTCTACCGCGTTGGCGATGCCGCCTGGCTGCTCCATCCCGATGGGACCTGGACCGGCCAACCCGTCCCGTAGCCGAGACGATAGACATACCGCGCTGAGAGGTAGGTTGACGCGATGGACGATCTCGTAGGACGCGTGCTCGATAGTACGTACCGCATCGAAAAGCTGCTGGGCCAGGGCGGCATGGGTGCCGTCTTTCGCGCCCACGAGATACCGCTGGATCGCACCGTCGCCATCAAGGTGATGCATCCCCATGTGGCCCGCCAGGAGGGCTTTCGGGAGCGCTTTCTTCAAGAGGCCCGCGCCATCGCGGCGTTGGAGCATCCCGGTATCGTGCGGGTGCACAGCTTTTCCAAGGACCCCGACCTGCTCTATATCGTCATGGGCTTTGTGGAAGGGCAGAACCTGCGCGACTGGCTGCACATGCTCCAGGAGCAGCAGCAACTCCTGGCGTTGCCAGAAGCCTTGGCCATCGTCGAGCAGGTGGCCGACGCGCTCCACTTTGCGCATCGTCGGGGCATCTTTCACCGGGACATCAAGCCCGGCAACATCATCCTGAGGCCATTGGAGCAGCCCACACCGAGCTACCCGGAGCTGCCCTTCCGACCGGTCGTCACCGATTTTGGCTTGGCCAAGCTGGCCGAGGGCGGCGTCCTCAGCGTGACGGGCATGGCCATGGGGACGCCCGCCTATATGGCGCCAGAGCAGTGCGAGGGCCTGCCCATCACCGGCCAGGCGGACATCTATGCCCTGGGCATCGTCCTGTATGAGCTGGTGACGGGGCGCCTCCCGTTCGAGGTGCGCACCCTCACCGAGGCCCTGCGCGCCCACACCAAAGAGCCGCCGCCCCCGCCGCGCAGCGTCATGCCGGACCTGCCCACGCGCCTCGAGGAGGTCATCCTCCAGGCGCTAGCCAAGGATCCCGACGATCGCTGGCCCAACGCCGGCGCCATGCGGGACGCCCTGGCCCAGGTACGCAAGGCGCTTGCGCCCGAGAGACCGCCTACCGAGCACCCCACTCCGGTCCGCGAGGGGACCTATGCCAGCCTGGCAACCATGGCCGGCACCAGCGGCCCTCCCAAGACCCCCGACAGTCACGCGTGGCCCACGCCGCCGACCCACGTCCCCGAGGGGGGGCGGCTCTTGATCCTGGCGCCGGATGGTTCTAGCCGGGCGGTGCCCTTGGCGGGCGAGCGTCAACTGATCATCGGTCGCGAGGCGTCCTGCGACGTGACGCTCACGGACCAGCGAGTCTCTCGCCAACACGCGCAGATCAGCATCGAGGGCGACACTATCCGCGTCACCGACCTAAACAGCACCAACGGCACCTACCTGGGCCAGAACAAGCTCCTGCCCGGCGTCCCCGAGAACCTGCGCGCTGGCAACCAGCTCCGCATGGGGAATCACTGGGTGCGGCTCGAGCTGCCCACCGAGGAAAAGCGCCCGACGCCGCCTCCCGAGGCTTCCTACGCGCCCGTGGGTACGGGGCCCAAGGCCGCGTCCGCGCAACAAGGCGAGATCACCCTCTCCATCGAGCCCACCCAGCTCACCGTCGAGGCGGGGCAGTCGGTGCCGCTCACCGTGCGCATCATGAACCCGCAACAGCAGGTAGACCACATGGTCACCACGGTGGAGCGGATCCCCCACGAGTGGGTGATCCGTCCCGAGGGCGCGCTGCGTCTGGCGCCGGGGGATAGCGGCTCTATCACGCTGCAGATTCGCCCGCCGCGCCAACCTTCGAGCCGAGCGGGGCTGCATCCCTTTGACGTGCGCGTGGCCTCGCGCAGCAACCCCGAGCTCTTTGGCGTGGCGCAGGGCACGCTCACCATCAAGCCCTACAGCCAGCTCGACATGGCCATGGCGCCGGCCAAGCTCAAGCGGCGCGACGAGACCCGCCTTCGCGTCAACAACCAGGGCAACACGCCCGAGACGGTGCGGCTGACCGGCGCCGAGTCCGACGACCAGGTCGCCGTGGCCCCGGCCGCCACGCAACTCGCCGTGCCCCCTGGCGAGTATCGCGACACCGAGGTCAAGGTCGCAGCCCGAAAGAAGCGGGCGCTTTTCGGCACCACCGAGGCCTTGCCCTTTGCCGTGAAGGCCATCTCGGACGGCGGGCAGTCCTTGGACGCCCGCGCAGCCGTCATGCTCAAGCCGATCCTGCCCATCTGGGCAGCGTCGTTGCTGGGGATGCTCTTGCTGATCCTCTGCGGCGGGGGCATGTTCGCCATCAGCCAATGGCAGCAGCAGCAGCAGACGAACGCCTCGCGGACCGCGGTGGCCATCGCCGCTCAGACACAGGTCGCAGAGGCGACGGCCCAGACGCTGGCCGCCCAGACCGCCACCGCCCTCGCCGGGAGCGAGCGGCTCCAGGCAACCGCCGTGGCTGCCACCGCTACCGCCGACTGGCTGGCTGCCGACTCGGACGGCGACGGGCTCACCAACGCCGAGGAGAAGCAGTGGGGCACCGCCCCCGACAACCGCGACACCGACGGCGACACCCTCCTCGACGGCGAAGAGGTTGAGATGGGGACCAGCCCCATCAGCAAGGACACCGACGGCGACGGGCTCCAGGACAATGTGGACCCGGACCCGGGCAACGTCCCCACACCGACACCAGAGCCCACCGCTACCCCCGAGCCCAGTGCCACGCCAGAGCCCAGCCAAACGCCGGGCATCACGCCCACCGTCGACATCTCGGTAGTGACGCTGGTTCCTGTCTCGCCCATCTTCAAGGGAGTGTTCCTCATCGCGCCCGACTGGTTGGAGACCTTTGACGGGCCAGTAGCCGCCGACTGGACCGCCAACGGCGGCACGTGGAACGTGAGTGGCGGGGTCCTCAACGCCAAGGTTGGCAGTGGGTATGCTTACTACACTGAGTATCAGAACCACACGGACCTGACCTACCAGGGCACCATCACCATCAAGAGCGGCTATGCGGGGCTGGTCTTCCGCTCCGACGCCACCAGCGCCAACGCCTACGACGTGCTGTTGCACCCACCCAGCAATCAAGTGCTGCTACGCAAGCGGGTGCCGACGCCGGGCGTCATCGCGTCGGCCGGCGCGACCATTAACTATAACGAGGAATACATCGTCAAGATCAGCACCCAGGGCAACACCGTCGAGGTGTATCTGGGATCGGACAAGATCATCACGGCCACCGATAACAGCCGCGTGAGCGGGCGCATCGGGCTGGTCATCTATGCAGGCGAAAGCACGTTCGACGATCTGAAGGTGTGGGAGTAGCCGTCGCGCCGTCTGACCATTGACATCAGCGTCTCGCCTGGTATAATGAAAGTGCCTTCCGTGGTGACGCGCGGCGGGCAGCAAGCTACGGACACTTTTACGGAGCTCCACCGCAGGTAGCGGAGGGCTCCGTATTGCTTTGTGGCGGGTGCCGGCCGCCCACCGGCAACGTCGGCGGCCGTCCTTGGCATGGTGGTGTTGTGGGGATGCTTCACGAAGGAGGACAGATGACGGACAAAGGACCTGACCCGAACCTGGGCCGCTTAATCACCTGCCCCAAGTGTGGGCGCAGCAATCCGCCAGGCACGCGCTACTGCGAGAGCTGCGGCGCGCGCTTGACCGGTGAGACGGCGACGCCCAAGGAGCCAGAGGAGGAGAAGCGTGGATTCTTTGCCCGGCTGTTTGGCCGTCGTGACGAGGCGGCCTAGACCGCTCGGGCAGACAAGGACCCGCGCAGGGGTAAGTGAAGGGGCGCCATAGGGTACGCCGGCGCGGTAGCGGCGTACCGTGGTGCGAACGCTTGACCCGCGCTCGCAAGGCGATTAGCCTCTGGGCGCGGGTTCCTTGGTGCTGCGGGCTAGGCGTGTTCGCGCCGCGGCATCCACAATATCTCACGCAAAGGAGCAGCAGCACGTGAAGATCAAGTCTATCGAGTGCCTCAACCTAAACATCCCCCGCAAAGAACCGCCCGCCGAGGCACGCCGGGAGCCTTGGGTGGTGGACGCCGAAGTCGCCAACCCTATGTCCAAGTTCCCCGAGTTCAAGCGGCATCGCGGCCTCTGGATGCCCAAGTTCGCCGGCTTTTGGGTCAAGGTCACGGCAGAGGACGGCACCTATGGCCTGGCGCCTGGCACTTGCGGCCGCCCCGCCGCGGCGGTCATCCAGGATCACTATGCGCACATCCTGGAGGGGCAGGAATGCACGGCCATCGAGCGGCTGTGGGACATGATGTTCCGCATGTCCAAGCCCTATGGCACCGTAGGCTTGGCGTCGGTCGCCATGAGCGCCGTGGACCTGGCGCTGTGGGACCTCAAGGGCAAGCTGCATGGCGTGCCAGTCTATGAGCTGCTGGGTGGCAAGGTGCGCGACAAGATCTTTTGCTATGCCACCGGCAACGACATCGACTGGTACCGCGAGCTGGGCTTCAAGGCCGTCAAGCTGGCCTGCCCCTACGGCCCCGTGGACGGCCTCGAGGGCCTGGACAAGAACGAGGAGCTGGTGGCCCAGACGCGCGAGCTGGTCGGCGACGACGTCGAGATCATGCTGGATTGCTACATGGCCTTTGACGTCGAGTACACCGTGCGCCTTGCCGAGCGCCTGCGCCCCTACCGCCTCAGGTGGATCGAAGAGTACCTGATCCCGGAGGACCTCGATGGCCACCTGGCGGTGCGGGAGCGCCTGCCTTGGCAGACGCTGGCCACGGGCGAGCACATGTACACGCCGTGGCCCTTCCTGTGGATGATCAAGCACGGCGCCGTGGACATCGTCCAGCCCGACATCCACTGGGTCGGCGGGCTGACGGCCGCGCGCAAGATCGCCGAGGCGGCCAACACGGCCGGCCTCACGACGATCCTGCACGGCGGGGCCATGTACCCCTATGGCACGCACCTGACGGCCGCCATGCCCAACATGCCCTGGGGCGAGTACTTTGTGGGGTCGGCGCCGGGCGTGCCCCTGGAAAAGGCCACCGGCTACCCCGACGCCGACGTGCCGGTGAATAGCTATCTCACCGTGAGCGAGCGGGTCGGCTTTGGCGTGGACTATCCGGAGGACTGGTTCTCGCCGCTGAGCTGAAAGTAGGCGCGGATTCCAATCCGCGTCCGGCTCCCATGCGCGGTATGGAAACCGCGCTTACGTCATGCCCGTCCCAGGCCCTACAGAGCCACCGCGGGCTGCTGGCCTGAACGCTGGCCAACGCCGGCGCCAGGTCCGACGACCGCGCCCACGTTCAGCCCGAGGTTCGCCCACCGCGCATCCACCAGAAGCGCGCACCACCGGACCTTTGCCGGCACAAGGTTGCCCACTGGTAGGGGCACGGCATGCCG
>JBNGEB010000159.1:0-3186 GCA_049975585.1 Anaerolineae bacterium
GAGATCACCTCCGCCGGGTAGCGGTAGCCGTAGGTCTCCATGCGATCGGCGGTCAGACGGGTCATGGCGGTGACGCCCGTCATCACAAGCTGCGTCAGGCGGTCGGGGTCACGATTGGTGGCGCCCCCGAGAACGGCGCCCACTGCCTCGGCTAGCTCCGCCGCCCTTTCGCCTTCTAGGACTAGACCCACCGCCAGGCGATAGCCTTCGAGCTCGAACTGGTTGCTTAACGGGCTTTGCCCATCCAGCGCCAGCACCTTGAAGCGGGGATCGAGCGCATCGAAGGGGAGGACGCCCACCGCATCCGGATCGGACTCCAGGCGTGTCAGTAGGTCGTCGTCAGACGGTAGAGGCTCGATGCCCGCCGCGCCCAGCACGCTGGTCAGCTCCACCAACGCGTCCGCACTGGCGAGCAGTGGAGCGTCGCCCTTGGCAGCCCAGCGCGCCTCCAGCTCGGCCGGGGACAAGTCATCCCGGATGCGGTCAAAGGGCGCCACCAGCGCATAGACGCGTTCCTGCACGAGGACGGCCCCGCCCGCCCCGGCAGCGGCGCGCGCCTCGCCAAGGGGAGCCACCCTCAGAAGGACGTCCCGCGCCACCGAGCTCTCGGGACCGACGACGCGCACCTGTCGGCCATCGGGTAGCGCCAGATCAGCCCACTCCAGGACGGCGCGCATCCCCTCCGAGACGCCGGGTGCCAGCGCCAAGACCAGTGGCTGAGGCGTTGCCGTCGGATCGGGCGTGGGCGACGACGCCGCCGTGGCGGTAGCGGTCGGAATCGGCGTCTGCGTCGGGACCTCCGTCGCCGCTGGTTGAAGCGTGACTGTAGGAGCAGAGGTCGGCGTGTCGAGGGTGGGCAGAACAGGCGTCGGGCTCGCGCAGCCGCCTAGCCATATAGCCGCGATCAGCAGGAGCATCCTCAGCGAGCCAAGCGCACGTGGCACCATACTCTCCTCCTTGCCTCCTTCACGCCACCGCTCAGGAGCCCAATCCCAAGCTATGCTCCACAGCGTCGGCAAGAGCCGCAAGCTCGGAAGGCGTCATCGGCGGATGCTCGCTGTCGGGCGGCACCCAGACCCCGCCCTCGCGCACGCGCGCGTCGTGCGACTTTATGCCCAACCAGCGCCGCGATAGCGGTTCGGATCGGCAGGCGCTGCCAGACAGCATCGCCTCGGCCCACCGGCGTCGAAACGCGGCATCACTCGACGCGATCACGCGAAAGCAGACGCGCTTGCGCAGCCACCCGCTGGTCAGCGCCTCCACCTCCGCATAGGAGGGATCCTCATCGCCCAACCAGTAGGCGAGACGAGCGTCCTTGGGGCTGTGCACTCGGATCAGCGCCGCGCCCACGTTGCGCCTCAACGCGCTGTGCAAACGCGATCCGGTCAGTCGATCGGGCGGCCCGTAGTGGTCCTCGAGGCGCCGCGCCACCGTCGCACCGACACACGGATCGGCGTAAACTAGTCGCTCGCCGCAGCGCTCCTCCTCCCAGAACGTCAGCAACCCATCCTCAGGAAGCCATTGGCCCCACAGCGGATAGCGGTGCCGGGGCAGCGAGCGCAACAGGTCGCACCATACGTCGGACGAGACCTCGTGAGCGTCATCCATGGCCCCTCCTCCGCGACTATGGCGAGCATGATACCCCGACAGGGGCCATCTGGCAATGCAACTCGCGTCGGTGGTCACGCCTAGATCTCAGAGGGCGGCGCGCGTGGAATAGCCCCCGCTCGATGGCGTTGACAGCGCCTCGGCCGCGTACTAGAGTCTTCCCATTGTGTGTGCCAACGTGAGGGGGAACAGAAACATGTCTGACAAGCTTCGTGCCGGAATCATCGCGTGTGGACGCATGTCCTACGCGCACTCGCGCGCCTATGCCGCCATGCCGGACGTCGAGCTGGTCGCCGGCGCGGATATCTCGCCCGAGGCGCTAGCGCGGTTCCGCGACGAGTTTGGCATCAGCAAAGAGCATACCTACACCGACTATGTGGAGATGCTCGAGCGCGAGAAGCTCGACCTCATCAGCATCGTCTCGCTGCATCACCAGCACGCCGAGATGACCATCAAGGCAGCCGAGTATCAGCCCAAGGCGATCCTCTGCGAGAAGCCCATGGCTGTCTCGTTGGGCGAGGCCGATGCCATGATCGACGCCTGCGAGGCTGCCGGAACGCGACTCATCATCGGGCACCAGCGCCGCTACAACGCCCAGTACGTCGCCGCCTACCGTGCCCTCAAGGGCGGCGCCATCGGCGACCTGGTGACCATCGAGACCCACGGTCACCCATTCAGCAGCCTTATGGTTGATGGCACTCACACCATCGACCTCGCGCGCTGGTATGCCGACGAGGCGCCCATCGCCTGGGTCCTGGGGCAGATCGACTGGACGGAAGCCCGCAGCGGCTGGGGCACCCGGGTTGAGAATGCGGCCATGTTCATGTACGGCTTTGAGAACGGGCTCCGGGCCTGGCACACGTGTGGCGGCGCGCCGGTGGATGGCGACAGCCAGGAGCGTAACGTGCTCTGGCCCGCCGTCACTGGCCCCAACTATCACTGGATCCTGCTCCGTGGCACGGAAGGTGAGATCTGGGTCTGGGGCGACTCCCCCTCCGAGGGCATCCCCTGGGTGCGATTGGTACGCGGCGGACATGAAGAAGAGCTGCCCGTTCCCGAGCTGCCGGGCACAGCCCATGAACGCCTAGTGCGCGACATGATCGACCGCGCTACCGACGGCGGGCCCCACACCCTCGACGCCGCTAGCGCGCGGGACACGCTCGAGGTGTTGATGGCCGCGTACGAGTCGTCGAGGCGACGGGGCATGGTCATGCTGCCGCTGAACGTCGCTGAGAATCCCCTATTTGCCATGATGGACGCTGACCGTTCATAGAAAGGACCCGCCCATGCCGACGCAGCGAGGCTCGTTGCGCCAGCGCCTGTGGAATCCGCACGCGGTGGTCTTTGTCAGCTCGTTCTGCATCATGGTCATCGAGCTCGTCGCCAGCCGTCTCACTGCGCCGGTGCTGGGCGTATCCCTCTACACGTGGACCTCGGTCATCGGGGTCATCATGGGCGGCATCGCCCTGGGTAACTATACGGGGGGACGCCTGGCCGATCGCTGGGCGTCCATGTGGCTGCTAGGGCTCCTTTTCGCCCTGGCAGGCGCACTCGAGCGACCGGCCGAGCCGCCGATCG
>JBNGEB010000159.1:3196-3657 GCA_049975585.1 Anaerolineae bacterium
ATCGCTGGGCCTCCATGTGGCTGCTGGGGCTCCTCTTTGCCCTAGCAGCCCTTGCTACCCTGTCCATCCTCGGCCTGCGCGAGTTGCTGCGCGACATCGCCTGGCCCGAGTGGCTGCCGCTCATGGGACGCGTATTGGCCTATATCACTACCGCGTTCTTTCTCCCTAGCGCCGTCCTGGGGTGCATCTCGCCGGTCATCGTGCGGCTAAGCATGACGGATATCAGTCGCAGCGGGGCGACGGTTGGGCGCATCTATGCTTGGTCCACCGTGGGGAGCATCGCCGGAACCTTTGCCACCGGCTTTTTTCTGATCTCCTGGTTTGGCACCAAGGATATCGTTGTGGGGACGGCGGGCCTCCTCGGGCTGATGGCGCTGTGGTTCGTCACCGACGCCCCTTGGCGGACCGCCCTGGCCCGCGCTGCCCTGCCTTCCGGCGAGTCATCCCCGTACAGCCGGATC
>JBNGEB010000159.1:3667-4541 GCA_049975585.1 Anaerolineae bacterium
GGTCGTAGCTGCCCTCGCGGGCGCCTACCTAGCCTTGGATCAAGCCGAGGCGTTTGCGCCCGCCTGTCTCCGAGAGACCAACTATTTCTGCATCAACGTCAATGAGGAGCCTCTCGACGAGGACCGTTTGGCCATGCTCGACCTGGACGTCGAGGGCGATCCCCCCATCGTGCGCACGCTGATCCTCGACCGACTGGTTCACAGCTACACGCTGCCCGAGTATCCTGGGGCCCTTCTCTATAGCTATGAGCGGACGTATGCCCAGGTCATCCAGCCCTTGGCCGAGGAGACGCCAACCCTGCGCGCATTCTTTATCGGCGGCGGCGGATACACCTTTCCCCGCTACATGGAAGAAACCTACCCCGATAGCGAGATCATCGTCGCCGAGATCGACCCCGGCGTTACCCAGATCGCGCGCGAGATGCTTGGCCTCCAAGGCAGCGAGCGCATCCAGGCCCACGACCAGGACGCCCGCACCTTTATGACGGCCATCGAGGGCCAGAACCGCTTTGACCTGATCTTTGGCGACGCCTTCAATGACTTTTCCGTGCCCTATCACCTGACAACGCTCGAGTTCAGCCGACTGGTGGATCGCCTGCTTGCGCCGGATGGCCTCTATGTGGCCAACATCGTGGATGGCGGGCAGCGCGGGAGCTTTATGCGAGCGTTCGTCCGCACGCAGCAGGCCGTCTTTGCTCACGTGGAGGTCATCCCCACCATCGCCAGTTGGCGCGAGGCGCCTCGCACGACCTGGGTCATCGTGGCCAGCCAGTCGCCGCCGGATCTTTCTTCTGTCAAGAGCCCTGGCACACCGCTACCGCCCGACGAGCTCGAGGCTTACCTCGCGATGGAGGAGGCGCTGATCCTGACCGAT
>JBNGEB010000159.1:4551-4970 GCA_049975585.1 Anaerolineae bacterium
CCTGCTCGCGCCCGTGTTTGCCGATTCGGAGCGCGGCTAGACCCACTCGCGCGTCCAACTCCCAGAACACCCGCCGTCGGCCTTGCGCCCATCGGCTCGTTGCCTAGAATACCCTCTGTCGCCGATGCGAACCTAGTAAGAAAGGCTTGTCATGAGTGTCCGCGAGCTGTCCCTGCGCTATGGCATGAATCCCCACCAGAAGCCCGCCCGCGCCTATATGGAGCAAGGGGTGCTCCCCTTTGAGGTGCTATCCGGCACGCCGGGCTATATCAACCTGCTAGACGCCCTCAACGCGTGGCAGCTAGTCCGCGAGCTGGCGGACCTCTTGAAAATGCCCGCGGCGGCCTCGTTCAAGCACGTTAGCCCGGCGGGCGCCGCCGTCGCGGAAGGTGCGCAGCTGGCGCAGCAGGTAGGTCACC
>JBNGEB010000159.1:4980-5614 GCA_049975585.1 Anaerolineae bacterium
AAGGCTTGCTTTGTGGATGACATGCAGCTTTCGCCCATTGCCACGGCCTATGCCCGGGCCCGAGGCGCCGACCGCATGTCGTCCTTCGGCGATTTTGTGGCGCTGAGCGAACGTTGCGATGAGGTCACGGCCCGCTTGATCAACCGGGAGGTCTCGGACGGCGTTATCGCGCCCGACTATACGCGAGAGGCGCTGGCTATCCTGCGAAAGAAGCGGCGTGGCAGCTATCGCGTATTGCAGATAGATCCCGAGTATGTCCCCGCACAGCTTGAGCGTCGCCAAGTCTTTGGCGTAACGCTGGAACAGCGTCGCAACGACGCCGTGCTCGGCCCCGAAGCCTTTGACAACCGCGTAACGCGCGTCCAGGAGCTTCCCGAGGACGCCCTGCGCGACCTCGTGGTGGCCACAACCGCCTGCAAGTACACCCAAAGCAACTCGGTTGTGCTCGCACACCATGGCCAGGTCACGGGGGCGGGCGCGGGCCAACAGTCGCGGGTGCACTGCACGCGATTGGCCTGCCAAAAGTCGGACCTCTGGTTCCTGCGCCAGCATCCGCGCGTCCTCGAGCTGCCGTTCCGTCCCGGGCTGTCACGCGCCGACCGCAACAACGCCATCGACGTGTTCTTCCTAGAGG
>JBNGEB010000160.1:0-5602 GCA_049975585.1 Anaerolineae bacterium
GAGCTTGGCCGCGCGCTCGAACTCGAGATGTGCGGAGGCAGTCTCCATCTCTTTGCGTAGGCTGGCGACGATCTCCTCCTGACGACCCTCCAGGAACAGCGCGATGCGCTCCATGGTCTGGCGATAAGCCTCTCGGCTGATGGCCCCGATACACGGTCCCGAGCACCGGTCGATGTGGTAGTAGAGGCAAGGCCTGCGATCCTTGCCGGTAATCTCTCGGTTGCAGGTGCGGTAGGGAAAGATGCGTCGGATCAAGTCTAGGCTCTGGTGAACGGCTTGCGAGTACGTGAATGGCCCAAAGTAGCGGCCGCCATCATCGGCCATTCGTCGCACCACGAGGACGCGAGGAAACTCTTCCTCCATGGTGATCTTGATATAGGGATAGCGTTTGTCATCCTTCAGGCGGATGTTGTAGCGAGGACTGTAACGCTTGATGAGTTGCGACTCGAGAATGAGGGCCTCGAGCTCGCTTTCCGTGACGATCCACTCAATATCGGCAATGTCGCCCACCAAGCGGGCCGTCTTGGCGTCACGTAGGGCCGTTTGGCCAAAGTAGGATCGCACACGGTCTCGCAAGACAAGCGCCTTGCCGACATAGATGATGCGCCCGTTGGCGTCCTTCATGAGATAGACGCCCGGGCTCTCTGGGAGGCTGGCTAGCCGAAGCTGCAATCGCTCTTGAGTATCGCTCATATGTCAAGTCTGGCCCGATTTGTCAGCGCGGTCAAGATGCCATCGCGCGCCTGCTAGATGCTGTCTTGTGGCAGGATGACAGCCTTGGCGGCGACGCGGCTTTCGACCAGCTCAAGCGCCCGGGTCGCCTGGTCGAGCGGGAGGCGATGGGTCACCAAGCTCCCAAAGAGATCCGGATCGCTGCGTACCAGCGAGAGCGCCGTTGCGGTGTGTCGTGCATCGCTAACCCAGACACCCTGCAGCCGGACGTTTTTCCGGACCAAGGCCTCAAAAGGCGACAGCTCCATCGATCCCACCGGCGTGCCGAACCCCACCAGCGCCACCACACCTCCTGGGGCGACGAGCTCCAGGGCTTCGCGTGCAGCAGCAATGCTTCCTGAGGCCTCGATGACGACATCGGCACCCCGGCCCTGCGAAAGGCCGAGCACGCGATCACGACGAGCGTCAGGGTCGAGCTCATGCCGGTTGAGCGTCCTTGTCGCGCCGACCTCTGCGCAGAACTGCAGGCGTTCCGGCGTGCCCCCGCTTACGACCACATGCTCCGCACCGGCGCGTCGGGCCAGGGCTGCTGCATAGGCGCCAAGTGGACCGGGCCCCAGAACGACGACCGTCTGTCCAGGGCGCACATTAGCGGCCTCTATGGCATGGGCGGATGTTGCGCCTGAGCATCCTACGGCCACATAGGCAGCCGGATCGTCGTGTTCTGGGAGGCGCCACATGGGAGTGCGCCGATCCAGGATGAGATGCGTGCTGTAACAGCCACCGGGCCCTCGGCTATCGCGCAGGCCGCGGTGAATGCCATAGACCCATCGATGCGGACACAACCCCGGCTCATGCGCGACTGCGCAATAGTGGCAGGTGCCGCAGGTCACGCTGCGTTCCCAGAGGACGCGCATGCCTGGGGTAAGCGGCGTGCCGTTGACATCCGTACGAGGGCTGGCCAGCTCCACGATGCGGCCGACACCCTCATGGCCCAGCACCATCGGCAGGGGCGTGCGCGGGTCCTTGCCGCGCCACATGTGTACGTCCGAACCGCATACGCCCGCGGCCTCGATGGCCACCAGGACCTCGCCCTCGGCGAGAGGTGGCAGAGGGATCTCTTGGACTTGGAGCGGTTCACCGAAGCGAGTCAGTACGGCTGCCTGAGCGTGCATGGTGCTTCCTTCATGGTAACCGAGTGTGTGCGGAGGCGTATTTTGACGGGTCGAATCGTCGCTCCTATACTCTATCGAGTTCCAGCGTCAGAAGGCACTAGCAGTGTGCCGAGTATTGCAGAGTTAGGAGAGCTAGGATGGGTCTGTTCAACAGGAAACAGGGCAAGAAGAACCAGCGTTGCCCGGACTGTGCTTACTATGCAATGGTCGAGGGCCATGGCTACTGCACCAAGGACCTCCCCGAAGCGGTTAACGTGCGTCTTCTCTCAGGCGATGCCATCAAGCGGCAGTGTGATCGCTGCCCTGACGCCATGACCTGCGAGAGCTGGACGGCAGCGTAGCTTCTTGAAGGCTCTCAGCGGCAGGCCCGCAAGCCCGCTGCTTTGCCTGTTGCAAGCATCAGCCTATTGTAGCTACACCGTGACCCTCGTCCAAGTGCCGGATGCCAGAGTGCGTGATCTCTAGCCCGATAACTGCGTGGGCAGCGGCATGTGCGAGATCCAAGCGTATCTGGAGCGTCATCTGCTCGGCACCATGTTCTTGCTGGGCGAGCTTGCCTATGCCGAGCGTCGGGCGCACGTACGTCGTCCGGATGTCCTCTCGTATGATGTCAACGGCGAGATAGCGGGCGTGTGCGGTTTCGCTCGTGAAGGGCGTTGCCTGCCGCACTTGGTCGATGCCCGCGTGATCCCTTCCATGGTCGCCGACATAGCGTCGCGGCGCGTGCGGTTCATGTCCGGCCTCGCCAACGCCGTGGATCAGCTTGTGGGACCGCTTCGCGCATGTGGCATGCGGCTTGCCCAAGACGAGTGCGAGACTTTGTGTCAGCTAGAGCCGGATGACTTGATCCCGTTTCGCGTGGGACGGGTCCGACGCGCTACGCTCAGAGACCTCGATCTCGTGGCAGAGCTTCGCACCAGCTTTGAGGCCGAGTACTTTCAGATCCCTAGGTATGCGATCCCGCCCCGATGGGCCAAACGCATCGCGCGGCGCTACATCGAGGATGGCACCTACCTCGCCGAGGCGGATGGCGAGCCGGTCTCCATGGCAGCGGTGGAGGTCGATATTCCCCAGCTATCGGCGGCAGCCGCCGTCTATACGCGTCGGGCTTGGCGCCGACGCGGCTACGCCAAGAGCGTGGTCTCTGCGCTTGCAGAGGACGCGTTTCGCACCAAGCCTCTTGTCGCGCTGACCGTTCGCGAGGGGAACGAGGCAGCGCAGCGCGCCTACAAGGCGTTGGGATTCCGTGCTGTGGACGTCTATCGTTTTGTGAGTTTCCGGTCTGCCTAGGGCAGCTCTGCCACTGAGCGCAGCACGTAGGTGGGCTGCAGCGAGCTGTGGGCCAAGGCGTCCTCGCTGGTGACGCCGCTAAGGACCAGCGCGGTGTCCAGGCCGTTCTCGATCCCCATCCGAATGTCCGTTGCCAGCCGATCCCCCACCATCAAGCAGTCCCGTCGTGGCACTCCTAGGCGGTCAATCGCCGCTTGCAGGATGTGCTCCGAAGGTTTGCCTGCTACCAGCTCAACCTCTCGGCCGGTGGTGGCCTCTAGGAAGGCAATGATGCCGGCGCAGTCAGGCAGCTCGCCCCCGGCGATGGGGCAGGTGCGATCGGCGTTGGTGGCGTAGAAACGGGCCCCTCGGATCAACGCCTGATGGGCCGTGTTGAGCTTGGCATAGTCGAGTGTTCGATCAAAGGCCGCGACCACGATCTCGATGGCTGCCGGATCGTCCGACAGTGCGAATCCCGCTTCCCGGAACTCTTGCAGAAGCAAGGGCTCGCCGATGACCCAGAGGGTCGCTCCGGCGTGGTGCTGCTGAAGGTAGTGGAGCAGCGACTCGGTCGAGTTGATGACGTCCTCTGTCTGGGCAGGTATCCCCAGCCTTTCAAGCTTGGCGGCATAATGGGAGCGGGGTTCCAGCGGTTTGTTGGAGAGGAACACAACCCGGCGTCCGTGTTCGCGTAACCATGCGACGGTTGCCTTGGCGCCGGGGATCAGGTAGTCGCTCAAATAGATCGTGCCGTCCAAGTCCAGGATGTACCCGTTGTAGCGAGGTTCAGCGCGCTGGGTCATCGGTGCCTATCCTTTGGGCTTGCGACGACTCTTACGTGATGGATGTCCGGTACAATCAGGTCCGTGTAGCGGGCAAGATCCTCGCGGGTACCAGCTCCAGAGAGCACACCAATGGCTGCCATGGCGCCCGCCTCTCGAGCCATGACCAGATCGGCTGCCGTGTCGCCGATAACCACCGTCTCGCGAGGCGGAATCGAGAGGCGTTCGCATATCTGCAGGACCATGTCAGGCGCAGGTTTCAAGGGGATGCCATCGTCTCCGCAGACGATGGCATCAAAGAGTGCCTCCAAGCCCACGCAAGCCAGCGATCGCATCGTAAGGTCGCGCTCATCGGTGGTGGCTATGGCCAGGCGCATGCCTTTGGCTCGCCAGTCGGACAGCCTCGCTGCCACGTCGCCAACGGGCTTTACCAGGTCTTCGAGAGGCAGGGCGGCTCTCGCCTTTCTTTCCGCAGTGCGCACGCGTGAGATGGCATCTTCCCAGCTCATGCCTTGGTTCGCGTACAGCAGGCCGGCAAGCAGCACCGTGAGCTCACTGGTGGACGCGATGGTGAGTGGCCCTCGCGGGTCCCATGCGCCGGTTTCGACGTCGTATCCCAGAGTCGCCGCCATCTGGACGCCATGGGGGCCACGTGCGTCGAGATCGTCGCCAAGGTGCTCGAGCAGAAGCGCGAACCAGCGATGCCAAAGGTGATCAAAGGCGATCAGCGTGCCATCCTTATCGAGGATGATGAGAGCTGGGTCAAGTCGGTGGCCGCAGGCGGTTAACATGCGTGCGTCTCTTTGGTAGAGGCGTAGGCGAGCTGTAGCTTGCTGAACGGCCATGAGCTTTGACACTGGCCCCTGGCGTAGGTATACTCGACCAGACTAGCGCTAGGAGGTTGAGAGTATGGACAAGCAGTTGCCGCTCGGTCTGTGGCTGGTGGCGTTGCTGCAGTGGGCTGCACCGATGATCAAACCTCCGTCGCTTTTGGCTCAAGTGCCCTTGGCTCTATGGATTGCGGTGGCGGTGATCTTTGGGCTCGTGGCGATCAACCTGCTCCGTCGGCGCTTTTGGAGTCACACGGCCACTGTCTTTCTCCAGGGCTTTAGCATCCTGGTACACCTGCTCGTGCTGGTTTCCCAGGTTGCCACCATGGGTGAGACGGGCCCGATCGTGGACTATGCCATGCTGACGACCTTTGTCGCGTCGATGCTGGTCTCAGCCGCGATCCTCTACTATGTGGACTTGCCCGTGATCCGCGCTGCCATGCAATGAGTTGACGCTTGTCCGTATCCCCGGTTCGTCTCCGTCCCGCAGGCTGGCTAGGGCCAACGCCGAAGCGACGATCCCCGCCGTCTCTGAGCGCAAGATGCGCCGTCCTAGCGTCACCGGCTCGATGCCATAGCGAGCTGCTTTCTCGATTTCTACAGGCGTGAACCCACCCTCGGGTCCCACGAACAGGTGGACCGTCGCAGGGTGCGTTTCCGCGCTACGCGCAGCGACATCCAGAAGGAAAGGCAGGGTGCCCCGCGCGTCACAGATTAGCGCAAGGTCGCGACACTGACGGCAGGCATCGTCGAACGACATGGCCGGAGTGACGTCTGGCAAGCGTGTTCTGCGCGACTGCTCGGCAGCCTCACGGACAATGCGGCGCCAGCGTCGCAGCCGTGGAGCATCCACGCGTCCGTTCCTGGCACGAAC
>JBNGEB010000161.1:0-5580 GCA_049975585.1 Anaerolineae bacterium
CCGCCCAGATCGGGCGTGTGCGGCCCCTCGGACAAAACAGCCGTGACTGCCGCGCCAATGCCCTTGGCCGCCGAAATGGCCCCCAGATGCTCCAGCAGCATGGCTGCGGCTAGGATGGCGGCAACGGGGTTGGCGATGCCCTGCCCGGCGATATCCGGCGCGGAACCGTGCACCGGCTCGAACACGGCGTGGTGATCCCCAACGTTTCCCGAGGGCGCCAGGCCCAACCCGCCCACCAGCGCGGCGGCCTCATCCGATAGGATATCGCCGAACAGGTTGGTCGTCACGATCACGTCGAAACGCTCTGGCTCGGTGATGAGCCGCATGGCGGCGGCATCCACCAGCATCTCCTCCACGGTCACGTCGGGGTATTCGGCGGCCACCTTGAAGGCCGTCTCGCGAAAGAGCCCGCAGGTGGCGCGCAGGACGTTGGCCTTGTGGACCACCGTCACCTTGCGACGGCGTCCCTGGGCCAGGCGAAAGGCCACGTTGGCGATGCGCAACGACCCCGCGCGGGTGATGAGGCGCTCGGTGACGGCCTCGGACGCAGAGATGCGCTCGCGGCCCGCGTACAGGCCCTCGCTGTTCTCGCGGACGATCAGCATGTCGATGCCTTGCCGCGAGCTCGGCACCGGCTGCGAGATCACGGGGCGCAAATTGGCATACAGGCCCAGCTCGCGGCGCAGCGCCACGATGGGGCTGCGATAGCCCTCGACCGGGCTGAGCGGCGACGAGACCGCCCCGAATAGCGTGGCGTCGGCCTGGCGCACCGCCTCGACAGTCTCGTCGGGCAGCGCCGTGCCCTGGCGTTGGAACGTGTCCCAGCCCGCCTCGGCCTGGGTGAACGCTACGGGCAGGCCCGTGGCGCGCAGGACCTCGGCGGCCGCGGGGATCACCTCGTGGCCGATGCCGTCGCCCTCGATCAGGCAGATGGTGTGCGTCATGGGTGGGCCTCCTCCAGGGGAAAGGCGCCGTGCTGACGATAGTAGGCCACCATGCCACCCGCTCGCCACACCCGCGCGACCCAGGCGGGAGGCGGCGGAAGCTGGAACGCCTCATCGGCGGCGATTAACGTGCCCCGCGCGACATCCAGCGTCACCTGCTGGCCATCCTCCAGATGCTGCGTGAGATCAGCCTCGAACAGCGGCAAACCGAGATTGAGGGCGTTCCGGAAAAAGATGCGGGCATAGCTGGGCGCGATGATGGCCGCGATCCCCACGGCGACCAGAGCGCGGGGGGCGTACTCGCGTGACGACCCGCAGCCAAAGTTGCTCCCCGCCACGATCACGTCGCCAGGGCGCACGTCGACCGCGAACTCGGGCCGCGCCTCGACGAACGGGTACTTAAGCAGCTCTTCCTCGGACGTCATATAGGGCGCGTAACGTCCAGGGACGATCTGATCGGTGTCCACGTTATCGCCAAAGAGCCAGACACGTGCCATTACGCCTCCTATGCGTATGATGCATCGGGCGGGACCTCAACCCTCGCGCCGCAGACGGCGCCCGGATTCGCCCCTACTGCCAGGAATCGCCGTCACCTGGTAGGGGCACGGCATGCCGTGCCCCTACCCGTGCGCATCGTCGCCCGAAGATCGCTCGCCATGTCTCCTACACCTCGCCCGGATCCGTAATCCGCCCCGTCAGCGCCGAGGCCGCGGCCACAGCCGGCGACGCCAGATAGATGCGCGCCTCGGGATCACCCATGCGCCCGCGAAAGTTGCGGTTAGCCGTCGAGAGCGCCACCTCGCCGGCGCCCATGACGCCCATGTGGCGCCCGATACACGGCCCGCAGCCAGGCGTGCCCAGCGTAGCGCCGGCCGCCAGCAGCGTCGCCAGGGTGCCGTCGGCGGTGGCAGCCTCCAGAATGCGATGCGACGCCGGGATCACCAGCAAGCGCACGCCCTCGGCCACGTGCTTGCCCGCCAAGATCTCGGCGGCGACCTTCAGGTCCGACAGGCGGCCATTGGTGCAGGTCCCGATGAACACCTGGTCCACGGCCACGTCGGCCAGCTCGCCCACGGGGACGACGTGGTCCACTTCAGGCGGGACGGCCACCAGCGGCCGCAGCTCGGAGAGATCCACGTCCAACGTGCGGACGTACGTCGCGCCCTCTTGCACGCCCAGCCAGGAAGGCACCGTCAGCCCCTCGGCTCCGACGCCCGTCGGCGGAAAGATCCCGGCCTTGGCGCCAAGCTCGGTGGTCATCCCCGCGAGCGTCAGGCGCTCGTCCAGCGTGAGCCAATCGCCGCCGTGGAACTCTACCGCCTGATAGGTCGCACCGTCCAGACCGAGCATCCCGCACAGGTGCAGGCTCAGATCCTTGGCCGAGACGCCAGGGCGAAATCGCCCATGCAGGCGCACGCGGAGCGTCTCGGGCACGCGAAGCCAGGTGCGCCCCGAGGCCAGCGCCAGCGCCATGTCGCGGGTGCCGACGCCCGTCCCCAGCGCGCCGATGGCCCCATACGACGTCGCGTGCGAATCGGTGCCCAGCGCGATCTCGCCGGGCTGCACCAGGCCCTCCTCCACCATGATCTGGTGGCAGATGCCCGCGCCCACATCATAGAAGCGGCGAATGCCCTGCTCGCGGACCCAGCGGCGCACGCGGACCTGCGCGTTGGCCGTGGCGACGGTGCTGGCCGGCGCCACGTGGTCGATGATCACCGCCACCCGGTCGGGATCCTGGATGCGCGTCACGCCCAGGTCATTCTCCAGCGCGTCGATGACCTCGGGCGTGAGGGAATCGTGGGTCATGCACCGATGCACCGGCACGATGACCAGGTCGCCAGCGCGAACGGGCTCTCCCGCGGCGTGAGAGATGATCTGCTCCACCAGCGTCATGGGCCTAGGAGCCATGCGGGGCCTCGCCTTCGCTCCAGGACTGGAGCACGCTATCGACGTCGTCCAGCGTCAGCGGGCGCTCGTCGGCCAGCGCCTTGATGTGCGACGTCAGCTCCTTGATCTCAGCATCGGGGATCTGCAGATCGAGCTGCTGCGCGCGCATCTTGATGGCGTTCCAGCCCGTGAGCTTGTGCGCGATCGAGATATAGCGCGTCATGCCAAAGTCGCGCGGATCGAGGATCTCGTAGGTCTCGGGGTTGTTGAGCACGGCCTTGGCGTGGATGCCCGCCTTGTGCGAGAAGGCCGTGATCCCCGTGATATAGTTGTTAAAGGGGATATCCACACCGACCATCTCGGCGACGACGTGGTCGAGCTCGCGCAGGACGGGCAGGTTGTACTTGCGGACGGCCTCGCGGTTGCTGGCATAGACGCGGGCGATGAACCCGCCCAGCGGCGCGATGCCATTGCGCTCGCCGATGCCCAGGACGCTGGTATCCACATGGGTGGCGCCGGCTTCCAGCGCGGCATAGGCGTTGGCGATGGCGCAGCCCGAGTCGTTGTGGCCGTGGAACTCGACGTCGCACGAGACACGCTTGCGCAGCTCGGAGACAATGTCGTACACCTGGAACGGCGTGGCGATGCCCACCGTGTCGGCGATGCCCACCCGGTTCACGCCCAGCGCGTCCACCTCCTGGTAGATGCGAAAAATGTCGTCGCGCTCGCTCCGAAAAGAGTCCTCGGTGCTGAAACGCGCCTCGACGCCCTGCGACAGCAGGTAGCTCACCACGTCGTGGGCCATCTCGATGATGGTGGGAATGTCCTTGCCGTGGCTGAACGTGCGCAGCTGCGACGACGTGCCAATGACCACATCCACGCCGTCCACGCCAGTGCCCACCGCCACCTTGGCGTCCTCCACGGTGCAGCGCGTGTGGGTGAGGATCTTGGCCTTGAGGCCCAGCTTGGCGATGGCCTCGCAGTCCTTGCGGCTCTGCGGCGAGGCTAGCGGCGAGGTCAGCTCGATATACTCGACGCCAAAATCGTCCAACATCCGGGCGATCTGAATCTTTTGCTCCGTGGAAAAGTTGGCCCCGACGAACTGCTCGCCCTCGCGGAGGGTCGATTCAATGATGGCAAAACTCGATAAGCCCATGATCCGCACCCTTGCCTTTCCCTATTCTCCCCAGTCTTCCTCTTCCTCGGGCGCGAGCTCGAGGACGAGGGGGTCCAAGCTGACGACTTCGAGTTCGACGCCACAGTCGGGGCAATCGACGATCTCGCCCTTGATGACGTCGTCCAGCTCAAACTCGGCGGCGCATTCGGGGCAAGTGGCCTGCATGGTGATTCTCCTTTTGCTGGTGCCGCGCGATGATGCCTAGGCACAAAAAACGAGCAGCGGCTCCTCCCGTTCGGAGTGCTGCCCGTGTATGCGCCGTTGCGATGGTAGAGCAAGCCTATCCGAACGTGGCGTCCGGCTCTTTCTTGGACTTGCTGCGCTTGGTGCCGCGGGCGACGGCCCGCGTGGCGCGACTACCTGGAACATGCATCGTTTGGTCGGCTCCCTTTCCGTTGGCAGACAGTCTAGCAGGGATGGGAGAGAGTGTCAAGTGGGTCAAGTGGGGGACGTCACACCGTCTCGATCGCGCGCATCTGGTCCACGATGGCCATGGTCTCCACGCTGACCGTGACCACGCGCCGCAGCAGATCGATGACCCGCTCCTTGTGATCGGCAAAGCGATAGGTGTCGAACTTGGCGCGAATCGTAGGGTCGCGCGGCTTGCGCTCCTTGTGGTACTCGAGCACCCACTCGATGGCGCTGCGATTGCCCAGGCGGTAGGCCCAGGCGACTGGCGGGACACCCGTGAGCGTGGTGGCGGTGTCCAGGATGATCTCGCCCGCGTCTGGCTCCGCCTTGAGCTTGGGCTGGGGCGCGTTGTCGGGGCTGGTCTGGCAATCCACCCGCTCCAACGGATAGGGCTCGACGGCCTCATAGCCGACGTGCAGCGTCAGCAGCCGTTGCCCCCACGCGGACCAACGCGCCAGATCGTCATAGAGGGGGATACGAGGAAACTCGCGCTTGAGGTTGAGGGCGTACTTTTCCCGGTAGGCGGGGTGGTGCAGCACGGCATAGACATAGTAAAAGATGACGTCGCGGACGTCCGCAGGCGCGTCGGGATCGAGGGGCGCGGGCAGGCCCGTCCCGGCATCGGCCAGGTCGTCACCGTACCTTTCGGTGAACTGCTCCACGGCCCAATCGGTGACGTTGTCCACGCGGGTGCCGTGCTCATCGTAGGTGTAACGGGGAACGTACTGGGTGTCCCCGGTCAAGTGGAAATCGATCGGCGCCCCGGAGGCTAGAGCCGAGAACGGCTTGGTCGAGGCGGGATTCGTGAAGGCAACGGCGACGTTTATCGAGTCGAACACGTCGGTGCACCCTAGTCTGTCGATGAAAAGATCAGAGCGATACAACCAGCGCTGTACGAACGGGCGATAGGAATACCGGATGATCCAGCGTTCGTTGAAGTCCTCACGGATACCCTTGCCATAGCGCAGTTTCAGCGCTTCGGACCACTTGATCGTCGTGTCGTATTCGTCGCCTTGCTGCTCGTAGCGATGGTAGAACTCGGCGAAGAACGCCATCCGCTCTGCTACCTGCTCAGCGGAAAGGCCCACGACCCACTCGTCGCGCGCTGTCACCACGCCAGGTGATGACGCGGCAAAGACGGCCCGCTTCGCTCGCGATCTG
>JBNGEB010000162.1:0-5580 GCA_049975585.1 Anaerolineae bacterium
AGGATGGCGATACGTTCAGTCATGGGTTGCAGTTCACCTCGGTTGGGTTGGGGGGCATCACGATGCCCCCCAACCCATGGGAACCTACTTGGCGTCGAGCCAGGGCATCATGGCGCGTAGCTTGCGGCCGACTTTTTCGATGAGTAGGTTCTGTTCACGTCGACGCATCAGGTTAAAGCTGGGGCGCTTGGCCTGGTTCTCCAGAATCCAGCCGCGGGCATAGGTGCCGTCCTGGATATCGGAGAGCAACTGGCGCATGACGGCCTTGGTCTCGTCAGTCACGATCTTGGGACCCGCGGTATAGTCGCCGTGCTCGGCCGTATCGCTGATCGAGTAGCGCATGTACGATAGACCGCCCTGGTAGATGAGATCTACGATGAGTTTCATCTCGTTGACGCACTCAAAGTAGGCGATCTCGGGCTGATAGCCAGCCTCCACGAGCGTATCAAAGCCCGCCTTCATCAGCGCCGTCAGGCCGCCACAGAGCACGGCTTGCTCGCCAAAGAGATCGGTCTCAGTCTCTTCCTCGAACGTGGTCTCGATAACGCCCGCCCGTGCGCACCCGATGCCCTTGGCATAGGCAAGAGCGAGAGGCTTGGCCTGGCCGGTGGCATCCTGGAATACTGCTAGGAGCCCCGGGACGCCTTGGCCTTCGGGGAAGATGGCCCGCACGCGGTGGCCAGGGGCCTTGGGGGCGATCATGGTCACGTCCACATCCTCGGGAGGCACGACCTGACCGTAGTGGATGCTGAAACCGTGCGCGAACATGAGCATGTTGCCAGCATCAAGGCTAGGGGCCACGTCTTGCTCGTAGATGCTGGGGATCGCCGTGTCGGGTGCCAGCATCATGACGATATCTGCTGAGGCAACGGCATCGGCCGTTTTCATGACCGTGAGGCCGTCGGACTCGGCCTTGGCCCAGGATTTGCTGCCCTCGTAGAGCCCTACGACGACGTCGCAGCCGCTGTCGTGCAGGTTCAGTGCGTGGGCGTGTCCCTGGCTGCCGTACCCGATGACCGCGATGCGCTTGCCGTCTAGCAAGCTGAGGTCCGTATCCTTCTCATAGTAGATGGTTGCCACGTCCGTTCCTCCTGTTCGTTGACGTTCGCTCGTCTCGGTGAGTTAGGTCGCAAGCGGCAGCGAGCTAGCCCCCGTTGCTGCTTGTCCCTCGTACCATGGCGACACGACCCGTCCGGGTCAGCTCCTTGATGCCCATGGGTCGCAACACGTGGATCAAGGAATCCACCTTGTCTTCCGTGCCGGTGATCTCGATGGTGAGCGAGTCGGTAGCCACGTCGATGATCTGTGCCCGAAAGATGTCTGCCAACTGCTTGATCTCGCCTCGCTTGGCGGCGGGCGCGTGGACTCGCACCAAGGCGAGCTCCCGGATGACAGCGTCGTCGTCGGTGATGTCGCTGACCTTGGTGACCGGGATCAGCTTGTAGAGCTGCTTGGTTACCTGCTCGACAACCGCGTCATCGCCGCACACGACGACGGTCATGCGCGAGATGCCTGGGGTCTCGCTATGGCCGACCGTGAGGCTTTCGATGTTATAGTTCCGACGTCGGAACAGGTTCACGACTTGGCTCAGAACGCCGGGCTTGTCTTGCATCATGGCGACCAACGTGTGCCGGGGCAGATGGGCTTCCAACGCTGAGCTCATTTCACACCTCTCCCTCCAACGTCTTACTTCCGTCAGCGGCTGGTGTCTCTGGTTCATCCAATGGTCGGCGGATCATCTCATGGATGGCGCCGCCAACCGGCACCATCGGGAAGACATTGTGTTCGCGCTCAATGTGGAAATCGATCAGGACAGGCCCCTCGTGTGCCATAGCCCGCTCGATAGCGGGAGCGATGCCCTGGTGGTCCTCGACCGTGAGTCCCATGACGCCACATGCCTCTGCCAGCTTGGCGAAATCGGGTCCTAGGATGGGCGTGCCCGAGTAGTTGCTCTCGAAGAACAGCTCCTGCCACTGGCGTACCATGCCGAGGTAGCCGTTGTTGAGAAGAGCGATCTTGATGGGCAACCGTTCCTGGACGGCGGTTACCAGCTCTTGGGAAGTCATCTGGAATCCGCCATCGCCTGCTACCAGCCAGACGGGCTCGTCTGGGCAGCCGACAGCAGCGCCGATGGCGGCTGGCAGGCCAAAGCCCATGGTGCCGAGACCGCCTGATGTCACGAGCCCCCCTGGGCGCAGGTGGCGGTAGTACTGCGCCTCCCACATTTGGTTCTGGCCCACATCGCTCACCATGATGGCTCGCCCTTTGGTGGCTTGATCGATCATGCGAATGACGTGCTGTGGCAAGAGGGCATGCGGATCGCGGTTCACCACGTCTCGCTGATGCGTATCCTCTCGCCAGTTTTCGATGAGGGCTTTCCATTCCTTGTGCTCGGCTGGCTCCACCATTGGGACGAGATCCTGGAGCACGCGGAGCGCATCGCCAACGACGGGCAGGTCCACACGAATGCGCTTGCTAATCTCGGCCGGATCGATGTCGATGTGGATGATCTTGGCGTTGGGCGCAAAGGTGTCGGCTGTACTGGTAAAGCGATCATCAAAGCGGTTGCCGATGCCCACAATGAGATCGGCGCTCTGGAGTGCATGGTTCACGAACGACTCGCCGTGCATGCCACCCATGCCCAAACACAAAGGATGCGTCTCGGGCAGGGCGCTCTTGCCCAGCAAGGTCGTTGTGACGGGGATATCGGCCTTTTCCGCTAGCTCGCGGAGCAGGTCCCACGCGCGGGCGATGATGACCCCGTGGCCCGCAACGAGTAGCGGCTGCTTGGCCTCGGCGATCATGCGCGCTGCCTGACGGAGTTGCCGCCTGTTGCCCGTCAGGTGCGGTCGAAAGCCGGGCAGGTCCACCTCGTCCGGGTACACATACTCGGCCTCGGCCGTTTGCACGTTGACTGCGATGTCGATCAAGACTGGGCCAGGACGTCCGTTGCGCGCAATGTGGAAGGCTTCCTTGATGGCACGCGGTAGGTCGGCGATGTCCGTGATCAAATAGTTGTGTTTCACGATGGGCATCGTGATGCCGGTGATGTCCACCTCTTGGAAAGAGTCCATGCCAAGATCGGACTTGGATGCCTGCCCCGTGATGGCCACGATGGGGACCGAATCCATCTGTGCGTTGGCGATCCCGGTCACCATGTTGGTCGCGCCAGGCCCCGACGTGGATACGCAGACGCCGACCTTGCCGGTAGCTCTGGCGTACCCATCGGCTGCGTGCGCGGCAGCCTGCTCATGGCGTACCGTTACCTGGCGAATGGGATAGTTGGCGAGTTCGTGGTAGAGCGGGATCACCTTTCCGCCGGTGATACCAAAGAACACCTCCACGCCCTCCCGTGACAGCGATTCCCAGACCATCTGGGCGCCGTTCAATCTCATGCTACTAACCTCCGGTATGCGGCTCGTGCCTGTTCACGTCTTTGGCTGCCATAGCTGCTCCTCCATACACTACTCGAACACAGCCCCCGTGCTCGCCGACGTAACGAGTTTGGCGTAGCGTCGTAGGTAGCCGGTCTTGACCTTGGGCTCGAACGCGGGCAGCGCTGCTAGGCGTTTGGCCAGCGTTTCATCGGACAGCTTGACAGAGAGCGTGCGAGCTGGGATATCGATGCGGATCACATCCCCGTCCTGCAGGGCGGCGATGGGGCCTCGGGCTGCGGCCTCTGGCGATACGTGACCGATGGCCGAGCCACGGGTGGCTCCGGAGAAGCGGCCGTCGGTGATCAAGGCTACCTTGTCGTCCATGCCCATGCCCGAGAGCATGGAGGTTGGCGTGAGCATCTCTCGCATGCCTGGTCCACCTTTGGGACCTTCGTAGCGAAGCACAAGGACGTCGCCGGCTTCAAAGGCCCCAGCCATGATGGCCTCAGTAGCCTCTTCTTCGGAATCGTAGACCCTGGCGGGGCCCTCGTGCACCATCATGTTAGGCTGGACAGCAGCAGCCTTGACGACAGCGCCGTCCGGCGCGAGGTTGCCAAAGAGGATCGCCAGCCCGCCCGTGGGCGAGTAGGGATCGTCGCCGCTACGTATCACGTCGCGGTCAATCAGCTCGGGATCTGGGGCCCAGCGCGAGCCGGCCTCCAGGTTCTCGGCTACCGTCGCTCCTGTCACTGTCACGTAGTCGGTGTTGAGGAGGCCCAGTTTGGAGAGCTCGAGCATGACGCTCTCGACGCCGCCAGCATAGTAGAGGTCCTCGATGTGCTGGTTGCTGGCAGGCGATAGCTTGCTCAGATGCGGTGTCCGCTGGCTGAAAGCATCGACCTCGTGCAAATCAAAGTCGTGACCTGCTTCATGGGCGATGGCAGAAAGGTGCAGGACCGAGTTGGTCGATCCACCCATCGCCATGTCCGTCGTGAAGGCATTGGCAAAGGCGTCACGCGTCAGGATATCGTGCGGTCGGATGTCGCGCCGCAGCATCTCCATGACCTGCATGCCAGCCAGCTTGGCGAGGGCTATCCTGCGGGACGAGACGGCAGGTATGGTGCCGTTGCCGGGGAGCGCTAGACCCAGCGCCTCGCTCAGGCAGCCCATGGTGTTTGCGGTGAACATACCCGAGCAGGAGCCACAGCCAGGGCAGGACGCCTTTTCAATGCGCTTGGCTTGCTCCTCGGTCATCTCGCCGGAAGTGACGCTACCGACGGCCATAAAGGCGCTGTTCAGGTCTAGGATGTCTTGCCCGACGCGACCTGCTAGCATGGGTCCCCCGGTTACGACGACGGCGGGCAAGTCAAGTCGGGCGGCCGCCATGAGCATGCCTGGGATGATCTTGTCGCACGAGGGAACGAGAACGACGGCGTCAAAGGCATGCGCCGCGACGACCGACTCGACCGAGTCAGCGATGAGCTCGCGAGAGGCTAGCGAGTACTTCATGCCGCTATGACCCATAGCGATACCATCGCAGATAGCAATCGTGTCGGCCTCGAATGGCGTGCCTCCCGCCATTCGCACGCCAGCCTTGACGGCGTCTGCCACATTGCGGAGGTGAATGTGGCCCGGAACGATCTCGCTGAACGAGCTTATGACCCCCACAAAGGGGCGTTCCAGCTCCTCGTCAGTGCATCCCAAAGCGTAGAGCAGAGAGCGATGGGGCATTCGCTCCAGCCCACTCTTGATGGCGTCGCTTCTCACGATACGTGTCTCCTTTCTCGACGTAGCGGCTTTGTCCCTGGAACACAGAAGCCACGGCCCACGCACCCGTGATGGTGCGCGAGAAGTGGCTTCCTTGCAAGATCGGGGGACAATCCCCATGGCTCTCTGAGGAGAGCCGTCTCAGTTTGGGATACGAAAGGCCTCACCCTGTTGGGTGAGGCCTTGCTCTCGCTGTTGGTTCCTTGGTGTAACCTAGGTCAGCCCTCGCCCAACCGGTAATAGCCCCTCAATAACGAGGAGCTCAACTAGGACGAGAAAGGTGCTTGCGCGCCGACCGTGAGCCATGAACCTAACCTAACTTTCCCTACCGATAACACAAGCATATCACAGGTGGAGAAGCTTGTCAAGGCAATGTGTTCACTGGTTCTACGTCAAGAAGTGTGGTGCTAGCACGGCGCCGCAGCAAAGCTGGGTG
>JBNGEB010000163.1:0-3521 GCA_049975585.1 Anaerolineae bacterium
CGGCCAGCGCGTAGGAGACATAACCATCGTAGCTATCGGGCTCGCGCTAGCTGGCACTGCCTTGGTGGCCTATGGCGATCTCGACCTTTCGAGCCAAGCCATGCTAGGCAACCTGTTGGCGCTCCTCGGCGCCGCTGCAGTGTCCGTCTACATGCTGCTGGGACAGCGCCTGCGTCGTCGGCTCTCGACCATCGCCTACGTGTGGCCCTGTTACGCCATCGCGGGGCTAGTGTTGAGCGCCGCATGTCTCTTGTCGGGGCAGGCCATGCTTGGGTATCCTTCACGGACCTACGCCCTGCTGCTAGCCTTGGCCATCGTGCCGCAGATTCTCGGTCACTCGGCCTTCAACTGGGCCGTGCGACACGTCCCGCCCGTGTACATCTCAGTGGCCATGCTGGGAGAGCCCGTAGGTGCCACCTTGCTCGCCTGGGCCATCCTAGGCGAGCGGCCCGGCTTGATGGCCGTGCTCGGCGGCGCATTGATCCTCGCCGGCATCCTCGCAGCATCGCCCAGCATCACCCGAAACCTTCGTAGCTCGCGGCAAAGGAGCATGGGAACGACATGACCACCGACTGGGGCAGTCTCTACGCGTCTCGCCTCTCGCACATGACGACGTCGATCATACGCGACATCCTGAGCACCGCTCAGGCCCCGGATGCCATCTCCATGTCGGGGGGCTGGCCCGATGCGGCCCTTTTCCCCACGGAGCGCATGGCCATCATCGTCGAGGAAGCTCTCAAGCACCGCCCCCAGATGGCGCTGCAGTACGGCCCCACGCAGGGCCTTGCCGACCTACGCGCGCTGCTGGCCGACCGGATGCGTGCGAAGGGCATCGCTTGTGACCCCGAGGACATTGTCATCACCAGCGGCTCCCAGCAAGCTTTGGACCTGCTGGGGCGCATCCTCCTCGATAAGGGTGACCGCGTTCTCGTCGAGAACCCAACATTCATCGGCGCGCTCCAGTCCTTTCGCGCCTATGGCCCCGAGTTCGCCGGCGTTCCGATGGACGACCAAGGCGTTCTGCCGGATGCCTTGGCGGATGCCGTCAGCTTGGCCCCCGCCAAGTTCGCCTATCTGATCCCCACCTACCAGAACCCAACGGGAGCAACCCAGCCCGCGGAACGACGCGCGCAGGTGCTGAAAGTCCTCGAGCGCGGCGGTATCCCCGTTGTCGAGGATGACCCCTACGGCGAGCTCGCCTACGAGGGAGCCACAGCCAGACCAATGGCCGCCATGGCCCACGATCGCGCGTCGGTGGTCTACTTGGGCACCTTCTCGAAGGTGCTAGCCCCTGGCCTTCGCCTAGCCTGGGCCGTCTGTCCGCCGGGAGTGGCCGAACAGCTCGTCATGGCCAAGCAGGGCGCCGATCTCCACACGAGCACGCTTTCACAAGCCATCGCCATCGGGTTCATGGAACGCGATTGGCTGGACGAACAGATCGCGCGCATTCGCGCGACCTACCGCCAGCGACGGGATGCCATGGTCGCAGCACTCCGTGAGGAGCTTCCCTCAAATACAACCTTTGGCGTTCCCGCAGGAGGCTTGTTCCTTTGGCTACATCTGCCCGAGACGGTGGACACCACCAAGCTGCTGCCACAAGCGGTGCGCCACAAGGTCACGTTCGTGCCGGGAGCGCCCTTCTATGTGGACGGGGGAGGATCCAATTGCCTCAGGCTGACTTTCGCCACCTTGAGCCCAGAGCGCATCCGTGAGGGCATCCACGCACTAGGTGAGGTGATCCGCGAAGCGCTGGACGTTGGCTAGCGCCATTTTCTGACAGCAACCCACGAGGAGGTCACAACTTGCCAATCTACGAGTACCGCTGCCAGGATTGCGGCCAACGCTATGATCGGCGTCGCCCCTATGCGGACGCCGACGCACCCGCGCCATGTCCCGCATGCGATAGCACGCGCTCTCAACGGATGCTCTCTCGATTTGCGTGCACCGGAGGCGAACAATCGTCATCAGGAGACAGCGCCGGCTGTGCAGGATGCTCCGCCACTAGCTGTGCGGGCTGCCGACGCTCGTGAGGGCCTACGTTTCGGACCTCGCCACGGCCATGCTATAATCGCCTCATGCAAGAGATACCACCTGCCAACAGGCAAACGGCTCCCGTCCGTTTTGAGCTGATCCATGTGGACGCCAACACCGGCGCCCGCGCTGGCATCCTCCACACCCCTCACGGCGATGTGCCAACGCCCGTCTATTGCCCGGTTGGAACGCAAGCCACAGTCAAGTCGCTCGACCCTCGCGATCTGCGCGATCTCGATACGCCCATGATCCTGGGCAATACGTACCACCTATACTTGCGCCCTGGCGTTGACACCATCGAGCGTCTGGGAGGCCTCCATGCCTTCATGGCGTGGGATGGCCCCATTCTGACCGACAGCGGCGGATTCCAGGTTTTTAGCCTGAAGGATCTCCGCAGCGTCGATGATGATGGCGTCACCTTTCGATCACACATCGACGGATCGGAACATCGCTTCACCCCAGAGCGCGTCGTCCGCATCCAGGAGCGACTGGGCTCGGACATCGCCATGGCCCTCGACGAGTGCGCCATCCCCGACGACTATGACTACAACGTGGAGGCCCTGCGTCGCACGCACCTGTGGGCCGAGCGCTGCCTGCAGGCACACACACGAGAGGATCAGGCCCTCTTTGGGATCGTGCAGGGGGGCATCTTTGAGGACCTCCGCACCGAGAGCGCTACCTACCTGGCTAGCCTAGACTTTCCAGGCTATGCCATCGGCGGCCTGAGCGTGGGTGAAAGCAAGTCCGAGATGCACCGTATGCTCGGCATCTTGGATCCTCTGCTTCCCGCGGCCAAGCCGCGCTATCTCATGGGGGTTGGCTCGCCGGAAGACATCGTACAGTGCGTCGGGCTGGGGATTGATATGTTCGACTGCGTGCTGGCTACCCGGCTGGCGCGCAACGGGGCCGTCTTTACGCCCGAAGGCCGCCTCAACCTTCGCAATGCGCAGTTTCGCGAGGACCCCCTGCCCATCCAGCAAGATTGCGCATGCTACACGTGCCGGACCTTCAGCCGAGGCTATCTTCGGCATCTCGTCGTGAGCAAGGAGATCCTGGGAGCCCGTCTCAACACGATCCACAACCTCGCCTTTATGCGAGAGCTCACACGAACCGCGCGTCGTGCGATTCTCGAAGACCGCTATGCCGCTTTCCGCGACGCGTTCGTCGCACGCTATCAGATTGCCAATGCCAAGGCGCGCCGTGCCAATCGCAAGGCGTTCCGGGCAAGCCGCCAAGCCAATCACTGAGGAAGTGCATCATGTCGCCATGGCGCGCCGTCGCCCTAGGCCTGCTGCAGGGAGTCACCGAGTTCCTGCCCGTCAGCAGCTCAGGGCACTTGGTCCTAGTCCCCTGGGCTTTGGGCTGGGCCGAGGCCTCGCTCCTGTTCGATACCGTCGTCCACCTAGGCACCTGCGCGGCCGTCGTTCTCTACTTTTGGCGCGACCTGTGGGGCGTGCTCCAGGGCGCCTGGCGCGGCTTGACAGGCCACC
>JBNGEB010000163.1:3531-5567 GCA_049975585.1 Anaerolineae bacterium
CTTCGGCTTCGTGCAGGAGGAAACCTTCGCCAGCAAGGGCCAGAAGATGATCTAGGGTGGCTCTTGGTACTGAGCGCCGTGCCTGGCGCCGTGATCGGCTACCTGTTCGAGGATCTGTTCGAGAGCCTCTTTGCGCGACCGCCCTACGCAGCAGGATTCCTTCTGGTGACTGGCGCCCTCCTCGTCGTCAGCGACCAGCTCGGCCGTCGCGAAAGAACCCTTGGCGCCGTTCGGTGGCCCGATGCCATCTGGGCCGGGCTAGCCCAAGCCGCGGCCATTGCCCCTGGCATCTCGCGTTCCGGAGCCACCATATCAGCCGGTCTCCTCCGAGGGCTCAGCCGAGAGACAGCAGCTCGTTTCGCCTTTCTGATGTCGGTGCCGATCATCCTGGGAGCGTCGGCCCTTCAGGTTGTCAAGGCCATCGATGCCACGAGCATCCAAGGATCATGGGCAGAGCTATCGCTGGGATTCGTGGCCGCTGCGGTTAGCGGGATGCTCGCTATCAGGCTGCTCCTGCGCCTTGTAAGACGTCACAGCCTACGCCCCTTTGCCTACTATTGCTGGGCAGCGGGCCTTGCCGGGCTCATCCTCGCGTCGGTCCGGTAGACGCCATGCCTCGCGCAAGACCCCGTCCCCTGTTGCTGACAGCCGTCCTAGTAGCAGCCTCTTGTGCCATCGTCGAGGGTCGCGCGGCTGAGATCACCCATGGGGCGGCGCTCAACGCGCATGCCCCATCGACAGCAAGGCCCATCCGATTCGTCACTTCCTCGGACACCTTGCCTCTCGCGAGCGACCTGACGGACGCCTATACGGCCAGCGGAGGATCCTTTCCCATAGAGATAGCCACCGAGACGAGTAACGCCGTCATCGATGCCGTCCTCGATTCCGAGGCCGATCTCGGGATAGCCATGGTGGCGACGTCGCAAGGGCAGACCCCAGAGATCCCCAATGCCTGGGGCGACGCCGATCCGAAACTGCTTGGCTGGGATGCCATCGTTGTGGTGGCATATCCCCTCCGCAAAGTAGAGTCACTGAGCCTATCCGACCTAGCGCGAGTCGTTGGAGGGGGAATAGATGACTGGTCAGACCTAGGCTCGGGAAGCGGAACGATAGCGATCCTAGGCCGAGGAGAAGGATCGCCCACCCGGGACGCCTTGAGAACGTTTTTCGGCCTGGATAGCTTCTGCCCGCGCATGGAGCTCTTGGCTCACGACGCGGCCATCTGCGATGCTGTCGCGACCCGGCCTCTCGCCCTGGGCTGGGTGAAGCTTTCCTCGGTTACGGACCAGTGTCAGATCCTTCCGCTAGACGAGGTCTATCCCTCGGCGCGGACGCTCCGCAACGGCGATTACCCACTTTGCCTCGCCGTGGTACTACTCACCGCGCCCCAGGCCCTCCCAGAAGCCCGATCCCTGGCGCGTTGGATCCAGTCGCCTGCTGGGCAAGCCGCCGTTGCCCGCCAGGTCTTGCCCGCATTCTAGGCGTCAGGAGGCTTGCTACCCACGTAGCCAAGGGTTGCCAGTCCGCTCCGACCCGATAGTGCTCGCCGACCCGTGCCCTGGATAGACCACCGTCTCATCTGGCAGCACCAACAGCCGCGAACGTATGCCGCGAATGAGCTCCTGAGGGTTGCTTCCTGGCAGGTCCGTGCGTCCCACACCGCCCGCGAACAGCGCATCGCCCGTCAGCACAAAGCCATCCTTCTCGCTCCACAGCGAGATGCCTCCAGGCGAATGCCCCGGCGTGTGCAATACCTGGATACGCCCCTCGCCCACACTGAGGAGATCCCCCTCCTCCAGCAACTCGTCAGCCTCCAGAGATGGTGGCTGCGGCGCGAACCGCGCAAAAAAGGGCGGCGGAGCCTTGAGCCATGCCGCATCGGCACGATGGATGGCGATAGGCGCATTGAAGCACTCAGCAACCTCCTGAGCCGCCAGCACGTGATCGAAATGAAAGTGGGTCAGCACCACCATCTCAATTTCAATGCCAAGCGCTGCGATGCGTCCCATGATGCGCTTGGCCTCGCCGCCGGGGTC
>JBNGEB010000164.1:0-5530 GCA_049975585.1 Anaerolineae bacterium
CGCCGTGCGGTGCTGCAAGATCGCCAAGGACCGTGGTGTAGCTGGGGCGATTGTGCCGGCGTCCGCCTATTTTATGAAATCCCCTCCGCAGCAGATGGACGACGACGAGGCGCGACGTCAGCTCGAGGCGTGGATCCAAAAGGACGCCTAACCGACAGTATGCGCCCGGAGCTGCCCCATATTGGCAGCTCCGGGGTCCTTGGAGGAGCGACCGTGCCCGAGCAAGCGGGAAGGATCCCAACGATCGACGCACGCTATACGAGCCACCGGCATGGCGGGCAGCCCTTCGTGTTCGACGCGCCTATGAGCGTGACGGCATGGGAGCGTCGCGCAGACTATCTGCGGGAACACATGCGCGTTGTGCTCGGCTTGGATGAGGGGGATCCGGATTGCCCCTTGGATGCGCATCTCAGCGCCTGCGGCGAGGGTGACGGTTATGTGGTGGAGCGCGTCTGGTTCCAGAGCAGGCCGGGATTTCTGTGCACGGGCAACCTCTTCCGACCATCCAACCCCGTTGGTCGCATTCCTGCCATCCTGAACCCCCACGGGCACTGGGAGCGCGGGCGCCTGGAGGACGGACCGCGCGGAAGCGTCCGCGCGCGCTGCATCGCCTTTGCCAGGATGGGCATGGCGGCCTTGGCCTACGACATGGTCGGCTACAACGATAGCCTCCAGGTTTGCCAACACAGGTACGCGTCGATGCGGGCTGCGCTGTGGGGCCTCAGCTCCATGGCGCTCCAGACCCAGAACAGCCTCCGAGCTGTGGATTTCCTGCTGAGCTTGCCATACGTGGACCCCGCCCGGATCGGTTGTACGGGCGCTTCTGGGGGCGGTACCCAGACGTTCATGCTGGGGGCGCTCGACCGGCGGGTGGCGGTCTTGGCGCCGGTGAACATGGTTTCGGCCCACTTTCAGGGGGGCTGCACCTGCGAGAATGCCCCTGGTCTCCGTACCGACACGCACAACGTAGAGATCGCCGCGCTGGCAGCTCCTAGGCCCCTGCTCCTCGTCTCGGCCACCGGCGACTGGACCATCAACACGCCGAGGGTTGAGTACCCGGCCATCCGTCGGGTCTATGAGCTCTACGGGGCGGAAGAGCACGTTCAGTGCGTTCAGCAAGATGCGCCTCACAACTATAACGCGGCCAGCCGCGCCCACGTCTATCGCTGGTTCGCGCGGTGGTTCTTGGGTTCCGAGGAGGCAGCCGCCAATGCCGAGCGCCCCTATGCCGATCATGCCGATGATACAGTGCGCGTATTCCCGCGGGGCGATTTGCCAAAGGGCTACCATGCGGGAGCCCGAGGCATGCGAGATCTGGTCCAAGTCGCACGGCAACGTTCGGCAAAGCTACTCCCGTTATCATCTGACAGCGCCATCAAGCTCGCGCGCGAGACGCGGAGGCGATCGGCTCACATTCTCAGCATCAGCCCGCTAGAGCCGGATGAGGTGTCCATGGCATCCGTCGATGCCGATGGACCCGCTAACGGTTCGGGTCAGCACGTGGTGCTGAGTATGACCTCGCGTGGTACCCGGGTCGAGGGCAGGTTGTGGCTGCCCCCTGGTGGCGAGCCATCCCTTGCAGCGGTGATGTTGCATCCTGCGGGCCTACCGGGCTTGCTCGATGTGGCGGGATTGCCTGCGGACTGGCTGGACGCGGCGCTGGGTGAGGATCGGGCCGTCCTTGCCATCTCGCCGCTGGGCACTAACCCGCCGCCACCCGAGGCCCTTGCCCGACGGGATGGCGATTGGTTCTGGGCGACGTTCAACCCGCCCATCATCGGCGAACAAGTGTTGGACGTTCTGACTGCAATTTCGGCCCTCGGTGCGCGGTGGCCGGGCACCAGCTTGGCGGTGATCGGCCTCGATGGCGCCGGCGCCTGGGCATTGATGGCCTCCGCGCTCGATGAGCGCGTTAAAGCGACATATGCCGACGTGGGCTCGTGGGCCTGGGATGATGAGGATGCCTATCTGGGCGATGGGTTTGCGCCGTGCCTAGCTCGCTATGGCCTCTTGCCGGCCATCGCCGCTAGCCTAGCTCCAAGGCCGCTTGCTTTGAGAGTACGTGACACCCATAACGGGCGCGCTTGGGTGGATCGAGCGTATGAACAGCTTGGCGCGCCTCGTGACCTGCGCGTCCTGTCGTCGCCTACGCCTATGGAGATGGGACGTTTCTTGCAGAGCGTCGAGAACGGGCTGGCGGCTCATGGCGACTGACGAGCTGGTGATCGGAGACGAGCTCGCGATCCCGCTGGAGGAGCTTAGCTTTCGATTCAGCCGCGCCTCTGGCCCTGGTGGTCAGCATGTCAATCGCACCGCGAGCCGGGTGGAGTTGCTCTACGATGTCGGAGGCTCGCCTAGCCTGACCGAGTCACAACGCCAACGTCTGCTGACAGGGTTGGAACGCTACATCGACCGAAGCGGGGTACTCCACCTTGTCAGCCAGAACACACCAAGCCAGTGGCGTAACCGCCAGGAGGCCCTGGGCCGCTTCCAGCGACTGTTGCAGCAGGCCCTCAAGCCACGGCGTCATCGTGTGGCCACGCGCCCTAGCCGCCACGCACGCGAGCGCCGGCTCCAAGACAAGCGGAGACGCGGCCAGACAAAAGAGCTCCGGCGCAAACCTTCCTTGGATGACTAGCTCCGTGCTAGGCGGCTAACTTCCCGCGGCCATGCCGGGACGCCAGCGGTAGAGTGCTTCCTGGGATGCCATGTGCTCAAGGTACTCTTTGCGCGTCATGGCAGGGCTGTAGGCTGCGATCACCTCGCGAGCCCGCGTTGCGCCGTTCGCTAGAAGCTCGACGATGGTGGCTCCCGACACCTTGGCAGGCATCACGTAGGCTAGGTCGGGATCGTGGACGAGGAAATCGACGCCGTGCCCGGTGCCGCGACATCCGTTGGCGATGCCCTCCAACACGGGCATGATCTGGCTTACATCCCCTAGATCCGTGGAACCGGCGCCAAAGCCGCTATCCCACCAGCCGTCCTCGCCCACGAGGCTCTCGGCCTCACGCCGATACACGCGTTCCAGTTCGGTACTAACATGGCGCGGCTGATAGCCGGCAATGGTCTCGATCACGACCTCGGCGCCGACGGCCAACGCCCCGGCTACCAGCGACCGGTCCACGCGCTTGGCAGCTCCTGCGATGGCACCGGTGGTCGCCCCTCGCACGTACATCTCTAGGCGCGTGTCGGCTGGGATCACGTTCACCAGGTCCCCGCCGCGCGTCATGATGGGGTGCACGCGGATATGATCCTCATCGCGGAAGGTCTCGCGATTGGCATCGATGGCGTGCAGTGCGACCGTGGCAGCAGCCAGCGCGTTGATGCCTTCGTGGGGCGCGCCGCCGGCATGGGCAGCCTTGCCCAGATAATGCACGCGCTTGACCACACAGCCGTTGCAGGTACCACCAGCCGAAAAGGCGCCGCCCTCAGCACGCGCTCCCTGGTGCGTGGCCAGCACGATACCCACATCATCGAGCGCGCCCAACCGGATGAGCTCCTGCTTACCACCCAAGTAGCGGATCACGCCCTTCTCGCGGAGCTGCAAGCGATAGTCGATCTCGACGAACTCTTCGGCAGGGACGGCCATCAGCAGCACATCGCCGTCCAAGTGGGCCATGACGCCGCTCTCCACCAAGCCGTAGGCCAGCCCAGCCAGGTTGGCTATCTGGGCGTGATGGCCACACGCATGTGCAGCGCCGGTCTCGGGCGACGCATGCGGATGCCCATGCACCACAACAGAGTCCATCTCGGCCATATAGGCAACCGTGGGTCCCTCACCGCGTCCGCAAAGCCGGCCAATCACGCCGGTGACAGCAACGCCCGTCTCTGTCGGAATGCCGAGCTCGGCGAACAGATCGGCCACCAACCCCGCCGTGCGGCGCTCCTTGAACCCCAGCTCTGGGTGGCATAGCACGTCCTCGCCTAGTTCAATCACCGCCTCTCGCCGAGCGTCGATGGCCTGACGAACCTGCTCTTTTAGTGGATGGACATGTGCGCCTTGATCCTTCGACATTAGGCTTCGACGACGTTGGACCGCGCGATGCGGCTGTAGGCAGCCCCGCTATCCTTCAGGATGCGACGCTCCGTCTCATAGTCAACATAGGTCAGGCCAAAGCGTCGGCTGTAGCCATGGGCCCACTCAAAGTTGTCGAGAAGGGACCAGGCAAAGTACCCGCGCAGTGGCACACCCTTGTCGATGGCCTTCGCGCACGCTGCCAGATGAGCTCGCAGGTAGGCCTCTCGTTCGGGGTCATGCACATGCCCATCCTGCGACACCCGATCCTCCCAGGCAGAGCCATTCTCGGTGATATAGAGATCGACCCCCGTATAGTCGTGGGCCAGCCGCACCAGGAGATCCTCCAGCCCCTGCGGGAAGACCTCCCAATCCATGGCCGTGTACTGGCCCTCGGGTCGCACCGACTCGTAGCCAAAGGGAGCATCCTCGTTGTAGCTGACGAGCTGCCGCGTGTAATAGTTGACCCCCACAAAGTCGATCGGCACCGCGATCGTCTTGAGGTCATCCGGCGCCACATTAGGCATACGCCAGTCAAAGAAGGCGCACATATCCTCAGGATAGGTTCCTCTTAGGACAGGATCCAGGAACCAGCGATTGTAAAAGCCGTCGGTTTTAACCTTCACTTGCTGATCTTCGGGAGCATCGCTGGCCGCGTAGATGGGCGAAAGGTTGAGCGTGATGCCCACCTTTGCGTCGTCGCCTGAGGCCTCGCGAAGGACCGGCACCGTCATGCCATGGGAAAGCAGCAGGTGATGCGCAACCTGGAGCGCGACGGCCAGATCCTGCCATCCGGGCGCGTGGATGCCCATCAAATTGCCTAGGAAGGCTACGACCCATGGCTCGTTGTGCGTGATCCAATGCTTGACGCGGTCCCCCAGGCGATCAGCCACGATCTCGGCATAGTCTTGGAAGCGAGAGGCCGAGTCGCGCACCACCCAACCGCCGATCTCTTGCAAGGCGCTCGGCAAGTCCCAGTGATAGAGGGTCACGTAGGGCGTGATGTCTCGCGCGAGGAGCTCATCTACCAAGGCGTCGTAGAAATCCAACCCCTTAGCAAGCACCTCGCCCTTGCCGTCTGGCTGGACTCTAGGCCAGGATATAGAGAAGCGATAGGCGCCGAGGCCCATGCGGGCCATGAGAGCTACGTCCTCGCGGAAGAGACGATAGTGGTCATCGGCGATGTCGCCCGAATGGCCCTGGAACACCTTGCCGGGCCAATCGCAGAAATCGTCCCAGATGCAGCGGCCTCGGTCTAGGCGACCGCCCTCGATTTGGAAGGAGGCGGTAGCTGCACCCCACACAAAGTCGTCAGGAAACGCATACATCGTCGTCATCATCTGGCTCCTCTCGTCGGAAACACATCCATGTGCATCATAGGAATGCCGACGTGGTGGGTCAAGGCTTTAGTCTGGCATCGCCTACCTTGTGTGCGGAGAGCGACTGAGCCGCCGCGGCGTGAGGGTGTGGAATAACGGGCAGACCAGGAGTACAGATCGCGCATAAGTGGCGCTT
>JBNGEB010000165.1:0-5527 GCA_049975585.1 Anaerolineae bacterium
GCCTTGGCGCGCGACTGCACCCGCTGACCATCGAGCAGAACGCCATCACTTCCTTCAAGAGTCGCACAACGGCTATCCCGTGCTTTGCCAACACCATCGGTCCGGGCCTGTTCCTGCAGTCGGATCGGTGCATTGGAGGTTGCGACGGGGCCTTGGGTCGAGGCATGATGTGGCAGGGTATGTCGCTGAGGGTCACGCTGCAGTACGGCCCCGACATCTGGGTGCCCTCGACTTGGATGCCGACGTTGCCTGGTCATCTGTTCTACCTGGAAGAACTGGCACAACCGCTGATCGCGGAAGCCAACTAGAGGAGGTCTTTGCCGTGAGTGAACACAAGATCGGCGTCATCATGCCCCTGGCCCAGTTCGTGCGCGACGGGCCTGAACAGCTCGAGGCCCTCGATCTGCACTGGGTCCAGCTCAACTGCTGGGATGTCGTTCTGTATACCGAGGAGAATCTTCAGCGCACGCAGGAAGCGATGGAGGGTGGCATCAAGGTGGCCAGCCTATGGGCCGGGTGGGGTCGCCCTGCGGTGTGGGATTTCTTAGATGGGCCGTTGACGCTCGGCATCGTGCCGGCGGCCTATCGTGCTGCCCGGATGGAGATGCTCAAGCGGGGCGCGGACTTTGCCGGCGAGCTTGGTCTGACCGACGTGACCACGCACATGGGCTTTATCCCCGAGAATCCAGCCACGACCGAGTATCGCGAGGTGGTGGCTGCTGTGCGGGAGCTGGCCCTGTATTGCAGGCAGCGCGACCTGTTCTTGAACTTTGAGACAGGGCAAGAGACGCCTACGACGCTCATGCGCATCATCTCTGACGTGGGCACGGGCAATCTCGGTATCAATCTCGATCCCGCCAACTTGCTGCTATACGGCAAGGCCAACCCGGTGGATGCCGTGGATATCTTTCAAGGTGCCGTGCGGGGCGTGCACGTGAAGGACGGCGAATACCCTACCGACCCGCGCTACCTGGGTGAGGAAAAGCCCGTGGGAGAGGGCAGGGTTGGCTTTGAGAGGCTAGTGCCCAAGCTTCTGTCCTATGGCTATGAGGGGGCTTGGATCATCGAGCGCGAGATCAGCGGGCCGCAGCAAGAGGAGGATATCCGCAAGGCGCGCGCTCTCATGGAGGACATCCTCCAGGGTCAGGAGCCATGAGTGGAGGGTCTGGGCCTGTCTGTGGTCGATAGGGAGGTGTCGCAGTGATGGACCGCTTCCGCTACTATGATCTGCGAGCCGGTCGCGGCTCGCATGATATCAACGTCCTGTTCCCAGACTGGTCACCGGAGGACGAACGGCTGTTGGTCGTGAGCCCCCACGATGACGATGCTCTTCTAGGAGCCGGCTATGCCATCGCAGCGGCTCAGGAGACGGGCGGCGTGGCCCACGTGGCTATCTGCTGCGACGGCAGCGCGGGGTACAGCCGCGTTGCGGATCGCGACACCATCGTCGAGGTGCGTCGTCGCGAATCAGTGGCGGCCTACGACGCCCTGGGCATCCCGGCCGAGCGTGTGCATTACCTGGGCTATCCCGACTTTTCGCTGCGGGGCTACTTGGGCTGGAAGCTGCCCTCTGGGCGTCTGGGGACGCTTCAGCCCTTTGTGACGCTGCTGCGGCGCATCAAGGTCACGCGCTTGATGATCCCCAACGGGTATCGAGAGCACGTGGATCACGAGGCGGCCTACGATCTCGGTCGCTATGATGGGATTCAGGCCGGCGATCCTGTGGGTGTGGATTGGGGCGAGCCCTCGGTGGTGCGCAGTGTGCTTCAGTATGCGGTCTGGGCGGACCTCAGTCCCGAGGATGCGCTGGTCAATGGCGCGCCGACGGATATTCGGGCGAACCGTGCCCTCGTCGCGCCCTATACGCTAGAGGACCGGATCGCGGATGCCTTGGCGGCGTGGCGGTCGCAGCAGCAGATCATTGCCGGCCTGCTGCAACAGCGTCGCGAGCGTGACACCGGCGATGGTATGGTCGAGCTGTATATCGCTCTGGATCCGCGTCCCAAGCTTGACTATGGACCGTACACCAAGCTGATCGGTCGTCTGCCTGTGGACGATTAGGTCCCTGCTAGCGGCAGCCAGGTGCGGTAGGGCGATCCGGCTTGGCCGGCGCTGGCAAAGTCGCACAAGACGAGGCGCGTGCCATCGGCGGCATGCGCCTCGTACGCTACCCAAGGCTCCGCTGTGGGCACCGAGACGTCTATGCGCTTCAGGTGGAGCTGCTGCGGCGCGATGGACGGGACGTCATCGGGGTCCATGGTGTTGAGCCACCGATCATAGGCCAACAGCAACGGTCCGCTGTAGAGGGACACCTTGCCCGCCGCGTCGCGTTCCCCGATCCATGTACGCGGGCGCATGTCCAGTTCCAGTTCGATCTTGTCGCCGGTTTTCCACGGGCGTTCCAGCCATACGTAGCTTCCTGGCTGCGGGGTGGGAAGTGGCTGCCCGTTCACGCGGACCGAGGTGCTATGCGACCACGCTGGCACGCGCAGCCCAAGAGACACGTTGGTCTCAGGACCGTGACGCCTGATGCTGATCTGAATGTGGCCGTCCAGTGGGTAGCTTGTGTCTTGCCGCAACGTGAGCGTGCCGCCCTCTTCCATCGGCGCTGTGATGGTGCTGGGACCATAGTAGTTCAGTGCCAGTCCCAAGGCGCCTTGCACGATTGCCCACTCGGAGAGCATCCCTAGGCTGCGCGGCCCGTTGACTGCGCAGCAATTCAGCTCGGGCGTACCATCGCGAGCCTGGAACACGATCTCATGGGCCGAGGCCCGGCGGACGCCGTCCATCGGCGTGTTGTAGGTCCACCAACGACCCGATGGCGATTGGGCGCCCAGCGTCGCATTGAAGGTGGACAGCTCTAGCTCGTCAGCCACGCGGGGATCGCCCGACAGGCGCAGCATGTCCACTGAAAGTGCCATCCACGCGACGGTGCAGCAGGTCTCGATGGGCCGTGGATCGTACGGGTTCCCCGTGGCGGCTTCTCCAGACGAGAATCCGCCGGTGTTGTGGCGATCGCCGTCGCGGATGCTCCGCCAGATCGCCTCGAAAGCCTTTCGGTAGCGCTCATGGCCCGTGATCTCGTAGAGTGTCAGGATCGCCTGCACCGAGTGGAGGCTCTCCCACCGCGGCTTGGGCATCTCGTAGAATGGCGTTCCGGCAAGGGCAGACCGGACATAGTCGCCCGATGGTGGGGTCTGCCAGTCGCGCTCGACCTCTCGGGCCATAGCTAGGTATCTTTCGATGCCCGTCTCTTGGTAGAGCAGACACAGCCCGTGGCTGATGGCCTGGTTCATCTCCTCGGCGCCGGCGTCCAAGACGCGGCGTCCCGTGTCCAGGAAGGTGTCGCAGACCAGGTCGCCTATGCCCATGGCGGTCTTGAGCGCGCGCGCATCTCCCGATTCCTGATGCCAGAGGAGCAAGCCGAGGATCGTGTGGTAGTGCCCCCAGAGGTCCCAGGTGTCGTGCTCGCCGTTGGCCGTTTTCCCGATCAGGCGCTGATCCTTGGGAAAGGGGCCGAGATAGCCGTTTTCGGCTTGTGCTCCTTGCAGCGCGGCGACGAATCGGGCGATCTGATCGGCCAGCCGCTTGTCACGGGTGAAGCGGTAGCAAAGCACGGCCGACGTGAGGTACTTGCCGGCGAACTCGCCGGCCCAGGGGACGAGATCGCGCTGGGGCTGGCGATCTCGGTCATAGAACATGGCCAGCATGCCCGGGTTGGCTTGTGGGGCAGTCAGCAGCCAGTGGTTTTGGTTGCGCTGGATGCGTTCTCCCATATGGCCTTCAAACGCGTAGCTGGCGCCCTGGAGAGGCTCCACCGCACAAGAACGGGCCTGAGAGTCTTCCATGGGTGCTCCTAGAATCGATGAGAGCGCGACCAGTCGGCGACGCGGCGCATCCGTTCGACCCCTTCCACGCCACATCCTTCGGGCAACTCGTCCGAGATCCCGAGGACCAGACGCGGCGCGAACAGCTCCACGATGCGCTCGACCGTAGCCATCAGCTCTTCCTCGGGATAAGTGGGCAGGAAGAGCACCGCGGGGATGCCGTCCAGGAGCACCTTGTCTCCGATGTGCTCGGCCATCTGCTCCAAGGTGACGTCGCCCTGAGGTTCTGGCGTGAGCGCCTCATAGCCATCAAAGGGGAGGTCCTTCAGGAACGGCAGCAGCGATGAGAAGTATCCGTCGATGTGGACGTGGGCGTAGATGCCAGCGTCATGCAACTGCCCCACGCGTTTCTCGTAAAAGGGCACAAAGTACTGCTCAAAGTAGCGCGGCGAGATCAGCGAATCGTGGATGTTCTCGCCAAAGTTGATGATGCGCACCACGCCGGCATCGCATAGCTCCTCGTAGAGTGGGTCGTAGGCGGCGTCGATGGCCGCGAACGTGGCCTCGACTTGGTCCGGTGCATCCGCCAGAAGATAGATCAAGTCCTCCAGCTTCATCCATTGCTGCGCAAGCGCCTGATACGGGCTCTTTGGCACCCAGAATTGGGGTTCGCCTCGTGGACCCACGTAGGCGCTCCCTTTGGCAAAGTTCTCGACGGAAAAGCTATATGTCGTCCGTTCGAGCAGCCAGCGGAGGCCCCGAAGGCCCTCAACCGTCTTGACGGGAAATCCCACTTGTCGCCAGACTTGGTCCACCGTCATCCTATAGCGCTCGACGAGCTCGCCATGAGGCGTCTCTACCACGCGGGTCATGTCCTCTCTATTGCGCTCCTCGTGGACGCGTACGTCGGGATCGTAGCGGCGGCTGATTGGGTCCGGCATGCCCGTGTAGTAGTGCAGATAACGCATCGAGGCGCCGAGGTCATCGAACATCCCTCGGAGGCCAAGGGCCTTGTAGCGTGGGGGGAGCTTGCCGAACGCCTCGTGCCAGGCGTACCATGGCTCAAAGCGAGGCTGAAACAGCACGTGAGGGATGGGCTTGCCCTCGAACACGCGCAGGTTCATCTCGCGGAAGCTCATTTCCTGGGCTCGGCCCTTTTCGCGCGGATCAACCATGGCCACTCCTCCCGCAGTCAGACGTGAGCGTTTCCCCGTGAATGGGTAGGGGCTCTCGTGTCACTCGCCTACAGCCTAGCCCGTGACGGGATGATGTCAACCTCATGCGCTTGCCAGGGCGTCGCTCTACGTCCACAATGTTTGCGGTCTTGGGGACTGTGAGTCGGCACTCGCCATGGAGGTGATGATGGCAGCTGCACTGGTCTGGCTCGAACCTGTCTCGCATCGTGTATATCCTGGCTCGTCGCCGCGTGGGGGCGCTGCCTTGCGTCTGGCCTGCGCGCGCGGGGAGCTGGTGGCGTGGCAGGCCTGCTTCCGACAGCTCGGCCCGCAGGCAGCGGAGGTTCAGCTCGATGTGAATGCCCCTGCGGGCTGGGAGGTCTCTATCCGGCGCGTGGGCTATGTTCCCATGCCTCATCTGAGCACGCAGACGGAGGCGACCGATCTTGAGGGGTTGGGACATGTGCCGGGCCTCGTGCCTGACCCGCTCTTTCCTGAGCAAGGCAGTCTCGTGGGGCCCTACGA
>JBNGEB010000166.1:0-5511 GCA_049975585.1 Anaerolineae bacterium
GGCGAAGAGCCCGACGAGGAAGAAGACGTCGAGTAGTCAAGGCATCGGTACGAATTCAGAGCCAGTTACGCCCCCGGGGATAGCCCGGGGGCGTTTTCTGCTGGGCGACGTTTCGGGGCGTTGACAGTGATTCGACCGACGGTAGAATCGCGCACGTGGCGATCAGTCTCTCTAGGGAGGAACCTGACATGCGACTAGGGTTTTTGATGCCGCTTAATGTGGAGAACATCGCGCGGGTGCAAAGGCTCGGCTACGACTCGCTGGAGGCCGGCCTCGGGTGGCTTGGTGGATCCGGTATGGATACCGCCTTTGATCAGCTCCCGGCCCTAAAGGATGCCATGGCAGAGCATGACGTGGCCATCACGTCGGTGGCGATCTACGGCGGCGCCATCGAGGCGCCGGCTGAGGACGCCATCGACTACTATGCTCGCGCGGTGGCGCTGGCCGAGGCGCTCGGATGTGGGGTGGTGTCGGGCCTCACGGGCCGCGACAACACCAAGACGGTAACCGAGAACTTGCCGCTATTCCAGGAGCGCTTTGGCCCCATCGCCGAGTATGCTGCAGATCACGGGGTCCGCATTGCTCTGGAGCCTTGGCCTGGCAGCGTCTTGGGGCATGGGCCCTACCGCTGGACCAACATGGCGACTACGCCAGAGCTGTGGGACATGCTGTTCGATGCGGTGCCCAATGACAGCCTTGGGCTAGAGTATGACCCGTCACACCTGGCCTGGCAGGAGATCGATTACGTCCAAGCCATCCTGGACTATGGCTCGCGCATCCATCACATGCATGCCAAGGACATTGTCATCAACCGCGTGCAACTCGCCAAGGTTGGCGTTCATGGAAGAGGCTGGTGGCGATTCGTGCTCCCGGGCCTGGGAGAGCTGTCATGGGAGCGCATTTTTGCGGCGCTCAAGCAGGTGGGCTACACGGGCGACGTGGCTGTGGAGCACGAGGACGGCGAGTTCTTGAAGGAGCGTTGGGATGAAGGCCTTGGCATCGCGTTGCGAGCGCTTCGTCCGTTTGTGGATGCCTACAACGCTTAGCTAGTGATCCTGGTCGGGGAGGGGAACATGCTCGAAAAAGTCATGAAGGCAATTGGCGGAGCCAGAGTTGCCTTGCGCAAGGCGCAAGCTCTGCCCGATTGGCGGTTTTACCAAGGCGAGGCGACCGGCGCAGAGCAGCCAGGCTACGACGATAGCTCCTGGGAGATGCGACAGCCTAGCGCCACGTGGGCTGGCGCTGCCGGCGAGGTATGGCTCCGCCGGACGCTGCGATTCGGCGAGCGGGTGGCCGGCATCGGGACGCGCGGGGCCTCGGTGGAGCTGCCGTTCATCGTACCTATCCATAGCGAGGTCTATGTCGATGGGAAGCTTCAACGCGCCGAGCCCTCTTGGCTTGATACCCGAGCTGTTCCCTTGGTTGTTTGTAAAGACTATCAACCGGGGCAGGAGATCCTGATAGCTATCCATGCCTTTGGCGGCGATGGCTTTGGGCTGTTCATGCCGAGCGGGGCACGCGTGAGCTCCCTGGCTGAGGCAGCCTGGGATTTGGATGTCATCCAAGGGCAGATGCAGTTCACTCACTATGTGGCGTTTGATGGCGAGGACGCTTGCGAGGATTGGCGAGCCGCCTGGATGAAGGCAGCCCAAGCGTTGGACCTGGGCGCGCTCGATTCTAGGGACTGGCTGTCGTGGCGTGCAAGCTGCGCGCAGGCCTTGAATCATCTCGCGCCCATGGCAGAGGTCGCCAAGAGCTATGTCACCCACCTCGTGGGACACTCACATATCGACATGAACTGGCTGTGGACGTGGGACGAGACGGTGGACGTCATCAAGCGCGACTTTCAGGCGGCGGATGGGCTCATGGCGCGGTATCCCGACTTTTACTTTTCCCAGAGCCAGGCTTCTACCTACGAGGCCATGGCAAAGGCCGCTCCCGGCATGCTGGAGGCCGTCAAGAAGCGCGTGGCCGAGGGGCGCTGGGAGGTGACGGCCAACACCTGGGTAGAGGGCGACCTCAACATGGCGCTGGGCGAGTCGCTAGCGCGGCATCTGCTCCACACACAACGCTACGTGCGGGAGACGTTTGGCGTCGAGCCGCGCATTTGCTGGGAGCCGGACACCTTTGGGCACGTAGGCACGCTCCCGCAGCTCCTAAGGCAAGCTGGCGTCGATCGGTACTACTTTTGTCGGGCCGGTCAAGGGGAGCCGCTGTTCTGGTGGCAGGGCGTCGATGGCTCACGCGTGCTGGCCTTCAACGATCCTCTCGGCTACAGCGGCGTCATTGTGCCAGAGAGCGTTGTCGCACCGGCGTTGGACCTCGCGAGGCGCTACGGGTTGCGCCATGGACTCTTCTTGTATGGCGTAGGGGATCATGGCGGCGGCGCCACGGCTCGCGATATCGAGGCCGCGCTGCGTCTGGATGAGACGCCCTTCTTGCCGAGGGCCCAGATGAGTACGCTAGAGGCCTTTTACAGCGCCGTCGACAAGGTCGGTGTGGAGTTGCCAGTCATCGAGGGCGAACTCAATACGACGTTCGAGGGATGCTATACCAGCCACGGGGACATCAAGGCCGGCAATCGCCGTGGCGAGACGGCGCTGCTGACCGCCGAGAGCCTCGCGACCCTCGCAGCGATAGAGACGGGCCTGACCTACCCAACCAACGATCTGGCGGAGGCTTGGAAAACGACCCTCTTTCACCAATTCCACGATATTCTATGTGGCTGCGCTATCGGCGCTACCTACGATGACGCTACCGAGACGCTCAGCGGCGTCGCGTGCAAGGCCGGCGAGGTGTCGCGTCGGGCATGTGAGGCCTTGGCAGGCGCAGTCCAAACGGGGACTGGCTCTGGTGAGAGCATCGTCGTCTGGAACCCCCTGGCTTGGACCCGAAGCGACCTCGTGCGGGTGCCTGTAAGGGCGCTTGAGCGCGTGCCGGCATCTTTGGTCGATGGCCAGGGCAACGTCGTCCCCGTACAAGCCGTCGGCGCATCGCTGCTCTTTGTGGCAGAGGATGTGCCGGCCCTTGGTTGCCGCGTGTTCTATCCATCGGATGAGAAGGCGACCGCATCCATCACCGTCTCCGATGATGCGACGGTTAGCAACGGCATCCTGCGGTTCCACGTGCACGAGGGCTCGGGGGCCATCGACAGCCTGGCCGATCTCGAGAATGAGCGCGTTGTGGACACGATGAGTACCTGGCATGGCGTGGAACGCAAGCAGAACGCTGGTTTGCTGAACCGTTTGCAGGTCCACTGGGAAGAGCCGCACCCTATGTCGGCCTGGAACATTGGCGACATCACGCGGGTCGATAACCTCCTTAAAGGAGCGGAGGTCGCTGTCACGGAGCGAGGTCCGGTGCGCGCCACGGTAGAGGTGAGGCATCGGTTCCACGACTCGACCATCGTGCAGCGCTACCGGCTCTACGCCGGCCTGCGCCGCATCGATGTCGACAACTGGATCGACTGGCAGCAGCTAGGCGGCAAGGATGTGGACGCGCCGATGCTGCGAGCCATGTTCAAGCCGAATCTCGGTCCGAGCCGCGCAACCTTTGAGGTCGCCTATGCCGGCCTGGAGCGCAATGCGACGGGAGACGAGGTGCCGGCTCTGCGGTGGGCCGACGTCTCTGACGGCAGCTATGGCCTGTCGTTGCTGAACGATGGCAAGTATGGCCACTCGGCGCAAGGAACGACGTTGGGGCTTACGCTGCTGCGTTCGTCCTACGAGCCGGACAATGTGCCCGACGTCGGCGAGCATCAGTTCCGTTATGCGCTCTATCCCCACACGGGTGACTGGCGGGCCGCGGCCACGGACCGTCGCGGCGCCGAGTTCAACCAGCCCTTGGCGGTATGCGTCACCGAAGGGCACGAGGGAACCATAGCATCGGGTCAAGCCTCGCTCGCGTGTGAGCCGGCCAACGTGATGATCACGGCGCTCAAGATGGCGGAGGATGATCGTGCGCCTTGCCGAGATGCATGGTCTCCCTGCCGAGGCTGTCGTCTCTTGGCGGTGGGACATCTCCCGCTGCGAGGCCGTCAACCCGGTCGAAGAGCAGGGTGTGGAGGTGCCTTGTGCGGGACGCGGCGTCCGCGTATCCCTGCGGCCTCACGAGGTGCAGACACTCAAGCTGTATCTTGGCTAGATCCGATGGACGAGATGATGGCATTTGTGGACTGGTATGGCGGCCTCGACTAGACTTGGCGCGTAGGGCTACCCTTTCGTTGTGAAGCTATATGGGATGAGGAGGAAGACTCGTGCGAATCGGCATAACGAGCTTGGGCATGGGATCGGATCCGCTGCCAGTGGTACTGGAGGCAGCTCAAGCGTTCGGCTGCGAGGCCATGGAGTTGAACGGCCGCCCGACGGTTCACCAGGGGCTCTGGCAGGGCGACGTGGACCATGACGCCGTGATGGCGTCGATCCATGACACGGGCATCGAGGCCACCAGCCTCGGGGGTTATTGCGATTTTGCCGTGTTGACGGAAGAGAGCCTTGAAGAACAGGTCAGCCAACTCGTCGGCTACTGCGAGTTGGCCGTTCGGTTGGGCATCCCTGTGGTGCGGGCCTTTGTGGGAGACGTCAAAGAGGGGCACACGGCCGATGAGTTCTACCCTTGGGTGGTCAGGGGGTTCTCGGAGGTGTGTGATCGGATCGAAGGCTGGGACGTGGTCATTGGCATCGAGAACCACGGTCGGTTGATGAACGATGGGGACGTGCTGGGGCGCATCTTGGCCGACGTGGATTCGCCGCAGCTTGGCATCACGCTCGATACCGGCAACTTTTGCTGGGGTGGACACACAATAGCCGATACGCATCGCTACTTTGACGCGCTGCTGCCGCACATCGTCAACGTGCACGTGAAGGACGTCCGCATGGAGGACGGCGAGACCATCTTTGTGCCGGCTGGCCGTGGCGAGATCGAGCTGGCCGCATTGCTGCGAGCGCTTGCTGAACGAGGCTATGAGGGCGCTGTCGTGAGCGAGTACGAAGGCAAGGCAGCCTACGCGCCCAGCACCCAGGAAAGCGTCGCCTATCTTCGCGGCCTGCGGGATGGCGTCTTGGCCTGAACCTCGTGGGATTTGACGCTAGGGAACTGGCCAGCTATACTTGGTTTCGCTCCATCCAAGGAGCATGGCGATGCCACCCTAGCTCAATCGGCAGAGCAGACGCTTCGTAAGCGCCAGGTTTCGAGTTCAAATCTCGAGGGTGGCTCACACAACTCTGGTGGCAGAACACCTCCTTGTCTTTGGACAAGGAGGTGTTGCTATGCGCTCCTTGGGGAGCAAGCGCCTAGGGTGTTGATGCTAGCTCTCTGCCGCCTCTTCCAGCAAGGCTTGCGTCACGCGATGCTGCGGGCATGTGATAGCCCCATGCAGCAGCGGATCCTCAGTTTCCACCATGTGCGCGTGAAGCCGTCGCAACAAATCGCGTCTGGTATCGGCAAAGGCTGGGTCCTCAGCCACATTCCGCAACTCCCACGGGTCTTCTTGCAGATCGTACAGCTCTAGGT
>JBNGEB010000167.1:0-5450 GCA_049975585.1 Anaerolineae bacterium
GCCGAACAATCTCTCGCACCCAGTTGGGCGCGACCTCTGCTAGAAAGATGGCGGACCCCAAGGAGACAGGAACGCCCAGAACGATCGCCCCTAGCGTTACCATCACCGAGCCGGCGATCATGGGCCAGATGCCAAGCATGCCCTGTTGGGGCCTCCAGACGCGCCCGAACAGCAGCTCGGTCACCCCCACTTCACTGAACGCTGGCAGCCCCTCGCGCAGGATGAACAGTCCAATCAGGAACACCACGACCAACGACACCAACGCGCAGGCCAGCAAGACGTACCGAGCGCTCCGGTCTACCGCAAAGCGCAGCATACTCTCCCCCCAGAACATACCGATGAGGGGTCTCGGGGCTTGGCCGCGCGACCCCTCCCATACCTCACAGCTAGTTGGCCGCGATGTAGCCCTCTTCGACCACGATGGCCTGTGCCACCTCGCCCTGGATCCAGTCCAGCCATGCCTTCACCACGCCCTCGGGGGCACCGTTGGTGACCATGTTCAGCGGACGGAACACCGAGTAGCTGCCGGCCTTGACATTGGCCACCGTGGGCGCAACGCCATCCACCGACAGCGCCTTCACGCTCTCGTCCAGGTAGCCAAAGCTCAGGAAGCCTATCGAGAACGGCGTCGTCGAGACCGTCGTCCGTACCGCACCGTTCGAGCTCTGCAGCAGCGCCGTGTCGGCGATTAGCTCCTCGCCCATCACCAACTCTTCGAACGCCGCCCGCGTCCCAGAGCCTTCCTCGCGCGCTACCACCACGATCAGCTCATCTGGACCGCCCAGCTCCGACCAGTTCGTGATCTTGCCCGCGAATACGTCCCGCACCTGCTCCAGCGTTAGGTCGTCCACCGGCACGTCCGGGTGCACCACCGCCGCGATGCCATCGTACGCGATGACAAAGATGTTCAGGTCCGGGTACTCTTCCAGCTCCGAGTCCTTGATCTCACGCGAGGCCATGCCAATGTCCGCCGCACCTTGCCCGGCCGACTTGACGCCCACGCTCGATCCGCCGCCCTGCACGTCGATCTTGACGTCCGGGTTCTGCGCCGTGAACGCCTCGCCCAACAGCTGGGCCAACGGCTGCACCGTCGTCGAGCCCGCCGCCGAGATCTGACCAGCCTCAGGCGCGGATTCCTCTGCCGCCTCGGGAACAGCCGTAACCGGGACGTCGGTCGCACCACTCTCTGGGGCAGGCGTGGCCGTCGGGCTCGCGCAGCCAGCAGCCAGGAGCGCCACGATCAGCGCTACGATCCAAAACCGTTTCATACTTTCCTCCTGAATGGTCCCATAACTCCTCAGGCGTCCAGTATGCATCAGCGAGGTTAAGGGCACCGCAAGGGAGTGTTAACATCTGGTTAAGCGAGACGTCACCACTCCCCGCGCACGCGTGACATTGACATGCGCCGGTCACTGCGACCATAATGCCGCGAAAGCTGCAGGAGCATGAAAGGATCAGCGCAGTGCGCATCACCGACATTCGGACGCATGTCGTCGGCAACCCGTGGAAGAACTGGGTATTTGTGGAGGTCTTGACGGACGAGGGCATCACGGGCTTGGGCGAAGCCACGGGCAGCCTAGCCACCATGCCCCACCAGGCCGACGTCGAGGAGCTCAAGCATGTCGTGCTCGGAGAGGACCCGCGTCATCCCGAGCGCCTTTTCCTCAAGATGCTCAAGGCGCGCTTCCTGGAGCGCTCGGTAGGCATCGCGGCCATCGAACAGGCCTGCTGGGACATCCTGGCCAAGAGTTTGGACGCTCCCATGTGGCAGCTCTTTGGCGGCAAGCTGCACGACCGGTTACGCGTCTATGCCAACGGCTGGTACCGCGGGCCGCGCGAGCCGTCGTTTTTCGCCGAGCGCGCCTGCGAGATGGTGGAGCGAGGCTACACAGCCCTCAAGTTCGATCCCTTTGGCGGGGCCTACAAGCTGATCGAGCCCGAGAGCGAGCGCGTGGCCATCGCCATCGTGGCCGCCGTGCGCGAGGCCGTCGGCGACCAGGTGGACCTGCTCATCGAGGCGCACGACCGCTTTACGGTGTCCACCGCTATCCGTATCGGCCAGCAACTTGAGCCGTACCGCCCCTTCTGGCTGGAGACGCCCGTGCGCAGCCATGACATCGAGGGGACGCTCGCGGTGCAGCGAGCCCTGAGCTACCCCGTGGCCGTGGGCGAGATGCTCACCGAGCCGCGCCAATTCAGCGACCTCCTCGCGCATCGCGTGGTGGACGTCATCCAACCCGAACCCATGGCGCTGGGGCCCTCCACCACCCGCAAGGTGCTGGCCGTCGCGGACGTCTATGACGCCTCAGTGGCCTGCCACCAGGCGCAGAGCCCCTTCTGCACGGCGATGAACGCACATCTGCACTGCTCCATCCCCAATTTCCTCATCCACGAATGCTTTGATGACTCGCTGGAGCCGTGGACCTGGGAGGTGCTCGAGGGCGTACCCCGCGTCAAGGACGGCTATCTGATCCCGTCGGATGCGCCGGGTTGGGGGGTCACGCTCAACGTGGACAAGGCGCGCGAGCATCCCTACCACGAGAGTCACCGGTTGCGGCTGTTCGAAGAGGGCTGGGAGACGCGTCGCCCAGCGGGCGAGGCATGATGAGCGCGATGAGACGAGCGTTCGGCGCGCGGGTATGGGCCTGCGTCGTCGTCCTTGAGGTTGTCCTGCTGACCGCAGCGGACCCTGCCCTGGCCGACGGACCCACATGGGTGCATACGTGCCCCGAGCTCGCCGGGCGCACCATCCATGATCTAGCCATCTCGCCCGCCAACGGCCTTCACGCCATGGCTGCCAGCGAGATCGGCGTCTATCGCACACTGGACGGTGGCGATACCTGGACCGAATATAGCCAGGGGATCGCCCTATCCGATCGCAACGTGCTGCGCCTGACCCAACATGCCATCGCGCCCTGGACTGTGTACGCCGCCACAGAGGACCGCATCTACCGCTGGGAAGAAGGCGACGCGGCATGGAAAGAGATCACCGTCTATCTCCCCGTAGCCGTCACGCACATCGCAAGCTTGACGGCGGCTCCTAGCGACCAAGGGCGGCTCTATGCCGTCGTTGCGGGCAACGACCACCTGCTGCTCGTCTCCTGCAATGGCGGGTACGCCTGGGAGCAGCAAGCCGGCAACCTAGAGGCCGAGGGCTGGATCCTGCCCAGCGCCGAGCCGCTCGGTAATAGCCTGGTCGTCGCCGATCACGACCCCGACCTGATACTGCACGCCCGCAGCGCCGCCCTGCCCCAGGTCCTCCTCACGCGGAACGCCGACGTCCAATGGAGCGATATCTCTCTGCCCAGCAACGGCATCTATGCGCTGGACATGGCGAGCAACGGCGCTCCTTGGCCCGTTTACGCCGGGACCAGCGGCTCCGGCGTGTATGCCCGCGCATCAGAGGCGGACCCGTGGGTCGCGGCCAGCACCAATCTGCCAGGCAACGGCAGCGACGTGGTTCGGGCGCTGATCGTGCATCCCGCCGATGCCGACTCGGTGCTAGCCGGTGTGGACGAACACGGGGTGTATCGTTCGGTGAACGGCGGGGCATGGTGGGAGCCCTATGGCGAGGGGTTGCCGATGGGCTCGACGTTCCGCGTACACGCCATTGCACTGGGAACGGGCGGCGGCGTGCTCCACTGGGCCGCCACCAGCGACGGCGTCTGGCAAACGTTCGGCACGCCCACCTACTTGGCGGTGATTCTGCGCTATCCCCTGCCTTAGGACGAGACCGTCAACGCCAGAAAGGTCGTGGCACCGGGCCGCACCGTGAACGGTTCCTCATAGTACACGCCCGCCGCATAGGTGCGAAGGATCCAGTCGCCTGCCGACAGGTCGCCAACGACCAGGTTCTCGCCCCAGGATGGATCGGGGTTCACTTGAGTATCCGGATACGTGAGCACCTCGCGGACCGGGACGTCCGGTTGGTCAGCCCTGTAAATCACGACGCGAAGCTCGGGCGCGGGCGTGCCATCGCGGGCGCCCAGCCACGCCGCCAGGGTCCCACGACCCTGGATAGGCTCTAGCCACAGTTCGGGATTCACCGTAGCGGTATAGGCATTCTGGCCGTAGCGCACCTCGAAATGGAGGTGCGGGCCCTCTGCCGAGCCTTCCTCACCCACCAGCCCGATCACCTGACCGGCGCGGACCTGCTCGCCCTCGGCCACGAGGACCTCGACGACGTGGCCATACACCGTATAAACGGGCTGCCCGTACCAGAGCGAGGGGTGCTCCACGATGATCGCCTGCCCATAGAAGCCGCTGCGCGCCCCGACTATCCGCGTCAGGTCCTCTCCGGCAAAGACGACGTTCCCATCAGCGGCGGCCAGGACAGGCGTCCCAAGCGGATTGACGAACTCGACGCCATGGTGGATGGGATAGGCTCCCCCGCCACGCGACCCATAGACGTAGAACAGCGCCACATGCTGCTTGTACTGCGGGGAGATGGGCCGTTGCAGCAGATAGTGGTCCTCACGTGGCGGAGGCGTCGCGGTGGCCGTCGCGGTGATCGTTGGCCGTACGGTAGGCGTCCCCGACGCCTGCGGGCCAGTGGGCGTCGGCGTCTTGGTTACGACGCCCAGTGTGGCCAGGGCCTTGGACGTGCGGCTGCCGCGGAGCAAAAGCGCCCCCATCGGGCCTGAGCCGAGCAGCACCAGCACCAGCGCCACCAACAAGGCACCTATAGCCACGAACTGCGGCATACGGTTGAGCTTGGGTTGCGGATCCTCCATGCCATCCTCGTCCAGACGCCTTAGACCTTACGGAACACCGATTATAGCGTCGCGGCGTGCGCCGCGCAATCCAGCACCGCCCCAACTTGAGAGAGAAGCGCCTCACGCCTAGAATAAGAGGGAACGCAAAGAGGAGAGCTATGCGCTTTGACATCTTGACCCTGTTTCCCGGCATGTTCGACAGCGTGTTCTCCGAGAGCATCGTCGGGCGCGCGCGGGACGCAGGCCAGGTCCAGATCGCCATCCACAACATCCGCGACTATGCCATGGACAAGCACCACGTCACCGATGATGCACCCTATGGCGGCGGCGGCGGCATGGTGCTCAAGCCAGAGCCCATCCTGGCGGCCTTGGAGACCGTCTTGGATGCCGAGGCCACCGCCCGCCAGAAGGCTACGGGGCAGATCGAGACGCCCGTCGTGCTGCTGAGCGCCGCCGGCACCCCGTTCGATCACGACATGGCGCGCACGTTCGAGCGTTTCGGGCACGTCGTGCTGATCTGCGGGCGCTACGAGGGCGTGGACGAGCGCGTGAGCGAGCTCGCCGTGACGCACGAGGTGTCCATCGGCGACTATGTCCTATCTGGAGGCGAGATCGCGGCTATGGTCATCGTTGAGGCAGTCACGCGGCTGGTGCCTGGCGTACTGGGCGACATGCGAGCCATGGTGGAGGATTCGCACGCCAACGGCCTGCTCGAGTATCCCCACTATACCAGAC
>JBNGEB010000168.1:0-2257 GCA_049975585.1 Anaerolineae bacterium
CTCTCAGGGTGACCCAGGGGTTGGCGCGATGGGCGTCGGGCTCGCCCCAGATGGACGCATGGGCGCTAGGGCTGACTCCGGGCGACGGATGCGCTACCTCGGCAGGCCAGCCTCCATCGGGGAGACGCTTGGATTCGAGCCAGTCCAGGGCGGGCGCGCAGTGAGGGTGCTCGAGCCAGCCGATCTTTTTCATGACCTCCAGGGCGTGGAGGGTGCTGTACTCGCCGTGATACGGGAAGGCCAGCGGCTCGCGAGGGGCGTCGTCCGCGGCTTGGGCTTTGGTGGGCGGGCGCAGCTTGTGCCGCAGGAGCAGGTCCGCGGCGCGATGGGCAGCACGCCGCGCGGCGGAATCGCCGGTCATGGCGTTCCAAAAGGCCAGGGCCTCTAGCGAGGCCAGGGTGTGCGCAAAGGACGATTGGGTCGCTTGCGGCGAGGGATCGTCCAGCCAGCCGCCATCGGGGGTCTGGTTGCGGCAGAGGCGGTCGGCCAGGTCGCCCAGGCGCCCATCGGGGATGCCGAGGCGGAGCGTGGCCAGGATGGCGTTGGCCTCTCGGGCGGCGGGCAGGCGGAGGTGATCATCTACCATGGGCATGCCCTCCTCATAGGCCGGCGCGCCAAGCCAGTCCAGGGCGATATCCAGCAAGCCGGTGGGATCGGCGAGATCGCCGGGCTCGCAGCCGAGATCGGCCAGCTCGGAAAGGCGCCAGAGGGACGCCAGGCCCGGCTCGACGGAGGGGGCCTCGTCGCCGGTGGCGAGAAGGCTCTGCGCCTCGGGGGAGGCTTGGACCACGCGGGCAAGGCCGCGCATGCGCCGGGTAAAGGGGTCCACGTCCAGTAGGTCCCGCAGAGCCTGATAGCGCAACCCGGCGATGGGGCTGGCGACGATTTGTCGAACAATGGCGTGCATAGGGCACTCGTTTCTAGCTAGGTTTGGGACTATTGTAGTCGAGACGAGGCGTGGAGGCCAGATGAGGGATTGGGCGTTGGCGGCGAGCGCGTTGGGGATAGGATAAGGGCGTATCCGAAAGCATGGTACATCAACCAACTCGACAGGATTTCCTAATTCGAGGCCAGACGTGGACGATAGGATGCGGGAGGATATCATGCGGCTCTATGCGGTGGATGACAAGGGAAGTTTCGTGGAGTACAAGGCGCAGGACTTTGGCGCGGAGCAGCACGAGCGGGTTCTGGAGGACTGGCTGGAGGCCAATCCGCAGGCACTTTTGGAGGATAGCGATGTCCTCCTCATCGGGAGGCAGGTGTCCACCGAGTGGGGCTCGACGATAGATCTGCTAGGTGTGGATAAGTATGGAAATGTGGTGGTGGTGGAGCTCAAGCGGGATCGTACGCCGCGTGATGTCTTGGCGCAGGCCCTCGAGTACGCGGCCTATGTATCGGCGCTGGACTATGCGGCGTTGGACGAGCTTTTCTGCCAGTACCAGAGCGACGTGGGGTTGTCGCTGTTGGATGCCTATGGCGAGGCCTTTGACGTAGAGGGTGGTGGCGTGGCGTTCAACAAGGAGCAGCGGGTAGTCATTGTCGCCGAGGACGTGACGCCGCCGCTACGGGCTACTGCCAGCTATATCAGGCACGTGGGGCTGCCGGTGACCTGCGTCGAGTTTGGGCTGTTCGAGACCAAAGGTGGCGATCGCGTGCTATCCACGGATATCGTGGTGGGCGAGGAGGCGGCGCGGCGCAGGGCTCGCAGCGCGTCACGGGGCCAGACGAACCGCGAGGAGTTCATGGCGGCTTGCGACGAGGCGGGGCGTCGCGTACACGAGGCGATTCTGCATATGGCGGAGGAGGAAGGGTTCGTGGTGGCTTGGGGGACGCGAGGGTACTCGATGCGAGTGGATCTATTGGGACGGCGGACGTCTTTCGTGCAAGGATATCCCTCAACCGAATCATGGCACCAGCAAGTGAACGTGGTTTTCAGCGAGTTTGGTAGGAAGGTTTCATCCGCCGATGACATTCAGTCTTCGTTCACCCCCCGCTTCAAGGCACTGGGAGTGTTCGAAGAGATGGGAAGCCGCGGGCTAGGCAACCTCAAGTGGGAGATCGAGGCACCTGTGTCGGACGATCTTGTGGCCCAGGTGGTCTCGCTGCTGCGCGAGCTCGGTCACGAGGTAGAGGCTGCCTGGCATCGGGAGCTGGAGGAGGCCTAGGCGCGAAACGCGATCGTCCCCGCACTTTGCTCGCGAGGCGTACGTGCCATCAAAGGTCGTCGGCAGAGACCGGTTTGGCGAGGGCACGGCAC
>JBNGEB010000168.1:2267-5444 GCA_049975585.1 Anaerolineae bacterium
GTAGCATCCATATCGCCAGCCTCTGGTCTGGCCCCGCTGTCCACCCGTTTCAACGTCCCCCTACCATACATCCTCGATGGACCGCCGCTCCGCCTCGACCTCCTCGAACCAGGTCTCGAGCTTCCGCAGCATCCGCGCTGTCCGCTGGGGCTCGGCCTTGGCCAAATTGCGCCGCTCCATGGGGTCATGGGCCAGGTTGTACAGCTCAGGTGGCGGCGGCGCGGGGATCTCGCGCTCGGGCTCGGGCGTGCGCGCGATCTCGTCGTGCTTGTCCGGCTCGTACTTGAGCTCGCAATCCATCGCCAGATCCGCCTCGGTGAGCCACATGGACGCTGCCAGGCGTGGGCGCACCAGCTTCCAATCGCCGTCCCGCATGGCCGCGTTGGATGCCCCTACCGGGGTGTAGCGGTTCCACTGCCAGAAGCGCGGCTTGTCGGCCAGCGTCGCCTCGCCGCGGATGGCGTCCAGCGCGTCCACACCGTCCAGCGCCAGGTCGCGTGGGGGCTCGGCGCCGACGGCGTGCATCAACGTGGGCAGCCAGTCGCAGTAGTGGATCGTCTCGCCGTTCCAGCGCCCGTCCTCGGGCAGGCCCGCCGGCCAGCGCAGGATCATGGGCACGCGGATGCCACCCTCGTACACGACGCCCTTGGCCCCGGCATAGCCGCAGTTGTAGCGGGTGGTGCACATGTCGCCCTCCCCGCCGAACTGGGGGCCGTTATCGCTGGTGAACATGACCAGCGTGTTCTCGGCCAGCCCCAGCTTTTCCAGGAGATCCAGGAGCTGCTCCACGCCCCGATCCACGCGCCGGATCATGGCATAGATGCGCGCTACGCCCTCGGTGAATGGGCCGCTCTCGCGATAGGGCTGAATCTCCTGCTCGGGCGCTTGCAACGGAAAGTGCGGCGCGTTGTAGGCCAGGTGCAGGAACCACGGCTCGCCCCGATGCCGCCGGATGAACCCCGCGGCCTCCTCGGTGAACACGTCGGTGAGATAGCGCCCATCGGACTCGCGCGCCGTGCCGTTGGCGTCCAGTCGCCACTGGTAGTAATCCTGCCAGCCGCCGCGAAAGCCCACGAACTCGTCGAACCCACGTCGGTTGGGATGGTAGCGCGGATCCAACGCCCCGTTGTGCCACTTGCCGATCAGGCCGGTGGTGTACCCTTGCGCTTGGAGCAGGTCGCCGATGGTGCGCTCGCGGAGCGCCAGCCGGTCGAGGCCGCGCCCCTCCAGCGTGTCGATGGCGCCGGTGCGGTGGGGATAGCGCCCCGTCAGCAGGGCGGCCCGCGCCGGCGCGCACACCGCCGACCCGGAGTAATGCTGCGTGAAGCAGAGTCCGTTCTTCGCTAGATGATCCAGCGTCGGCGTCTGGCACAGGCCACCGTTGAACAGGCCGAAATCGCCATACCCCATGTCGTCCACCACGATCTGCAGGATGTTGGGTCGTGCCATGCCGCCGCCTCCTCTTGCGCCTGAGATGAGCATCGCAAGCAAGTATAGGCACCCGAGAGATTCCATGCCAGTGAGCCATGCCCCGGCACGCGCGCTTGACCTTGCTAACCTCGCGACCCTCGCTAGAATTCCCGCAAGATGCCAGTTAAGAAGGCTCGTCCATGCCCCCGGACGATGGCACAGTATCGTGATGACCGCGACCGACTCGGAGGCCGAGGTCCCTATCCGACGCGCGTCCATCCAAGAGCCCGCGCGGAACGTGCCGGTGTTGGGCGCGTATGACGTGGTCGTCATGGGGAGCGGCATCGCCGGCGTGGCGGCGGGAGTGGTGGCCGCGCGCAATGGGGCCAGCGTCTGCCTCCTGGAAAGGGCCGGCGCCCTGGAAGGGCGAACACCGGCGCGGCGGACCGCGCACGGATTCGCCCCTACAAGGTATGTCGCGAAGGCCCCTACGCCACGTTCTCGGGATCGTGTGGCCAGTTGGCCGGGTTGGCGCGAATGTATGCGCGAATGGCCTCGAGCTCCTGCGGGGAGCGCACGACGCGATCATGGTATCCGCGTTGCCAAAGATGGCCTTCGTAGGGCGCCCATCCATGGTCACGGACACCGGTGGCATATGCCCGGGTGCTCGCGGTCTTGAAAGCCTGAACGATGCGGCCTAGCGATCTGGGCTGGGTACCCCTCGCAGGCGCACAAGCTGTGGCGTTGCCAACGCCCGCGGCATAGCTGACGTCTTGAGGGCTAGGCGGCGTCTCGCCGTGCCCTAGCCAGAGGATGCCATGGAGGTGGTTCGGCATGATCACAAAGGCGTCCAGGGCTAGATCCGGCCACCTAGTCGGCAGGGCTTGCCATGTCTGCATGACCATGACCCCGGCTTTGTTGAGGATGAGATGCGCCTCAACGACGTGGCCTAGGAGACGCATGCGGCCATGGATACAGATGGTGACAAAGTAGGCTCCTTGCGTGGCATAGTCGTAGCCGCGCCATCGGGTAGAACGTCGATGGTGGTTGAAGGGATCGTAGGGTGCCATGATGATCCTCGATGGATGGGTGACTCGATAGCGCGCAGGCAAACGCGAACACCGGCGCGGCGGACGGCGCACGGGTCGGGCGAACACCGGCGCGGCAGACCGCGCACGGATTCGCCCCTACAGGACATGTCGCGAAGGCATCGGTAGGGGCGAATCCCAGGCTCGTCTGCGAGGTTGGGTGTTCGCCCTCTTCTCCTACAGCCTCACCAACTCCTCATGGATAGCCCGCAGCGCCTCTTGCGTGACCAGGCCGCCGGCCCAGCGCGCTACGGTGGCCAAGGGCATGGCCTGGAGGCGCGGCTCCGAGAGGCGCGGATCGTGCAGCAACGTCGGCGGCAGGTGCTTGGCCAGGACGGCGCGGGCTTGGTCGTTGGCCAGGATGTCGCCCAGGGCCGTGTGCGCCGACCATCGGGCGCCCTCGGGGACGTCCAGCGGGTAGGCGAGTCGGTAGTAGATGCGGGCCACGTCGTTGGGCGTGCCGTCCAGAAGCAACGTCGCGCCCACAGAGACGTCGATATCCTCGTCGATGGGGCCGACGGTGACGGTCGCCACGGCGTCTTTGCAGGCGCCGGGCGCCACGGTGAACGCCGCGCGATCCAGCGAGACCAGCTCCCAACCGTCGGGCAGGTCCACCTCGACGCGGACGTCGGCGGCCGTCTCCCCATAGTTGTGCACGCGCCAGGCGATGGTCTCGGTA
>JBNGEB010000169.1:0-5412 GCA_049975585.1 Anaerolineae bacterium
GTCCCGGCGTGGGTGCCGCTGCTAGGAGGCGCCATCACCCTGGAGGCGTTAGTCTATGGGGCCATCAACGGGCTGAACTTGGCTATCGTATTCGGCGGCTTTGCCGCCTTTAACCGTACGCTCTCGGCAAGGGATGTGCTCCATCTAACGCCCCAGGCCTTCAAAGAGAGCGGCGTGGTGGTCTCTATCGCCATGAGCTTTGTGCCGCAGGCGGCGCAGAACCTCCAGCGCATTCGCGAGGCCCAGGCCGTGCGCGGACATCGTGTCAAGGGCTTGCGAGACTGGCTGCCTATCGTCACGCCGCTGCTCGTGGGTGCTCTGGAGCGCGCCTTGGGGCTAGCGGAGGCCATGGTGGCGCGCGGGTATGCTACCATCGCCAAGCGCGAGCACTCGGTTCGCGTCCAACTGGTGCTGGGATTAGGGCTGCTGACGCTCTTGGCCGGATGGCTTGGCTATTTGTTGCTTCCGCAGGCGCGTGTGGCATCGATGGTCGCTCTGGCGCTGGCTCTTGGCCTGCTCAGGGCCTCGTTATACCTTGCGGGTCGCTCGGTGGAGCGCACCGTCTATCGGCGCTGGACATGGAATGCGCGCGATACCGCCGTTGTGCTCGGCTGCCTGGTGACGCTGGCCGTGTTGCTGTCCCAGCGAGCCCTGCTGGACTATAGCCCCTATCCCCAGCTCAGTTGGCCTAGGTTCAATCCATTGGTTGGCGTCGCTCTCCTGGGGCTGCTGACGCCGCTGCTGTACGCCGTCGGCATCGGACAACGACCGACCGAGGCAAAGGGCTCGCGGACGCATAGCCTTACTCGTGGATCCTAGGAGGCGATGAACCGATGGTGCCGGATCGTACGGCTCGTTTGCGTGAGAGCAAGGGCACGGCATGCCGTGCTACCAGAGTGCAAGATCCTGCCTTTATCCATGTGGAGCATCTGAGCTATTTGTACCCGGGCCAAGCCGGGCCGGCTCTCGATGACGTGACGCTGGCCATCCCCGAAGGGCAGTTCGTGCTCGTGGCGGGCCCATCGGGAGGGGGCAAGTCCACCCTGTTGCGATGCCTCAACGGGCTGGTGCCCCACTTTAGTGGGGGATCGGTGCGCGGGGACGTTAAAGTGGCTGGGCACGATCCGATTGCGGCTGGCCCTCAAGCGCTGAGCCGCGTGGTAGGGTTCGTGTTTCAGGATCCTGAGGTGCAGTTCGTGCTGGATTGCGTCGAGGATGAGGTGGCGTTCGCTTTGGAGAACGCTGCCTTGCCAAGGGCCGAGATGCGCTTGCGCGTCGACGAGGTGCTACAGCTCTTGGGACTGACCGGGTTACGCCATCGGAAGCTGACAGAGCTCTCTGGCGGCGAGAAGCAGAGGGTCGCCATTGCCGCGGCACTGGCTCAGCGCCAGCGGGTGTTGGTGCTGGATGAACCCACCTCGCAACTGGATCCTCAGTCGGCCGAGGAGGTGCTGCAGGCTCTCGTCAGGCTGAACCAGGACCTAGGGCTCACCATCGTCATGGCTGAGCACCGCTTGGAGCGTGTGCTTCCCTATGTGGACCAGCTCGTGTACCTGGAGCCCGGCGAGCCCGTCTTGAGCGGACCGCCGCGAGATGTGTTGCTCAGGATCCCTTTGGTCCCGCCTCTGGTAGAGGTGGGGAAAGCCTTCGGGTGGTCGCCGTTGCCGCTCACGATCAAGGAGGGCCGATCCTTTGCGCGCACTGCGAGCATAGAGGCGGGTCCACGCGAGACACCTGAACGGAACCAGCGTGATCTCCTTCAGGTGGATGGGCTGAGCTTTGCCTACAACGGCGAGCCAGTGTTGCGTGACGTGGACCTTCGCCTTGGCGCGGGAGAGCTGGTTGCGCTCATGGGGCGCAACGGTTCCGGCAAGACAACGTTGCTACGGTGTGTGGTGGGGCTGCTGCAGCCGCGGCGGGGCGAGGTTAGGCTGGACGGGCGCTCCCTCGTCGGACGAGACGCTGCGGATATCTGCCGCGAGATCGGCTACTTGCCCCAGACGCCGGACGATCTGCTCTTTGCCGATGCCGTATCGGAGGAGCTCGCGGTGACGCTGCGGAATCATGGCCTGCTTCAGCGGCCACCTTTGAACCCGGACGCGCTGCTGGAGACTCTTGGGCTCCAGGATGTGCAGAACCGTTACCCGCGTGATCTGAGCGTGGGGCAGCGTCAGCGCGTTGCCCTGGCGGCCATCACCGTCACGCGTCCCCAGGTGCTGATGCTCGACGAGCCCACCCGCGGCTTGGATTATCGGGCCAAGCGCGTGTTAGCCGATTTGCTAAAGCACTGGCAGGCTGAGGGCATGGCCATCTTGCTGGTGACGCACGATGTGGAGCTCGTTGCCCAGGTCGCCGAGCGCGTCGTGTTGCTTAGCGAGGGCCGTGTCATCGCCGATGACGAGCCGGGGCTCCTTAGCTCATCGCCGCTCTTTGCGCCGCAGGTAGCGCGGCTTTTCCCTGGGCGCGGCTGGTTGACGACGGAGGATGTCCTCGCGGCCAAGTCGAGCTAGGTCGCCGAGCCGCCATCGACGCAGGATTCTCACTCGGTAGGTCTCGACACCCCTCTACTGCCCGCGTCGCGTGTGATCAGGAGGCAGCGCGCTTCCAGATAGCGTATGGATCCCTCCTCGGCGTGCACCTCAGCGGGCATCTCTGGTACGCGGCGATCCGCCACTTGCAGGGGCAATCTCGGCTTATTGGGGTTATCCATCACAATCAGGCCGACGTCAGGTTAGGGGTGAACAAAGGCCTCACGATGGATGGGCCGTTGCTCAAGGATGCGGAACCGCTTCGAGCCTTGCATGCTTCCCCCAAACGGGACGGGTTCTACCGTCCGTTCCGTCTGCCAGCTATCCCGCGACAACTGGTGTCGCTCATGGCCGGTGTGTATGGGTGCTCTGGCAGCGCCAAGCCCGCTTCGTCTGCGAGTTCGCCCGCTCGACCAAGGGGCAGCGATTGCGTGGAGGCTTTGGCGCCAGTAGGATGGGCTTGCCGCACGAGTTTGCGGGGCACGGCGTCTAGGTGCTTGGGGTGGAGAGAGGGGATGTCGGAGATGCAAGAGTCGTTGGGGAAGGGATTCAAGGAGCGATTGGTGAGGCTGGCCACGGCCCTGGTGGACCAGGCCGAGGCCAAGAGGCTGGTGGCGCCTTACCGGAAGGCGAGTGGGTTTTGGTTCGGCGGGGGCAATGTGGTGCAGGCGAGCGATGGTACCTTTTACCTGGTGGGGCGCTATCGCAACGAGGGCGATTCGCGGACAGGGGTCTCGGGGGGCCCGCGCGGTCTGGAGCTGTGTGTCATGGCGTCCGCCAGCTTTTTCGGAGCGTTCGACAAGGTCGTCTCGTTCAGCAAGGCGGACTTGAGCGCGTCTGGGGTGCGGGTGCTATCTATCGAAGGCTCGGCCCTGCGGAGGCTCGGCGATGGTTGGGAGCTGTATGTCTCTAGCGAGAAGGATATTCCCTATCCTGCATCCGTTCGTGACTACCAAAAGCCGGGCACGGGGGTGTGGTCCATCGATCGTATAGCTGCCGGCGACTTGGCGGAGCTCGATCCCGGCTCGATGGAACCAGCGCTAGTCTCGGATAGGCCAGAGGTGCTGCACGTGAAGGATCCCGTGGTGTTCGAGCATCCGTCATCCGGGGTTGCCATGATCTACTGCTCGCATCCCTTTGCGTGGTCCAGCTCGAACACGGGTCTGGCCGTGAGAGCCGCTGGCGAGAGGGCTTTCGTTACGGTGACGGACAGCATGCTGGAGCGGGGGCCGGTGTGGGATGTGGCAGCGACGCGGATTACGGACAGGTTGCCGGTGCCGGCCTTGGGGCCGTTCCGCGATCTACCGCCCATGTCGCTCTATTTCTACGATGGCGCCGAGTGCCTGCGGCATCACGAGCAGCATGGGGCGGCGGTGCGACGTCCGCGTGGGTACTCGTGCGAGGAGCTGGGCGGCCTGGCTTGGGGCTATGACGGCGATTTCCCAACGGTGCAGCGTCTCTCGCTGCATGCACCGTTGTTCGTGTCGCCCTGGGGGACGGGTTGCAGCCGTTACGTCTCGACGCTTGTGACGGATGATGCGGTGTACGCCTCGTGGCAGCAGTCTCAGCCGGATGCATCCCAGCCGCTGGTGGGTCATTGGTTGCCGATAGAGTCGGTGGAACGCATCCTCGAGGGGCGAGACTGAGCCGACGTTGCCGAGAGGCCTGATGGCGGCCTGTGGGCAGGTCGCTCTGCCGCCATGGATGTGCAAAAGACGGTCCTGTTTTCATTCTTGAGGCGGCAGACACATTGACACCAACTGCGCCGCGGCCTATGCTGGTCTGGACGAGGGTCGCCGCTAGAGTCTCGGCTTTCCTCAGAACTTTCCTCTTGGCTGAGGTCCAACGGCACTCCCCGACGAACCGATGTGGCATGAGAGCGCAGGGACAGTATAGGCGGCGTTGTGCTAGCGCCATGCGAGAGCTGCACGACCAGAGCTGGCGTCTTTGCGCTCGCACAGCGAGGAGGTCAAGATGACCACCATGACAAAGATCTTCACTGTATTCACATCCCCTGGCTATGTGGGGGCCGGGAACGTCCCCCGCGATCTGCTGAGCAACGAGGATCTCTTGCGTCAGCTCCGAGACGACGTTCCCGATGTGGAGTTCATCGCGCGGGATCTGACGGAGGCTCAGTGCACGCCCGAGAGCGTGCTGAACGAGCTCGAGGATCGCAAGGCGGATCTGGATGGCGTGCTGATTGTGGGCGCTAGCCGGCTCTATGGCCTGGCCCTGAGCGGGCTGCCTACCATCGTGGTCTATAATTTGTTCGAGTGGATGAACATCCCCTACAAGCTCTATGCGACTGGGAGCGAGCCAGACAGCGTCCTTGTTGGGGGGCCTGCCTACGGCAAGGGGCGCATCGTCACGGCCCAGCTAGATCGGCGGGGCGTGACGGAGCTCCCGCGGGCCATGTACGATGACCTCCTGGGCAAAATCCGCGTGGTGGTCGCTATCAGCCGGTTGAAGAGCAGCAGGATCCTGTCCGTGTCCCCGAATCCGTATCTGGCGCAGGTGGATTACCAAGGCGACTTGCAAAAAGAGTTCCCAGCGGACTATAACGAGCGGTATGCGCAGGCATTGAAGGCTTCGCTCGGTGTTGAGATAGAAAGGGTGCCGCCAGAGGAGTTCTACCAGGCCGTTGCAGAGGCCGATCGTGCCCGAGCCGAGGCGATCGCCGACGACTGGATCCGAGAAGCCGCGGCGTTCACCGACACGACCCGCGAGGAGGTGATCCGCACCGCCTCGGCGTATCTCGCCTTTGACGCCCTGCGAGAGCGATATGGCTGCAACGCCGTCTCGACGCATATGCGGTCCCTCACCGGGAGCGGCAAGGTAGAAGACATGTTCTGGCCTGGGCTGGCGCTAGAGTGCGGCTTCAAGG
>JBNGEB010000170.1:0-5359 GCA_049975585.1 Anaerolineae bacterium
CGGCGTAGGTGTTAAAGAGTTCGTCGATCTTCTGCGTGGTCTCTTCCAGCGTCGTGACGCCCGTCTTCCAGTCGGTCCAGATGTAGGTCAGGTTCTCACGGTACTCGGTGCCGATCTTGTCCGGGTACGTGATCATGCCGGCCTCGCCCAGGCCCTCGGTGATGGCGCGCAGCGGCTCCTTGAGCTCCGGGTTGACATCTACGCCCTTGATGTTGGGCAGGAACTGGGCCAGCTCGTCGATCATGGGGCCGGCGTTCTGCGGCGCCGAGTAGAACTTGAGCACGTCGATGGTCGCGTCCAGCACGCCATCCTTCTCCGCGCGAGTGGCCACGGCCCACTGGGCCGCGGTAGCGCCGCCGATGGGCGGCGCGCTCTTGCCGATGGCGTACGGGCTATCCTCTTCCATGATGGTGGGCACGTAGAAGGAGCCCCACTCAAAGTCCACCAGTGGGTTGGCCCGCGTGAGGCCAAAGCGCCAGCTACCGTCCTCAAAGACGGCCACCTCTTTGTTGAGCCACTTGTTGTTGAAATCCACGCCCTCGGCGGCCCAGTCGGGCACGCAGTAGCCGATGAGCTGCTTGACGAACTTGAGCCATTCCTGGTACTCGGGATTCGAGCCCAGGTAGAGGCCGTCCTTGATGGCGCAGCAGATCTCTTGCATGGTGACGACGCCACCGTCGGGGTTGATCTCGGGCTCTTTTTTGGCATAGAGCATGGCGCCGACCTGGCTCTCGTACCAGCCAACCCAGGCATTGGGGTACATGTCCCCATCCATGAACGCTTCCTGGGCCTCGATCCATTCGCTCCAAGTGGTGGGCGCCTCGACGCCCTTTTCCTTGAACGCGTCGGCATTGTAGAAAAAGAAGGTGGTGACCAGGTCCAGCGGCAGGACATAGAGCTTGCCGTCAGGGGCGCGCTTGGCCTCGGTGGGCACCTCGTAGAACAGATCCAGCCAGCGGTCGCTGCCGGGCTGCCCCTCGGCGACGTAGGGGTTGGGCTCCTCAAAGTAGGGATCGAGGGGGATCCACCATCCCTTGGCCAGCTCGTCCTGGATCCAGACCGACTGCGACCAAACCACGTGGGGGATGGTGCCGCCAAGCTGCTGGGTGACGATCCACTCGTGGTCGGCCACGCCGGCCGGCTTGCGAATCAGCTCGATCTCGACGCCGGGGTTCGCTTCCATGTACCGGTCGGCGATGGCCTGAGCCTCATCGTGTGGGAGCGGGTTGTCTTCCGACTTGGTCATGTCCTCGCTGGGCGTGTAGGCCTGGACCCACATCTCCACCTTGCCCTCGAATGTGGGGGCGGCGGGCTCTGCGCCCTCAGCGGGGGCTGCTGTAGGCTCAGCGGGGGCTGCTGTGGGCTCGGCGGGCGCGCAGGCCGCGACGGCGGCGCCCACCAGGCCGATGGCCGATAGCTGTAGGAATTCTCTTCGCGTGCGCTTCATTTCGTTTCCTCCTGTTGCAACTTTGCGAGGGGCCGAGCTCGCTGCGCGACCATCGGGGCCGTTACGGACGTTTGATGGTAGCTGGCCCGCTCACCTTTGATAACGGCCCTATATTCACATGATAATGTTTACGAGGACGTTTCGCAATAGGCATGTGCGACATCTACCTGACAGCGGCCTGACAAAATGGCCCCAGACAGGCCCTGGGGGCCTAGGCGTCCCGTTGGACGACTCGGCACGCTGCCCTATAATGCAATCGGTAGGCGCACCGATGGGCGAGGGAGACTCATGGCCGAATCAGCCGAGAGTGCGAGTCGCGACCTCCAGCGAGCGACCGACGAGCTGCACGATCTGCTGGCGCACCTCTATGATTATGAGTACCTGCGGGAGCACGAGTTGCTCGCCTGGTTGCCGCTGGGGCTCTCGACAGGTTCGGAGGGCCGCATGGGGGCGCTTCGCGCTACCGTATTGGAGGCGCTGGAAGAACTCGGCCCGCCTGAGCGTGGGCGGTTCCGAGCATCATGTTCGCGTTCTTACAGCGTTATTAATCTGCACTATGTTGAGGGGCTGACGGTGCAGGAGGTGGCCCTCGAGTTGGCCGTCTCCGAAAGGCAGGCGTATCGCGACCTCAAAAAGGCAGAGAGGGACTTGGCCGCGCTTCTCCTAGAGCGCGCGTCAGGGCGAGCTTCCCAAGGCGGCCAGAGCCGGGTGGAGCTGCTGGATCGCGAGGTGGAACGGGCTAGCGAGGGCGCCAGCCACGTGACCGTCTCGCAGCTCTTGCAGGGCGCCTGTCGCGCGGTGGCCAAGCTCGCTGCCGAGCGAGGCATTGCGCTGAAGGTCTCTGCGGAGGAAGGCGCCATTCAGACTCAGCGGGTGCTGGTCCGTCAAGCTCTGTTGACCGTCGTGAGCCACGCTCTGGAGTCGCCCTGTCAGGGATCTTCCCTCAAGATCGAGGGACAGGTGGCTGCCGACCAGTTGGTGCTCACGGTCAGATTCCTTCGATGCCAAGAGGGCGAGCCGACACGGGAGCCGGCCGAGACCTACCGCCTCCCGCAGACTGCCGAGCACTTGATAGCGCGGCTGGGCGGCAGTTGGCAAGCTAGCGAGACTGGCGAGGGCTATCTCACCGTCACGCTGCGCCTTGGTCAGGCGACGTCTGCATCTGTGCTGGTGATCGATGACCACCAAGGGTTGGCAGAGCTATTCCGGCGTTACCTGTGGGGCGAACCCTATGACGTGTACGAGGCCACCAGCGGCGAGTCGGGCGTGGTCCTCGTAGAGACGCTCCACCCCGATCTCGTCGTCCTAGATGTGATGATGCCCGACCAGGATGGCTGGGAGGTGCTCCAGCGCCTGCAGAGCCGCCCTGCTACCCGCGATATCCCGGTGATCATCTGCTCGGTGCTGGACCAGCCGAGCTTGGCATTCTCCTTGGGGGCTGTGGACTATATCGCCAAGCCGGTTATGAGGGACCAGCTAGTTCAGGTGGTACAGCGGCATCGCTGGGATAGCTCGCTTGGGTCGCGTCGAGCAGCGCCTGCAGGTAGGACAGCACCTCCGAAGGGCGCAGGCCCTGACGACGCACCAGCGTGATCTCGCTGCCTCGGTGCGCCAGCATCTCCTCGACGAAGCTGGTGACCGTCACGATGATGATGGTCAGGTCCTGGTAAGCCTCATCCCCTTGCACGCGCTCCAGGAAAGCGAACCCGTCCATCACGGGCATGACGAGGTCCAGCAACACGACGTCGGGTCGAGGCCCTTGCTGGATGCGCCGCATCGCCTCAGCGCCATTGTAGGCGCGCATCACCTCAAAGCTACACGTCGCGGTCTCCAAGTAGCGCTCGATCATCTGCACAAAGCCTCGATCGTCGTCCACGACGAGCACGCGCGGCGGGCGTCCGTCCGCGAGCCGCTCCTCGGGCAGGGCCGTGCGCAGGGCCTCCAGCAGGCGTTCCCGCGTGACGGGCTTGGAGAGCGAGTTCTGCACGTGGGCCTCGGCCGCGAGCCAGGCGGTGCTGGGTAGGGCGCAGGCAAGCAGGGGCACTTGCGGCGGCATGATCTCTTCGGCGAGCTGCCAGAGCTGGGGTAGAGCCCGTTGCCCAGGCGGCGTGTTGACCAGGACGGCCTTGGGGCGCCATTCGTTGATCATGCCGCGCGCCTGGGCGGCGTCGCGGGCCTGGAGGATGGCCGTGTCCTTGAGATACCGGCGCAGCATCGTGCCGACGCCAGGGTCGGGGTCCAGGAGAAGGAGATGCGGTTCGGGCTCCTCCGTGGGTCGGGGCGGCACGATGGTCTCACGTCTGCCGGTCGGACCGGCCAGCTCGGTCAGGGGCAAGGTGAACCGGAACGTGCTGCCAACGCCTGGCTCGCTCTCCGCCCAGATGCGCCCGTCGTGGAGCTCCACAAAGCGCTTGCAGAGGGCCAAGCCGAGGCCTGCGCCCCCGTGCTGGCGCCGTGGCGACATGTCCACCTGACGGAACTCCTCAAAGATGTCATCCAGGCGATCGGGCGGAATGCCGACGCCGGTGTCCTCGACTGTCACCAGGACCTCATCGCCGTCTCGCTCGGCGCGGATGGTGATGGATCCTTCCTTGGTGAAACGAGAGGCGTTGTTGAGCAGGTTGAGCAACACTTGCCGGATGCGGGTGCGATCAAAGGAGAACGGAGGCAACGAGCGCGGCAACTCGACCCGCAAGGCTACGTTCGTCCCGCGCAGGAGATCAGCGGCCGTGTCCGCGGCCTCGCGAACGACGTCCCCGAGATCAGATAGTTCCTTGCTCAGAGGGAACTGGAGGGCGTCGATGCGGGCGAGGTCCAGCACATCGTTGACCAGGTCCAGGAGCTGCCGGCTGCTCTGGTAGATCTGGCGGATATCGCGGCGAAGCGTCATGGGCCAGTCCATGTCGCCATAGACGTCGCTGCGGAGGTACATCATCTCGCTAAAGCCGAGGATCAGGTTGAGGGGCGTACGGAGCTCGTGGCTGATGTTGGCGGCAAAGCGCTCCTTCATCTGGCGAGCCTCCTCGGCGCGAGCTCGTTCTACGGCAAGCTGCTGCGTGACGCGCTGCAGCCGTCGCGAGGCCTCGACGAGGGCGGCATTGGTGCGGTTCAGCTCGCCCTGCCGGTAGCGCAGCTGCGAGAGAAGCTCCTGGCTTCGCTGTTGGTTCCGCCAGGACCAGGTGAGGGCCGTCCAGAGCGTACGTGCTGAAAGGATGGTCAGGGCGCTGGCAAGCCAAAGCGGCGCGGCTGGGGCAAGCATGTCGGGCCAGCCAGGCGTGATCAAGGCCAAGCCCAACGTGGCGCTCCCCGCGACTAGTACGCCCCAGAGGGGGTGCACGATCCCGTTGGCCGCCACCAGCAACACCGCATAGGCGGGAAACTGGGGCGATGGGCCATGGTATAGCTGCAACACCAAAAGCAGCGATGATCCCACGGCGAGTCCCAGTCGCGAGACGAGGGGCTGGCGGCGCGCGAAGAACAGCGCAACGACGCCGGTGCCAAGCAAGAGCATGCCCAGCGAAAAGGGGGCGGCCTCAAATCGGAAACTCGGCGTGAGCAGCCAAGTGGTGACGGCGCCGATCAAAGCCATGGCGCTGCCGATCGTCTGCGTCATCTCGCTGCGCAGATCCTCGACTTCGCGCTTGGCAGAAGTGCCCGGCCCTATGGCAGTGACGACGTCCATACGTGACCTCCATCCTGAACCGCATACGTGCATCATAGCACAGACCGGCCTTGAGCCTGGAACGCACGTTAGCATGACATCTTGAGGCTGCCCGGCTAGAATGGCGCCTGCTGGAGGCGTAGGCTATCTGCGCATTTCGAGGCCGAGGCGTGGGCGACGTGAGCATCATAAGCGAGGAGGACGGCATGAAGTCGCTTCAGTATCAGGGCGCGGGCGTGGTGGCGTGGGTG
>JBNGEB010000171.1:0-5325 GCA_049975585.1 Anaerolineae bacterium
CGACACGCTGCTATAATGCGAAGCGTGGCTGTTGCAACCAGTCGCAACAAGGAGCATGGGATGAAGGAGGGCTATGGATCAGGATCGACGTCTCCAGGACGCCATCGCCTTTCACGGCCATTTCTGCCCCGGCCTCTTGATCGGCTACCGGGCATCGCTGGCGGCGCTCAAGGCACTCAACGTCTCGCGAGCGGAGGACGAGGAGCTCGTCACCATCGCCGAGACGGACGCTTGCGGGCTGGACGCGGTCCAGGTGCTCACCGGCTGCACGGCCGGCAAGGGGAACCTCATTCTGCGCGACTGGGGCAAGCAAGTCTTTACCTTCGGTAGGCGCTCTGACGGTCGCATGGTGCGCGTCGCTCTGCGGTATGGCGTCACGACTCCGCCTGATGCTGACGATCTGTCGCCCGTAGAGCGCCGCCAGAAGAGCCTGGAACTGCTTCAGACCTTGCCCGACGACGCGCTGTTCGACATCCGCTGGGTGGACTCGCCTCTGCCCGAGCGCGCTCGCATCTTTCGAACCGTCCGTTGTAGCCAATGCAGCGAGGGCGTCATGGAAGCGCGCGCCCGTCTACGAGACGGACAGCCTGTCTGCCCCGAATGCTACGGCGTGCCCTACACACGTCACATCGCTGCGCCATAAAGCTTTCCAAGAAGCAGCAAGAGGATAATCCGATGACGCGTCGCTTTGCCGGCATCTCGCTTTTTCTCGTTCTGTTGCTCGTGACACTCGCAGCTTGTGCTCCGCAGACGTCGAGGCTCAACACGGCAGGGGCCGCCCTACCGACCGAGACACACGAACCGACGGCTGCGAAAGCCAGCACAGAACCGGTCGTTTACATCTGGGAGGGCGACGATTGGGGCTATCCCTCGCCTTTCGCCTTTTACGCGCGAGGTCCCGGCTACTTGCAGATGGCTCTGGTGTTTGACACGCTCGTGTGGAAGGACGCCGACGGGTTCATCCCCTGGCTCGCTACAGACTGGCATGCCTCAGCCGATGGCAAGACGTGGACGTTCGAACTCCGGGATGATGTTCGCTGGCACGATGGCGAACCCTTGACGGCCGAGGATGTGGCCTTTACCTACACCTACATGTCCGAGCGCTTTGCCGAAGGCATGATCACATGGAGCTGGCCCCTGAACCTCGTCGCGTCGGCAGAGGTCGGCGATGACGGCCATACCGTGACCATCCAGATCACTGAGGCAGCGCCCGGTATCCTGAACGACCTGTTCGGGAGCCTTCCCATCATCCCGCAGCACGTCTGGGAAGGTGTGTCCGACCCGCTCCACAAGCTAGATGCAGAGGCCGTGATCGGCACGGGCATGTACATGCTCGAAGACTATGTAAAGGAAGAAGGGCGTTACGCCTATGTGGCGAACCCGGATTTCTTCCTGGGACACCCCATCGTTGACGAGCTCATCTACGCCAAGGTGAGCGACCCCGCTCTTGCGTTGCTGGCTGGCGAGATCGACGCGGCCCACTTTACCGGCAAAGCGGTGTCGTCCGTCGAGGAGCTACGCAAGAGCGACGACCTTGCCATCATCGAGGGACCGAGCTACTGGGTCCTAAAGCTATTCATGGGCCTTGAGCGCCCGCCCCTTGACCAAGTGGAAGTGCGACAGGCCATCGCCCAAGCCATCAACCGTCAGGAGATCGTGGACCGCGCGCAACTGGGAGGGGCCATCGTCGCGAGCACCGGCGGCCTCACGCCTGACACGTACTGGTGCAATCCGGACCTCCCAAGCTATCCCTACAATCCTGAGGCCGCGCGCAGCATCCTTGCCAGCAAAGGCGCAGAGGGGACCTCCCTCACGTTGGTGACCACCGAGCCCTACGCGCGCGAGGCCGAGCTCATCGAAGGGTATCTGGAGGCTGTTGGACTTGACATCACCATTCAGATGGGCGATCGTACGACGGTGGATAGCCTGCTGCGTGAAGGCAACTATGATCTGCTCATCTCTGGACATGGGGGCATTGCCAATCCCAACATGACAGTCCCATCGCCATGGACTACCTGGGACCACCCCGAGTTCGCAGCAGCCTATGCGGAAGCCAATGCTGAGATGGACCGCGAGAAGCGCCAGCAAGAGGTATGGGAGGTCCAAACCATCCTGGCGGAGCATCTGCCCGTCCTGCCCTTGTGGCACCCGCTGATGTGGCACGTGTACCGCAAGGGCGCGGTGAAGCCCTTCTTCACCGAGGGCGGCATCGGCCTGGGCATCCCCCTAGCGGCCAACAAGCTGATGTATCTGCCGGAATCGGCACGCCCCTAGAATCCAGCAACGGCAAGGGCCGGGCGCGGGTGTGCCCGGCCCTTGTCTTCACTAGACCAGCGCACAAGGAGCCTAATGGGTAGCCGCATGACTCAGTACGCGATCACTGCGCTGCTCGTCGTGGTGCTGAACTTCTTTCTGCCGCGCCTCATGCCCGGTGATCCCTTGGCGAATCTGGATTCGCCCGATGCGCTACCTATCCCCTTGAGCGATGATCAGCGGGCTCGCATCATCGCCTACTATGGCCTCGACAAGCCACCGGCTCGCCAGTTCGCTGACTATATCATGGGCTTGGCACGAGGAGACCTCGGTTGGTCCATATCCTGCAACGCCCCGGTTGCGCAGGTGTTGGCGGTCCGTCTGCGTTGGACCCTCTCCCTCGTGGGGATCGCCACCACGCTGAACGTGCTCCTAGGCATCGTTCTGGGCACCTACTCGGCGTGGCATCGCCAGCAACCCATCGATAGCATCCTGCTCACGGGAAGCGCCATTCTGGGATCATTCCCGGCATTCTTCCTCGGCATGATGTTGGTTGTTCTCTTGGGCTACCGGCTGGGCTGGTTCCCTCTCGGCGGCGCGATTTCGCCAACGCTAGCGGCTGCCACGGGATGGCCTCGTGCACTCGACATCGCGCATCACATGGCGCTGCCCGTACTGGCGTTGGTGCTAACGGGCGTGTCCGATATTTACTACCTTACCCGTAACGCCATGGTGCAGGTGCTGGGCGAAGGGTACATCCTGGCTGCACGCGCCAAGGGCCTTTCAGAGAGAACCTTGCGGCTTCGACACGCCCTCCCTAACGCTCTGCTCCCCATCATCAGCCTGGTGGCCATGCGCTTCGGGTTCATCGTCATGGGCGCCATGATGATCGAGGTCACCTTTGCCTATCCGGGAATGGGCTCGGCCATCGTGGAAGCCAGCGTCGCTCGAGACTACCCACTGCTCCAAGGAGCGTTCCTTGTCACGATGCTGGCGGTACTGCTGGCGAACATGGTTGGCGACCTGGCCCACAGATTGCTAGACCCGCGAGTCCGCACCGCATGAGCCTCCGCATACTTGTCAAGGCGTTGGCCAGTCACCCCCTGGCCCGTATCGGCGGACCGCTACTTCTAGCGTTGGCTCTCATCGCCATCATAGGTCCAGCGATCTATCCCCATACATCCCAGGATCTATTCGATCCGCTCGCACCTCCCTCGCGAGCGCATCCCCTCGGCACCAACGATCTGGGCCAAGACCTCCTGGGAGAGTTGCTTCATGGTGCTCGCGTCTCGCTCGGACTAGGGGCGACAGCGGCACTGGCCGCTTGCTTCCTTGGCACACTTGTGGGGGTAACCGCCGGAGCCTACCCGCGACTGGGCGGGGCGCTCATGCGTCTGGTGGATCTGCTGATCGCTGTCCCGCGGTTCCCCCTGATCGTACTCATGGCCGCCTTCACGAGGCCTGGGATAGGCACCCTGTGGCTCTTTTTCAGCTTGTTCGGCTGGCCCAGCGTGGCCCGCATCGTCCATGCTGCCGTCCTGGCTGAACGGACAAGCGGATATGTGCTGGCAGCGCGCGCCATTGGAGCGACCCGTGGCCGCATCCTGACGAGGCACCTGCTGCCCGCGGCGCTTCCGATGGCCTTTACGCGCTTTGTGCGCGAAATGCAGCACGTCATCGTCGCTGAGGCGGGACTGAGCTTCCTGGGACTGGGGAATCCAGCCGTCAAGAGCTGGGGGATGACGCTATCGCAGGCCTCGCGCTATCCGGCCCTCTTTTTGGGAGATGCGTGGCAATGGTGGGTGCTTCCACCGGGTTTCGCCATCGCTCTGGTCTGCCTCGCACTCAGCTTCTTGGGACTGGGCCTGGAGACGCTCACCAATCCTCGGCTGCGTTAGGCCCTGCTTGGTGCAAGCCATTGCAGCATAGGCGTAGAAAGCGTGCGGACCCTAGCGACGCATCCAACGCCGGAGCCGCTTGCGATCCGCCGCATTCCAGATCTCGCGCCACCTCGCAGCGGTCGCATTCATGCGCGCCGCCTCGATACCGGCCAGCTCGGACGCTGCCAGGGCCAAGTCGCGATTCTCCCTCGCCACGTGGCGCAACCAGTCGCGGAGCACGACAGCATCCTGATGCGCGCCCAGCATGTCCTGGAGTGCCCCCACCTCATCCGCCAGAAGCGTCGCTGGTTCACCCACGGCTAGCGCGGCAGTCTCGCATGCATAGCGCATACGCTTGGCAGCAATGCGAGTACGATGGAGGTCGGTCTCGGAAGGGTCCGGAGGCATCTGCTTGACACGCCGCTTCAAACGGCGCCAGCGCTTATGCGTGTGCTTGGCCAGGACAAAAGCTGCGGGACCCTGAGCCCTTGACGCGAGCGGCAACCCTTCGCTCGCCAATGCCACAAGGCCGTCGAGCAGCGTCACGCATCGTGGCAACCGCAGCGCGTTCATCAGATCGCCCCAGCATTGCCTTCGCCTATCCGCGAGTCGAGCCATGATGGCTTCCGCAGCGGGACGGTCCTCCACACGCAGCATCAGGGAGGTCTCTCCCAGACGCTGCAGCATCACGTCGGCGTCGCGGACGGGACCGAGTTGGTCGGCAAGCCACGCGAGTTCGTCCAGCCATTCGGGCGTCGACTCGAGCTGGAGCAGATTGCCAAAGGTACGGAACAAGCCTCGCAGCCGCCGCGTCACGACGCGAGCGCGATGGACGTCCTCCGGATCCTCATCCAGCGGGACACCCACGAGGCGGAAGAGCAGCTCCTGGACGTCACGTGCGAGCGCCGTCTGGAGGACGCTGCCTGCCGTGGCATCGCGACGAACGGCTGGGACAAGCACATCGGCGGGTGCCTGTGCGGTTTGCCCCAAAAGACGCGCCGCAGGAATGGGGCTATCTTGCGCACCATGGGCGCGCAAACGTTCCTCCACAAGCTGGCACGCTTCTTGATCGTTGCCCTCCAGTACCCAGCTCGTCAGCTTCCGGCCTACGCCCGGACCATCTACTACTGAGCGGCCCTCGCGTGACAGCATAACAACGGAGGCCTGATCCTCGCGCGACAATCCCAAGCAA
>JBNGEB010000172.1:0-5228 GCA_049975585.1 Anaerolineae bacterium
AGGTGGGCGCGGGCGATGCCGCCGCACCCGATGATTCCCGCGCGATACGTGGTCAACATGCTTTCTCCCTTCGTGAAGGATGCCTCTTGCTACATTGTCCTCGCCTAGGCCGCGCGGCAGATAGCGCCGGGGGCTAGGTGAGGGCTTCGCCCATTTTCAACGCCTCGAACATACGGATCCGTGACAGGAAGGCGATCACGCCGGCGTTGGTGGCCAGAGAGGTCACCAACATGGCGGCGACGGCCTTGGCCACGTCGGCCCAGGCAATGGTTACGACGAACGGCGGCACCAGCGCCGCCTCGCTGTAGCCCATCTGCAGGAACGGGACGAAAACTTGGCTGGCGACCAGACCGACGTACAGGCCCAGTCCGATGCCAATGGTCGTCATCAGGGCCAGCTCGGCGCTCAGCGACAGCGCAAGCTGCCCTTTGGAGAGGCCGATGGCGCGTACCATGCCAAACAGGATGAACCGCCGTCGGAACGAGAGCAGCGCGTGGATGATCTGCGCTAGCATGCTCAGCCCGATGGTGATGATGAATCCGATGGAAAGGAACCCGAATAGCCCCGTCCGCTCTGGATTGCGTTGGGCCTCGGCGATGGTCGCCCGCGCGTCCTCGTATCCGAGCACCTTGTACCCCAGCTCTTCCAGGTCGCTGAGGATCGTCTCGGTGTCGGCGTCGGGCGCAACGCTGCTCCAGACATCGTACGGCACCTCGCCGCCCAACTGCTCAAAGATATAGTCGAGATTGGCGACAAAGACATGACCCTCGGAGGGATAGGCCGTCGGAAAGTAGCGCACGGTACCGACAACGGTGAACGGGCTGGTGGCGGAGCCCATGGGGTCCAGCCCGCCTAGCGGGATCACGTCGCCCATTTGGAGCCCCGACCGCGACAGGACCTCTTCCGATACGATGATCCCATCGCGATGCAGGGCTAGCGCGTTCATCAGGTCCCCCAGCGTCTGGCGCGCGAAATCCTCGCGGAAGAACCCGACGTTGGGGAAATCGAGGCGGTCGATGCCATACAGCCGCCCCTCGAGAACCGTGCCGCCCGCTCGTACCCGGGCGGGGAAGGTGCCCACACGCGCTACGGCCTCGAGTCCTTCCGCCTTGACGTGGTCGTGTACTGGCAGGATGGCCCAGATCTGGATGGCCTCATCCTCAGGATCGGCAGAAGCCAGCTCCTGCAGGCCCACGCCCTCGCGCAGGTACAGGTCGCTGCCGATGCGGTAGCGGATCTGGCTAATGGTGTTGTCATCGATGGTGCGCGCTGCGGATGCGGTGAACGTCCCCAGCGCCGTGGTGAGCACCAGAATCAGCAAGAGGCCGACCTGCGACGCGCTCGTTCGGGTGAGATTGCGCAGAGCCAGCAACCAGGAGACGCTGGTCGTCTGCGCCGAGAGCCACGCGGGCAGACGCATGATGGCTGGGAACACCCGCACGGCAAAGAGGCCGACCCCCGTCACAAAGATGGCCGGCGCCAGAAAGAGCAACGGGTTGCTGTAGGGCGTCGTCTCTTGGCCGTTCTGGAGGGTGACCAGGTAACCCTGGTTCCGCAGCAGATAGTAGCCATAGCCCGCGATGCCCATGAGCAGCAGATCCAGATAGGCGCGTTGCCAAAAGGGCGAACGCTCATTGCGGGCCGATTCGCGTCGCGCGCCCACCACCGTAAGCCGCGAGGCACCGATGGACGGCAGCACGGTGGCCAGGGCCGCTACGCCCACCCCGATGGCGGCATAGCCCAGCGATATGTCCGTGATGGCCACGTTGAGATCCTCGCGGGCGGTGAACGAGAGAAAGCCATAGGTGGCGCCGATAGCCTCGGCGATCAGACGGCCGATGGACGGCCCCAGCAAAAAGGCGACGGCGCCTACTAGCAAGGCCTGCAGCACATAGATCCCAAAGACCTGGGATGTGGTGGCGCCGCGGCTCTTCAGTTGGGCAATCTCAAGCCGCTGGCGATCCACCGCCCCGCCGGCCACGGTGATGATAAAGTAGATGACCAGGCCAATGAACGGCACCAGGAAAACGAATAGCTGTAGCGCCTGGGTGCTGGCGGCGCGCTGGTAGCGCAGCAGCGCCGATACCGGCGAGACGGCCAAGCCAGTTCCCGGCAGCAAGGTGCTAACCTTGGCCTGCACCGCACTGATCCTTCGCAAAATGCCAGATACGTCCTCGGCGCGGACACGGCTGCCATCGTAGGCTTGGTACCAGCCCACGTTGTAGAGGGCCTGCGGCAACTCGCCAGACGCGGCCAGCGTGGCATAGGTCTGCTCGGGGAGGAGCAGCGATTTGGCAAAGGACGCCGGCGAGATGTACCAGAAGGGATCGTCGGGGTCCGCGGCTACCCAAAAGCCGGTCACGCGCACGTCGAGCTCCGCGCGGCGCTGCGAGCCGTCGGGAAATCGCGCCAGAGGGTTGAACAGGGTCAACTCGTCGCCGACTTGCAGGCCAAGCTCGCTGGCTAGCTCCTGGGAGGCCAGCACCTCCAGGGGGGCATCGAGGTTGGAAGAGGCGCTCGGGAAGCTGCCCTCCACGATCTGGGCCTTTTCCTGGAGGTCGCGGACAAAGCCCAGGTTCAGGCGTTCGAGCATCTCGCGGGCGGTGTACTGGCTCCCGCTGGGAAAGACTTGCCAAAGGTCGCTCTTGGCATAGTGCATGGAGACTTGGAGCGGAAGCCCGAGCCGCTCAGGGCCCGCCCCTGCCAGGTACTGCCGCGCGGCGTCGTACTCATTCCAAGAGGCGCCGGGACCCGAGCCGCCGACATAGCGGAAGTGAAAGCTGTACGCCGGACGCGTGGCCGAGGACAGGCCTGCCAACTCTCGGCTGAGGCTCTTTTGGTTGACGGCGTCGGTGTACATGGGGATGGCGGCGAGCAGCGCCACAAAAACAACCCATCCCAAGAGCAGCGAGAACGATAGAGTGCTCTCGGAGACGAGGCGCTGATAGACGACCCGCCAGAGTCCCAGGAAACGAAGCAGAGAACGCATACGCTACCTATTCATAGCGGGCATGGCCCGCATGGTTGCTACATTGATGTGGGCACAAGAACAACCACCCACACGGAGCGGGTGGTTGTCTCTGTGCGCGGCACCTCGCGATGCCGCTTTCCTCCTCAGACCTTGATGGCTCCCGATGCCAGCCCCTCCACAAAGAGGCGGCTGGTGAACGCGAACAGGATGATCATCGGGATCGACGCGATGGTGTATCCCGCCATCAACGCTCCCCAGCGGGTGTACATCTCGTTGCGGAAGGCGTACAGGCCGATGGTAAGCGTCATCAAGCGCCTGACGTTCACCGTGATCATGGGCCAGATCAGGTCGTTCCAGGTGCCGGTAATGTTCAGGATGGCGACCACGCCGATGATCGAGTTGGCCATGGGCACCGCGACGCGCATGAACGTCTGGAGCTCGCTGGCGCCGTCGATGCGGGCGGCCTCGAACAGCTCCTCTGGCATGGCCTCAAAGAAGGAGCGCAGGATAAAGATGGCGAATACCTGGCCCCCCGAGATGTAGGGGAGGATCAGCACCCAGCGGGTATTCAGCAGGCCAAAGCTCTTGACCAGCAAAAAGCTGGGGATGAGCGTCAGCTCGCCGGGGATCATCAGCAGTGCCAGGATCATGTAGAACAGCGGCTCGCGTCCCGGAAACGGGTAGCGCGCAAAGGCCCATGCCGAGATGGTGGCCAGCGCGATAACGCCGATCACGGAGGCGCCGCTGACGATAAAGCTGTTCCAGATATAGCGCCAGATGATGTCGAACGCCCGCACATAGTTCTCGGGGTGCAACGGCAACGTGACGCCGTATGGATTGACCGAGAACTGGGCCAGCGTCTTGAAGGAGATGTTCACCATCATCAGCAATGGGAGGAACATCAGGAGCAGCAAGAGCACGAGCAAGGCATGATGCCACCAGTCGCCCGTCTTGAAGATGCGTATGCGCCTTCTGGACGAAGCCTGGGGCGTGGACGTGTCTTGGTTGAGCGGAACGGTCACGTCAGTCACAGGTTCCACCTCCACGATGGTTGCGGGCCTAGATCTCAGCCGATGATCGGATCGCGCGCATGTTGATGACGGTGAGGATCATGATCACGATAAACATGACCATGCCAATGGCCGAGGCATAGCCCATGCGTCCCCAGAAAAAGGCGTTGTTGTAGAGCCACAGGCCTGGAACCATGGTCGCGGTGCCTGGGCCGCCGCCCGTCATGACGAACATGCCGCTCCAGCCCTGCAAGCCGCCCATGATGGAGGTGATAAGCATGAACTTGAACTGGCCCTTGATGAGGGGCATATCGATGTACCAGATGCGTCGGGCTCCGGTGCAGCCGTCGATCTTGGCGCTGTCGATGATCTCTGAGGTAATGGACTGCAGGCCAGCCAGGTAGATGAGCACGTTGATGCCGCCCACCCACGGGAACCCCATGAACGTCACGGCATAGAGCGCAACCTTGGGATCGCCCAGCCAGGCGCGCTCCCATTCTGGCCTGCCAACGGCGGCCAAGAGCGCGTTCAGGGCGCCATGGGTGCCATCGTAGATGAACTGCCAGAGGAGCAGGTTCACCATGCCTGGCACGACGATGGGGACGATGATGGCCAACCGGTAGGCGTACTTGTGTTTGGCGTTGCTCAAGCCAAAGATCAGCTCGGCCACGATAAAGGGGAACGTCAGCGCCCTGAACACGTTCCAGACGGTCAGAAAGGCAACGTTCCCAATAGAATCGATAAAGATCTCATCTTTGGTGAACAGGCGGACAAAGTTATCAAAGCCGATGAACTCGGGCTTGAGACCCACGTCATACCGGAAAAAGGCGTTATAGAGCCCCGAGAAGGCGGGGTAATAGTTGAACAGCAAGAGCAGGGCAAAGGTCACCAGGATCATGAGGTAGGCATGCTTGTACCGGATGATCCGGCGCCAGGTCGTGCCCTCTTGCCCCATGGCCATCCTGGCGCGCTTGTCGGCAATGGTGGACATAGACTTTCCTCCCAGGAGAGCTGCCAGCGTTTGTGACGAGGCGTTGCCCGTGTGCTGGGCAACGCCTCGTGCGGTCTCGTTGCCGCCCGCCGTCAACGGCGCAGCGTTCCGCCTATGGCGCGCTCGGGTTGGACGCTAGCACTCCCAGCCGAACCGCTCGATATAGTCGTCGGCGTAGGTGTTAAAGAGTTCGTCGATCTTCTGCGTGGTCTCTTCCAGCGTCGCGGCGCCCGTCTTCCAGTCCATCCAGATGTAG
>JBNGEB010000173.1:0-5228 GCA_049975585.1 Anaerolineae bacterium
GCTATACCGATTGGACGCTCGCTCTAGGCGCCGGGTGGCAAGAAAGGGGACCAAGTTGGGGAGCAGCCCGGTACCCACAGATCCGGCCTTGAAAAGCAGCGGCACCACACGAAGAAAGACCAGCACCACCGCCAGCATAAAGGCGAACGGCGTCACCAAGACCAGCGGGTTCTCAAAGAAGCTTCCGGTGCCCCCAAGCAGGAACTCCATGGCGTTGCCCTTGACGATCATATAGTAGCCATAGCCGGCCATCAGGGCTAGCAGCACGTCCAGGTAGTAACGCTGCCACCAAGGCTTGGCGGTCATGCGAGCGGTCTGCTGCCAGTAGGACACCGTGGTCATCCCAGCGCTGCTGAGATCCGGCAGAATGCTCACCACAGCAGCGAGAACACCCACCAGCAACCCCACCCGCACGCTGCTCGGGACGATGCGAACGTTCAGGGGCTCTCGCCCCGTGAACTCGAGAAAAGAGCGCGTTCGCCACATCAAGCGCGCCACATAGGGCCCCAGCAAGAGCCCGATAGCCAGGCTGATCCCCACCAGCACCAAAGCCCCCACGCCGGAGAGCAGCATCAGGTGGCCCGTGCCATATCCGCGGCTCCGAAGCACCGCCAGCTCGCCTTGACGACGGCTGGAAGCGATGCTAGCCACAAAAGCCACAAAGAAGAGCACCAAAATGATGACCGGAAGGCCAAATGCCAGCATCAAGGTTGTCTGTAGCCGCACCGACCGTTGGTGACGCGACAGGGCATTCTCTGGCGACAGCGGGAACCCTATCGACGGTATCACCGCAGTGAGACGTGTCTTCAGGATCGTGGTACCGCGAAGGATGCGCGACACGCGGTCAGCCGTCAGCTCGCTGCCATCGTAGAGACGATACCACGCGATATAGTTGTAGAATAGCATGGTATCGTCAGGACGGGTCGAGGCGTAGGCCCGATAGGACGACTCGGTCGTGAGCAACACCCCGTCATAGACGCTCGGAGCCAAGAACCAATAGGTGCTCTCGGGATCTTGGGGCTCCCAGATGCCGACCACGCGAACGGGCACCTGATCGCCACCCTCGGCCGTCTCGATGCCGCGGAACATCACATAGTCCTCGCCGATCTGAAAGCCAGCCTCGTCAGCCGTAACTTGCGAGATGAGCACTTCCAGCGCGCCCCCCATAGAGGGGTCGTGTTCCGCAGGCCAGCGTCCCTCGACCAGGTCCACATGCTCCTCAAAGGCGCGGAGGGCTCCTAGCTTGAAGCGGCCGAGTTCGTCACGGCGATCGCCGTAGGTGCCCTCTCTGACGGGGTAGAGCCCGAAATAGTCCGAATGCACAGTAAAGCCGGACATCTCTAGCGGGAGACCGATCAACTGGGGCGCCTGGCTATCCAGCAGATTATCGGCGACCTCTAGCTCCGGCTCGCCGATCTCGCCGGACGCGTTGACGGCACGGAACATATAGGGGATGCGAAGGGTGCGATCGACGCTCACAAGCTCTTGCTGGAGCAGTCGGTTGTTAGCGGCCTCGGTGTACATCGGCACGCTGACGGTGAGCATTAACGCCACCACCAAGCCGATCATGAGCCCGATACTCAGCCAGATATCGCTACGCAGCCGCTTGATAGAGAGCTTGATGAGCCCCCACGCTGTGTCGATCAGCCGCATGCGACCGTCCCTTTCATGCCAGCTCCCCGCGCACACAAGCCCGCGCCACTAGAGATGACGCGGGCTTGACACACGCGCACGACGAAACCCAGGTGCTTCCTGGCACCACCATCAGCAGTCCTAGGCCTTGATGGCGCCGGACATCAGCCCAGAGATGAACGCACGCATGGTGAACAGGAACAGCACGATCAACGGCACCGAGGCAATCACATAGCCTGCAAACATCTGCCCCCAGGCCTCCAGCCCCTGAAAGTGCCCCGTAAATTTGACGATGCCCACCGTCACGGTCCAAAGGCTCTCGTCCGGCAGGGTCACCAGCGGCCAGATATAGTCGTTCCATGTGCTGAGGATATTCATGACGCCGATGGTCACCAAAATGGGCTTGCAGAGCGGCATGGTGATGCGCCAGAACATCTGCCAGTGACCAGCGCCATCGATGCGCGCCGATTCGTACAGCTCCTCGGGGAGCCCAGCAATAAAGCTCCGCATGATAAAGATGGCAAACACCTGCCCGCCCGACAGGTAGGGCAAGATCAATGCCCATCGCGTACCAATGAGCCCAAAGTCGCGGATGATGAGGAACGAGGGCACCAAGGTCAGGATGCCCGGGATCATAAGCAGGCCGAGGATGCCCAGGAATAGGATCTCGCGGCCGGGAAAGTCATACCGTGCAAAGGTGTACGCCGAAAAGCTCGCGATCCCCAGTACCAGGAGCACCGTCACACCACTGACGACAAAGCTATTGACCAGGTAGGGCCAGATCTCGGTGAATGCATCTTTGTAGTTCAGAGGCTGTAACGGTAACGTGGGCAGCCAGAATTCGTGCTGAAACTGGAAGGAGCTCTTGAAAGAGGTCTGTACCATAAAGATGAACGGATAGAAGGTGATAAAGCCCGCGATCAGCAGGATCACGTGCTTGGGCCAATCTTGCTTGAGCAGTTTGATATTCATGCCACTCACGCCCCCTCGAACTCGGCGCTGGATTGCACAAAGCGCAGATTCAGGAACGTAAGCCCCATCGTGACGATGAATAGGAATGTGCCGATGGCACAAGCGTAGCCCATCTTGTTATAGTTCATGGCATTCTTGTAGAGCCACAAACCGGGCACCATGGTGGTGGTGCCGGGGCCGCCGCCGGTCATCACTAGCGGACCGGTGAACCCCTGAATGGCGCCGATGAGCGTCAGGACCACGATCAGCTTGATCTGCGAGGCCACCAGAGGCAGCTCGATATACCAGAAACGCTTGAACCCAGACGCGCCGTCAATGGCCGCCGCATCCAGTAGCGAAGGCTCGATGCCCTGAAGGCCCGCCAGATAGATCAGCATAGACGTGCCCGCGATCCAGGGGAACCCGATAAAGATGAGCGCGTACAGGGCATACTGAAAATCTCCCAGCCAGATCCGGGTGGGAAGCCCGAACGACTTGAGCAGGGTGTTCAGCAGCCCCACCTGCGGGTTGTAGATAAAGCGCCAGATCATCAGGGTAACCATGCCGGGCACCACCATGGGCACCACGTACATGACCCGGTAAAAGTACGCGAACTTGAGGTCTTTCAGGTGAAAGATCAGCGCCGCCGCGGCGAGTGGGAAGGTGATGCTGATGACCAAGTTAAAACCGCTGATGATGAACATGTTCTTGAAGGCCGTCAACATTACAGGGTCTTCAAAGATCGCGAAAAAGTGCTTGACACCATTCCACTGCAAAAAGTTGGCGCCATTCCACTGGAAGAAGCTGTGATAGAGCGCCGAAATAGCGGGATAGTAATTAAAGAGAGCTAGCAGCGCAAAGGTCGGCAACAGGAAAAGATAGCAGAAGCTACGCTGCCTCATGCGGCTGAGAGTCATCGCTAGCTTGGATCGAGGCTTGGACATCGCGTCTCCGGTAGCGACTCGAGCGCCGGCCTCGCGATCGAGTGTCTGCATCGTCGTATCACCTCCCGATAGCTATCAGTCACAGACCGAATCTCGGAGGGAACACAGGTTCCCAGAACCCGCACTGGCGGCCCAGAGCTCAAGCCCGGTCCGCCAGTGCGTATCCGCTCACAACTGTTTCAGCGCAGGCCTAGACCTCGATATCCCACTCGGGGTTCTCGGCCAACACTTCGGCCGCGGCGGCCTCCATATCCATTTGCACCTTGTCCTGGAACGCTTCCTGGGTCATCTCGCCCGCCAGGAAAACCTGCAGGTCAGCCCAGAGCTGATCGACAAACTCACGGGTGAGCATGCTGTCGAACGGCTCCATGCGCTCGCAGCCGTACTCGACCATCTGGTCCACATAGACCTTGATGTTCGGGTCAGCGCCCTCGGTGTCCTTGATGCCCGGTGCGAATCCACCATGGTCGTTCAGCAGCGGCACCAGGTTCTCGGGAAGCGTAAAGAAACGCATCCAGTCGATGGCCTGCTCCAGCGTGCCGCGCTCACGCGTGGCCTCGGCAACGGCGTACTGGCCCGCGCCACCGACGCCCGCCATGGCCGGGAACGGCACCCCGCCGAACTCGGAGGTCTCGGTCGTGATGGTCGGCAGGTTCGGGAAGATGCCCCACTCGAACTCGCGCAGCGGGTCGTTGTACACAGCCTTGTTCATCCAGCTTCCTTCCCAAGCGATGGCCGCCTCGCCGGTCACCCAGAGACGGTGGACATCGCCCGTGTCCACAGCCCAAAAGCCCTCTGGCCAGTGGACCGACCACTCTTTGAGGATGCGGCACATCTCGCCCCACTCGGGGTCCTTGGCGCCGTAGCGGCCATCCCGGATGGCGCGCGCCATCACAGGCTGTGACATGTTCTCGCCAGGCTTCCAGGTGCGCTCGACCGTCCCGCCCTTGTTGTCGTTGACAACGCCCATCTTGTGGTCGTAGAGCACATCCTGGATCTCACGTGTGCTCCAGCTTCCCCACAGGCCCACGCCGCCGGGCAGGATCATGCTCATCGAGAACGGAATCATGCCGGCCTCGCGGATCTTGCTCTGCACCTCGTCGAACTCGGCCCAGGTCTCTGGGACCTCGACGCCGATGGACGCAAAGGCGGTCTTGTTGTAGAACTGGCCCGTACCGACAATGTCGCACGTCATCATATAGATGTTGCCATCTGGGGCCCTTCCCGCGTCGATGCAAGGCACCTGGAACATGTCATACCAGGTGTCGTACTTGTCGGTGTACGGGTTCTTTTCGTTCAGGTACGGCGTCAGGTTGACCAGCCACCCCTTCTTGTAGTCGCGGTTGACCCAGCCCCGCTGGATCCAAAAGATCTCGGGCGCCGTGCCAGCCACGAGCTGCGTGGTCATCCACTCGTCCTGGCCCTGGCCCGAGGGCACCTCGATGAACTGGATGTCCACATCTGGGTGCATGGTCTCGTACTTTTTCTCGATCACCCAGAAATAGGTCGGCGGCTCCCAACGGTCGGTCTCGAGGCGCTCGCGCGGCATGTAGCCCTGAGGCTGGAACCGGATCACCGTCTTCTCGGCGGCTTCCTTGGCGACCTCTTTCTCTACCACGACGGTCTCTTTGACGACCTTCTCGACGACCTGAGGCGTCCCCTCGACGATGATCGTCTCCTTGACCACCTTCTCCACCGTCT
>JBNGEB010000174.1:0-5190 GCA_049975585.1 Anaerolineae bacterium
AAGGCCAGGGATACAACCACAACCAGCAAAAGCAAGGCGTTCATAGACATCCGACGCATACAGCCTCCTCGCGGCGGCAGCCTCCTGCCGCTCAATGCCCAGCCGACTTTTAACGCCATTCATCCGACAACACGTCGAGGCAGAGCGGCGATGTTCGCGAAACCTGACCTGTCGCGTCACTGGCTTTTGCGACGAAGCAGTGATGTCCCTCCACTAGCTGCCACCTAACCCGGTAAGGAGCCTCCTCCAGAGTTGCCCACGGCTCGCCATTCCACAAGACTGTGACCGTCTCTTCAGCGTTACCGGCGCTCTCGGCCATAGCCACCGCGAGCACCAACTCTACCTGCTGCGCGTCGGGGGGTAGCTCCTGGCTAAGATGATAGCGCGTACCGGTAGCGGGCTGCAACCACCGGAGCAGCGATTCACGGCCCTGCGGGCGCTTTTCGTCGACAGATGCTACGCTCGCTAGGGAAACCAGCGCAGACGATGACAGCAGGCCTTCGTCAGCCGCCCAAGCCTGGGCCTCGGCGGGCCAGAGCGTCACCACGCGCTGACCCAAGCGGTCCGGGGGGGTCTCCTCATCGGCCGGGAGTCCCGTACGAGTGTCCACCACGATGAGGCGATGCATCTCGCAAGTTGTCGCCGGCACTGCCGCTTCTGGAAAGAGCTCGACCCGACGATGCGTGCATCCAGGCCCCGGTAGCTGACCCGAGAGGGCACACACTTCGACTTTGACCAAACCCGCAGGCTGCTCAAAGGGACCAGGATCCTGCCGATGCGCAGCGACCATAACGTCGCGCCAGATAGGCGCGGCACCGGTGAGGCCAGACGCGTGCTCCATTGGCGTCCCGTCAGCGTTCCCTACCCACACGCCCACCACCCGCTCGGTCGAATAGCCTACGGTCCAGTTGTCGCGCCAGTCAGTGGTGGTCCCCGTCTTGACGGCCGCTGGGAAGGGCAGCGCCAAGACGCCCCCCGCGCCAAAGGCCGGAGATCGGGCGCTATCATCCGCCAGCACGTGCGTGACGAGATAGGCCGCCATTGGATCGACCAACGGCTCCTGCGAGACGTCGTTCGCCTGATAGAGCAGCCTGCCGTCTGCCGCGTAGATACGGCTAATCGCATGCGCAGAAAGACGCGCACCGCCACGAGCCAACGTGCCATACGCCTGAGAAAGCTCCCAAAGCGACAGCTCCCCGGCTCCGAGGGCTAGCGCCAGGTCGCGGCCCGGCAGATCATCCCATGATCGGATACCGAGGCGTCGCCCCATCTCCACGAGCGCATCCACCCCGATCTCGTCGGCCAGTCGAACAGCCGCGGCATTGTACGAACAAGCCAGTGCCGTGCGAGCCAAAACGGGACCATGGTAGCGCAGATCATAGTTCTCTGGGACGTACGGCGAGCCATCGAGGGTTTGGAAAGCCGTCTTCACATCCAGCAACATGGTGGACGGCAGGTAGCCGTGCTCAAAGGCAGCCAGGTAAAGCAGCGGCTTGATGGCACTTCCCGGTTGCCTCAAGGATAGCGCACCATTGACCGCCCCGGCATCGCTCGCCGCATAGTCAGGACTGCCCACCAACGTCAGCACGCCGCCATCTTGCACGTCGAGCACCACGACGGCGGCGTGCTCAACGATGCGGTCGGAACGACCGGGCTCGGGCTGGTTCAGCTCCTGAAGCTGGCGGCGGACGGCCTCTTCCGTCGTCCGCTGTAGATCCAGATCGAGCGTCGTCTCCACGACGAGTCCCCCACGGCGCAACTCGTCGGCTGGAACAAGCTGCTCCACCTCCTCGCGCACCAGCGCCACCAAGTGCGGCGCTTCCAAGGGCAACCGATGGGGCGCAAAAGCCAGAGGCTGCGCCATCGCCAGCGCGGCTTTCTCCTCGGTTAGGTAGCCTGACGCCACCATGAGATCGAGCACGGTATGGCGCCGCGCCTGCGCGGCCTGGGGCTCAGTGGCAGGATCGTAGAGCGCCGGCGCTTGCGGCAGCCCCGCCAGAAACGCGCACTCGGCGAGGCTGAGATCCGCCAGCGGCTTGGCAAAGTAAGCCTCCGCCGCGGCCGCCACGCCCGTGGCAAGCCGCCCATAATAGGCGGTGTTCAGGTAGAGCGTGAGGATGTCGTCCTTCTCAAGAGTGCGCTCGAGCCGCAGCGCCAGGATAGCTTCCCGTAGCTTGCGCCAGAGCGTACGTTCTTGGCGCTCCTCCTCGTCGAGCAACACATTGCGCGCGGCCTGCTGCGTAATGGTGCTCGCGCCAGAGACGATGTGGCCGCTGACCACGTTCGCATGGGCAGCCCGAAGGATAGCCCATACATCAACGCCACCGTGCTGATAAAAGCGCGCATCCTCCGTCGCCACAACCGCATCGCGCAGAGCTTGGGGGATCTCCTCAGGGGCTGCGGGCCGGTATACGCCGCCATTCTCATCGATGAGCTCAAAGAGAGGGCGACCGTCTTGCGCCGTGATAACCCCTACGGGCGCGACGTGCGCGGACAGGATCAGATCGGCAGGCAGCGGCCGTGTCAACCAAGCTCCGGTCGCCCCTAGAGCCAGGAGCAGCAGGCCCGCGATGGACAGCGCCGTCAATCGACCAACGCGATGTGTGCGTTTCATGACGTCCTGTGATGCATGGCGGACACGATCATGCTAGCGGCAAGACTCGGCACCCTATGGACGTCGGTTGCCATGGAGGGGTTCCCTGGATCGTAGAAGAAGGCTGGGGCCAAGCTACAGCGATGGTATTGCAGCCCGGCCCCCATCGTCAACCTCGTGCGGCTATTCCCCAGCGCATGCCCGGTTTGCGGCTTGCAGCAGACCACGCATATAGCCGATGGCATAGCCTTCAGCCGCGTACCGGCCGCCGGCCATCGCCTGCAGATGATCCGAGATGATCGCGCCGTCGAACTCGACCTCGCGCAAGGCGCGCATGACGGCCAGCATGTCCCCATACCCATCATCAAGGAACGTCTCCACGAACCCCTCGGGCATGGGCTGGGTCACATTGCGAAAATGGACCTTGAACAGCTTTTTTCGCGAGCCAAAGTAGCGGATCGTCTCGACGACGTCCTTGCCCATACCCTCGCCGCCCTCGAGCCAGCACCCCACACAAAGGCACATGCCGATGTTGGGGCTATCGGCCATCTCCAGCGCGCGACGATAGCCCTCAAAGCTGCCAAAGATGCAGCGAGGGATACCGCCCAGGTCATACACGGGCGGATCGTCGGGATGGATGCCGATATAGACGCCGGCCTCCTCCGCCACGGGCGCCACGCGCTCGATAAAGTAGGCATAGTTGTCCCACAGCTCTTGCTCGCTATAGCGTCGGCCGTGGGTCAGCGGCGCCTGCCATCGCTTGGTGATCCACCGGCCCTCCTTGGCCTCCCCCAGATGGAAGGCGCGGCCCATAGCGCCCCCACGCACCTCCTCCCGCCCGGTGCTCCAGATCCCGTTCGCCATATGGGCATAGGTGCTATAGTGGATGCCAGCGGCCCCTAGGTTGCGTATGTACTGGAGGTACCTCGCGATCTTTTCCTCGCGACCGGGCAGGCCCAGGGTCACCTCCTCCATGTTGTGACAACCGTGATGATGCAGCCGGTAGATCTTCAGACCGTGATCCTCGAACCGTTTCTTGAGCGCGAAATAGTTTTCAAGGCTGTGTTCTTCGTCCCTGTCAAGACCAGTCATAACCCACTGAACGCCCAACTGGCGCGCGAAAGCCATCTCCTCTTCGCTGGCGTCGGGCCGCATCTGCGTGCCGATCTGAATGCCCGGCGTCTCGTTGACATAGCCGGGGATGGTGGTGCTGGGATAGCCTTCCGTTGCAGACATGCGTGTTGCTCCTTGTAGCTTTCTAGCTCGACCAACGTACACCCACCGTTTGCCTCATCGGATGTAATCCGGCTACATCTTTGGATCATCCAGCCCTAGAATCTGGCGCCTCGTGCTTTCGATCCAGCTCGCCTCCCGCGGGAAGCGATGATAATCGTACAGCTCGGCCAGTAGACCCTCCTGTCGCGCCACACCGGCGCTCTGCAGCAGTGCATAGTCCTGGAGCCCAAGGGCAAACACCTCCCACCGCAACGAGTCCACCGGCCCATCCTCGCCTGGGTACACGACAAAGGGATCACCCGCCGCCCAACCGGGCCAGTTCTCGGCAGCCAGCTCCTGATAGGGGTTGATGAGCTGTCGGGTCTGCGACCGGTACCAGTAGTTGTAGCCCCAGTGCAGGAATCCCTTGGCCCCAAGACGGTACAGAAGCCACCCGATCATACGAATCTTCTGGAGCGGCGTATCCATGAGCCGGTTCACATAGGGTCCGCGAGGCCCACAGCAGAAATAGGCCCAAGACTGCTCGAACCCCTCATCTTGAAACTGCTTGGCCGTCCGGATGCTGGGGATCGGAATGTCCGTCAGCCCCTCTCGCGCGAAAGCGATGTCCGACAAGGCGTCCGCCACGCGCATCCAGGGCGCCAGGTCGCGCAGCATGGCGCGCGCCTCTGCATAGGCTCGTTTGTGCTCCTCGCCGTGCGGCTCATCGGATAAGTGAAAGAGCGAGCGGTCCAATAGGCCCTTGCCACTGAGATAGCGATGAAACGCCGGCAGGAATTGCGCCAAGAAACCTCGGTACGTGGGCGAGGTAGCCGCCGTATCGGGCGCCCAAAGCAGCGACGTCTCGTCGGCGTTGTCGCGGTAGATGCGCAGCGCGTTCTGGACACCCCACTGGGTAAAGAGATGCGTCCACTCGAACCACTCGGCTCCTGAGGCCAGCGCTAGATCCACCCAGCGATCGACATCGGTCCAGTCGAAAGCATAGTTGCCTTCGTCCGGCTCGCTGACGCGAAGGAGCTGCGTCGGGCGCTTGACGCCATCCGTTGGCGGCGTGAATAGGGGCACGTACTGGCAATTGACGCCATGCTGAGCAATATCCCGCATATAGGGCGCCACGATCCGCCAGAAGCGCTCCTCCCAGGGGTTCACATCGTACCAGTCGCACAGCGCGTCTGCATAGAACCAGTGCGTGACGGGAAGCCCTTCGCGGGGCTCGAGCGTGATCGACGCAACATCCAGCGACACCTTCATCGGCGGCGGATCGTCCTCGCCGGCCACCTTGAAACGAACCGAGATGTCTCGGCTCCCAGCAGCCGCGTCGCGAGGCACGCGCGCCGTAAGCCAGAAAGCCTGCGTCTCGT
>JBNGEB010000175.1:0-5159 GCA_049975585.1 Anaerolineae bacterium
GCAGGCGCGGCACGACCTCGAGCGTCTCCTCACATCCGAAAAGCCCACATGAACCAGCCCATCATCGAGATCGAGGGCCTCTCTCACAACTATGAGGCGCTCCACCCAGCGATTCACGACGTCAGCCTCTCGGTCCGCGAGGGTTCATGGGTAGCCATCGCGGGCCCCAACGGCGCCGGCAAGACCACGCTGGTCAAGCATATCAACGCTCTGCTCAAGCCCAGCGCCGGCAGGGTCCAGGTCGCCGGTATCGACACGCGGGACATGAGCGTCGCGGACATGGCGCGACACGTGGGCTATGTGTTCCAGAATCCCGATCATCAGATCTTTTGCGCCACCTGCCGTGAGGAGATCGCCTTTGGACCTCGGAACCTAGGCCAACCCGAACCTGTGGTGCGAGCTCGTACCCAAGAGGCGCTCGCATGGTTCGGCCTCGAGCCCTGGGCCGATCACCCGCCCGCTCTGCTCAGCTACGGTCAGCGCAGGCTTGTGGCCTTGGCGTCGGTGCTCGCCATGCAGCCCGAGATCCTCATTCTGGATGAGCCTACCGTCGGCCTCGACGCCGTCGCCGCCGACGAGCTCTTGCGCAGGATACAGGAGCGCCACTGCGAGGGGCGCACCATCATCCTCGTAACGCACGATATCGCCCTGGCAGCTCGCTATGCAGAGGAAATGGTAGTAATGGCGGACGGGCATGTCCTCATCCAGGACGACGTCAGGCACGTGCTAACCCAACCCGAACTGCTCCGACAAGGCCACCTTGAACCACCTCCGATCACCGCCTTGTGCCAGACTCTTGCCCATCTCGGCTTGCCCGGTGACGTCCTGACAGTCTCAGAAGCTGCCAAAGCCATCCTGGACCGACTGGAGCGGCGGCCATGGCGTTAGCGGTCGATCTCTACAGTCCGGGAGCGTCCTGGCTCCACCGCCTTGACCCACGCACCAAGCTGGCGATGGCTGCGACCATCGTGACCATCCTGCTCGCGATGCAAAGCTTGTTCCTGATCGCCGCGGTGACTGTGCTTGCTCATGCCCTTCTCCTCAGCGCTCGCGTCCCTTGGGAACGCATCAGGTCGCTCTGGGCTCTTTCCGCGCCCACCATGCTCCTGATCGTCTTGCTGGGGACGGTGCTGAATCCTCAGCATGGCCCCACCCTTTTCGAGCTATGGGGATGGTCGTTGTCCCTTGGCGCCCTCGCGGAAGCCAGCGCCACCGCATTGCGCATCATCGCCCTAGCACTGGCGATGGCGATTTGGCTCTTCCCAACGGATCAATCCAGCCTCGTACGAGGCCTGGTCGCATTGGGGCTGCCCTACCCCTTTGGTCTAGCGCTGGCCATGGCCTTGCGCTTTGTCCCGGCGATCGCCGCTAGCTTTCGCACCATCTCGGATGCGCAACAAGCCCGCGCTTTGGATCTCTCCAAGGGCGGGCTTCTGAAACGTGCCCGAGCCTATGTCCCCATTGGCGTGGCGGTCATCATCACGAGCTTGCGAGCCGCCGAGAATCTCTCAAGAGCTCTGTCGTCGCGGGCATTCGCCAGCGATGTCCGCCGAACGGACCTCTCCCCGCTATCTTTTGGCTGGCGCGACGCCGTCATCACCGTGGGGGCCATCCTCAGCGCAGCCTTGTTTCTGTGGCTGCGCTGGGCCTACGGCGTCGGTGCGCACCCTCTGGGCCTCTAGACCGAAAGCTACTCGGGCTTGCGAGCCGCCCACACCATCCCACGCTTGACCAGCTCGAGGATCTGTGGGTCCTGATCGAACACCTGCGCCACGTGCCCGAGCGAGCAGTAGAACACGCGCCCTTTGCCATACTGCTTGGTCCATGCTATCGGCATGGCCACATCGCCGAAATCCGTCACCGCCAGCACGTGAACGGCAGGGTCCACGTGCATATAGTACTTTTCCGAGCTCACGTCGAAATCCGTAAGGCCTTTGGTGATCGCGTGATCCCGATCCACGATGCGGACGGTGTACGCGACGCCATCGCCACCTGGGTGCGCCACCCACTGCCCGCCCACCATGTACTGGTACTCGGTCTCCTGGCGGAAAGAATCCCCCATGCCCCCGTGAACGCCTGCAATCCCCACGCCGCCGCGGACCGCCTCCAGCATCGGCTGAAGTTGCTCGCGCTCGATGCTGCCCATGGTCCATTCGGGCACCAGCAAGTCGTACTCTTCCAGCGGCAGCTCGGCAAACGCATCCAACGTATGCCGAACATCCACCTCGAATCCTTCGCCATCCAGAGCGTCCGCCAAGATCTGCGCCACCTGACACGGCTCGTGGCCTTCCCATCCGCCCCAAACGATCAGCGCCTTGCTCATGACCTCTGTTCCTTTCCTTGCATCCAAGCTAACGCTCTTCTACCACCAGAGCACACCTACGTCAACGCTGTCACTCGACCACCGAGCATGGTATAATCGCCTCGTGTTTCAAGAAAGGTGACCGATGCGCACACCGATCCAAGCACCCGCCTCGATTGATCCCCCTCAAGCGACCCGATGCATCAACCGCAGGGGTCTATTGCGGGCAACCGCTGCCTTGGCTTCCGGCGCTATGGCATCCGCGCTCACCGCCTGCCGCACACGATACGTCGAGATACCGCGGATCGTCGAGCGCGAGGTGGTCAAGGTCGTCACGCAGATCGTGCGGCAGACGGTCATCGTGCCCGCCACGCCCGAGGTCGAGACACCTGAAACCACACTACTCCCACCCGCGACCGAACCAGCGCCCGAGCCACCGCTGACTCTCACCCTTGACGGAATGGATCACGGTTGGAACGCGCTGGCACGACGCATGGCTCCGGCCTTTCAGGAGCTCTTCCCTGGCGGCCGCCTCACATGGCGAAGCATCGCACCCTGGCCCAGCTATGCGGAGCGCATCGCCGCCTTGGCGGCATCCGGCGACCTCGCCGACGTGATCGAAGCTCCCCTCGGCACGCCCCTTTTGCTATGGGCGGAGCAAGGTATCCTCCAGCCGCTTGACGAGCTTTTGCTAGCAGAGGGCTATGACCTCCAAGGCGTCTTCCCTGCGGCTCTCAGCCAGGCCACCCACGACGATCAGCTCTACGGCGTTCCCCTCGCCGCCCATCCTGGCGATTGTCTGATCCTCGCAAACGCCGATCTGGTCGATACGGACGCGATCTTGGCAGAAGATGGAACGCTCCGACTAGACACCTCTGGGCTCACCCAAAGCGGGGTGCAGGGCACGGACTATGTCTTGCTAGACGACCTCTCGTTGCCAGCCGGGTTCGCCGTCTTGGGAGCTTTCGGGGCGCAGTGGTTGAACGCCTGGGGGACCCAACCTCGTTTGCATACGTCCGCGAGCTTGAAAGCTCTTGCATGGGCCGCGGCGATTCGCCGAGAAGGCATCGTGCCGCCAACCTGGAAGATGGCGTCCACACCCGAGAGCCTGTTCACCACTGGGCAAGCCGCCATCCTGCGGACATCCTTTACAGGACTGTGGCTGCTACACCGTCTGGGCCGTCTTCCGTCCCACCTGCACGTTGGGCTCATGCCTGTCGAGCCGCCGGCAGATGCCACCGCGCCAGTAGGGCCTATGGAAGGTATAGCCTATGGGCTGACCCATGCATGCCGGAACACGAGCCTCGCCCTCCAGTGGATCAAGTACATGACGACACGTGAGATGGGGGTTCAGATGCTGCTCGGGGGATATGGGCCTCCAGGAGCACGGCTAGCCGCGTGGCGCGATCCGCGCGTCCTCGACCATCTGCCAGCCTACGCGAGTCTGGGCGAGCGCGCGGCAGCCATCGACGCACCCCCGCTGCCCTGGAACCTGGCCACGAGCGCGTGCTTCCACGCCTGGAACCTACGCCTAGATGCCCTCTGGGATCCAGAGATCCCGGTAAAGGAATGGGCTCTCGGCACCGAGCGCGCCATCATGGAGGCCCTCAGCAGAGGACGCGACGAAGGCACCGCTAGCCTTGCTCCCTACTAGCCGCGGCGTTCGATGGCCGCCTCAATGAACGCGCGGAACAGGGGGTGTGGATTGTTGGGCCGTGACTTGAACTCCGGGTGGAACTGGCTACCGATCATGAAGGGATGATCGCGCAACTCGCCGATCTCCACCAGTCGCCCGTCTGGCGATTGCCCGCTCCAGGCCATGCCAGCGTCGGCAAGCATCTCCCGGTAACTATTGTTGATCTCAAATCGGTGGCGGTGACGCTCATGCACTACAGGCACACCATAGATACGCCGCGCCAATGTGCCCTCCTGTAGATGACACGGGTAGCTCCCCCGCCGCATCGTCGCGCCCTTGTCCACAATCCCCCGTTGATCGGGCATGAGATCAACCACCGGGTGCACGCAATCTGCATCGAACTCGGAGCTGTTGCAGCGGTCCTCTCCCAGCACGTGCCGGGCGAACTCGATTACCATCACCTGCAAGCCCAAACACAGCCCGAGATAGGGTACCCTGTGCTCGCGAGCGTAGCGAGCAGCAAGGACTTTGCCCTCGACGCCTCGCTCGCCAAAACCGCCCGGCACGATGATGCCGTCCGCCGCGGCCAAACGATCGTACCCCTCGCCCCTCTCAAGGCCTTCAGCATCCACCCAGTCAAGCCTAGGGCCCCGTCTGTGCCATCCCGCTGCATGCGAAATCGCTTCTTGGACCGAATAGTAGGCATCATGTAGGCCAATATACTTGCCAACCAAAACAATGCGGACCTCGCCCGTAGGATGCTTGATGCGATGCACCATCTCCCGCCATGCGTCCAAATCGGGACGCCGATTGCCAAGATGGAGCCGACGCTCCAGATAGCGCCCCAGACCATAGTCCTCAAGGATCAACGGCACCTCGTAGATCGTCTGAGCCGTCTCCAGCGGGATCACCGCATCGCGATCCACATCGCCAAAGAGCGCGATCTTGTCCAGATGCTCCTCCCCGATGGGATAGTCGGCTCGACACAAGACGACGTCGGGGTGGATGCCGATAGATCGCAGCTCTCGTATGCTATGTTGGCTAGGCTTGGTCTTGAGCTCGTTGGTGGACTTGATCATGGGAAGCAGCGTCAGATGCAGGTAGCAGGTATTCTCGGAGCCCTCATCTTTGCGCATCTGGCGGATAGCCTCGAGAAAGGGCTGGCTCTCGATATCGCCGACCGTGCCGCCAATCTCGACGATGACCACGTCAGCGCCGCTC
>JBNGEB010000176.1:0-5122 GCA_049975585.1 Anaerolineae bacterium
CCCGGGAGGCTTGTGGCCAGCGCCTCGGTAACGGCCTCGCGGCTTTGCCGCGCCAACCCCCGCGCCCGGCCAACCCTCACCCCCGACCCCTCTCCCACGATCAGCGTGGGAGAGGGGAGGCTGCCAAGCCGGCGAAAGCCTCTCCCCCACAGATATTGTGGGGGAGAGGTTTGGAGAGGGGGTTGCAAACTGCGCCAACCCCCACCCCCGTCCCCGCCCTCACGACAGACGCGCCACAGATGGCGCAGGAGAGGGGAGGTAGGGGCTACGCGACGGGACGGCTCAGCCATGGATTTCCTCCTTCATCGACCTGATCGAAACTTATACCCGATGGAGAGACAACTGTCCAGGCTGAACGCGTCAACGCCTTCAGTTATCTCAGCCGCGCTGCCGCTTGCGCTCACAGCCATGATCTGTCATGATTAGATCTGTCCACGCGATGACCGTTACCTAGCTAAAAGGAACCGCTCCTATGTTCATCGACATCCACGTGCACACCCGTATGATGCCCGGACCGAGCCGAAATGGCAAGCAACCCTACGCGACGCCAACGCAGCTCATCGAACGGTATGACGCCGTCGAGATCGAGCGAGCCGTCGTGCTGCCGGGCGTCAACCCGGAATGCGCCTACCAGCCACAGTCCAACGAAGAGGTGCTGGCCATCGCCCGCGAGAACGACCGCTTTATTCCCTTCTGCAACGTGGATCCGCGAGCCGTGGCCAATAGCCCCACCGCGAACCTGGGCCCCATCTTGCGCTACTACAAGGACCAAGGCGCCAAGGGGCTGGGCGAGATCACGGCCAACCTGCCGTTCCTGGATCCGCTGGTGCAGAACCTGTTCCGTCATTGCCAAGAGGTGGGCTTTCCGGTGACGTTCCACATCGCGCCGGCGGTGGGTGGCTTTTACGGGCTCTATGACGATCCCGGCCTGCCCCAGCTCGAGATCACCTTGCAGCGCTTCCCGAATCTGATCTTCCTGGGGCACTCGCAGCCGTTCTGGGCCGAGATGGCACCGCTGCCGACGGTCGGAGCCCGCGCGGGCTACCCCGATACGCCCGTCACCACCGAGGGCGCCATCCCACGGCTGATGCGGCGCTATCCCAACCTGTGCGGCGACCTGTCGGCCAATAGCGGCTGCAACGCCCTGGCGCGCGACAAGGGCTATGCCGCCCGATTCCTCACCGAGTTCCAGGACCGGCTGTTCTTTGGCACCGACATCTGTGCGCCCGACACGCCGACGCCTCTGGTAGACCTGTTGCTGGAGCTGTGCCAGTCCGGCGCCATCAGCGAGACCGCCTTTCAGAAGGTGGCGCGCGAGAACGCCATCCGGCTCCTGAGCCTGTAGGCCACTACCACCAACGGGGCCGGCTCTGGCGAGCCGGCCCTGCTCGCTACCTACGTCACGACCGTGCTGTCAGCCCCCTGGCGCTCGTGCAGCGCGCGCCATGCGGCGGGCCATGTTCGCCACCGTCTGCAGGCCAACCACATCCTCGGACGCCTGCCCCACAATGGCCGCTCCGGAGTGGCTATAGCGGGGCCCGTCAGAGAGAGCGTGCATATCCTGCTGGAGGAAAAAGGTCTGCATGTTCTGGAGCGTCAGCTCCTGGCCGCCGTTGCGGAACCCGCCACAGGCGATGCCGCCGCCCAGCTTGCCCGACAGAGCAAACGTGCCGCCCGTCCGAAAGAGGACGGTGCGATCCATGAACAGCTTCATCTGCCCCGTGACCATGCCCATATAGACAGGCGAGGCCAGGATCAGGCCATCGCAGTCGCGCATCTGCTCCAAGATGGGGCCCATGGCGTCATCGTGGATGCAGGTGCCATACCGGCAGCGGTAGCATCCCTCACACGGTGCGATATCCAGCCCGGCCAGCGACACATAGGCGGTCTCGACGCCCTCCTCCTCAAGCACCGAAAGCGCGTGCTTGAGCGCGAACGCCGTGTTCCCCTCGGTGTGCGGGCTACCGCAGATGCCCAGAACCTTCATCCGATTGCCCCTCCCCTGACGTCGTTGACGACACGTCAGCCCCCAGTATACCATCGGGCACCATGACCTTGCCAGCGTGCGCAAGCGGGGGCTATACTCACGGTCGAAGAGGTCGCAACACCTTGGAGGATCTACTCATGGTCACCATTCGCCGCTTGTCGCTGGCCGAGCCATCTAGCCCAGAACTGACCACTGCCGCCCGCCTGTTCAACGCGGAGTTGGAGCGCCATGGGGCCAAGCCATTCGCCACCGACGGGGATGGCGTGGCGCTAAGACTCTCGCTGAACCCGGCCTTGCCCGCCGAAGGGTTCGCCCTTCGCGACGGAGCCGCCGGCGGCCTGGACCTCTCCGGCGCCGATGCACGCGGCCTGGTGTACGGCGTGGGCCGCGTCCTGCGCGAGGGTCGGTTCGAGGGAAACGCCTGGCTACCGGGCCCCTGGCGCGGCACGGACCACCCGTCGCTGCCGGTGCGTGGCATTTACTTTGCCACCCATTTCTTCAACTACTATCACGTCGCGCCCATCGAGGAGATCCAGCGCTACGTGCGAGAGCTGGCGCTATGGGGCATCAACGTGGTGGCGGTCTGGTTCGACATGCACCATTTCGCGGGGATCGACGACCCCGCTGCTCAGGCGATGCTGGAGCGCCTGCGGGCCATCCTACAAGCAGCGCGCGACGTGGGCCTGGACACCGCCCTCACCACCATCGCCAACGAGGGCTATGACAACAGCCCGCCAGAGCTGCGCGCCGACTGGACGGCCGGTCACAACGGCTACCACCATCCACCAGGCGGCCACTACCATCGCGAGCTCTGCCCCAGCAAGCCGGGAGCCATCGAGCAGGAGCTGCGCTGGGCCGAGGAGCGCTTGGAGGCCTTTGCGCCACGCGCGTGCACGCGCACGGGCATCGACTACCTCTGGCTCTGGCCCTATGACCAAGGAGGCTGCACCTGCCCCCAATGCGCGCCCTGGGGCGCCAACGGCTTTCTCAAGATGGCCCAGCCGCTAGCCCACCAGTTCAAGGCGCATAATCCGCAGGGCAAGGTACTCCTCTCTACCTGGTATTTCGATCATTTCATCCAGGGCGAGTGGGAGGCGTTCGACGAGGCGCTGCCGCATCGCCCGCTGTGGGCCGACTATCTGATGGTGGACGACGCCGTGGACCTGTTTCCGCCCTACCCGCGCAAACATGGCGCGCCGGGCGGCCTGCCCATGGTCGGCTTTCCCGAGATCAGCATGTTCGCCAACTGGCCCTGGGGCGGCTATGGCACCAACCCCTATCCGGCGCGCCTGCAACGCTACTGGGACGAGGCGGGACACCTGCTCTCGGGCGGGTTCCCCTACTCGGAGGGCATCTATGAGGACCTGAACAAGGTCCTGTGCGCGGGCCTCTATTGGGATCCGGGTCGCCCGGTGGAAGAGACCCTGCGCGCGTACCTGGCCTACGAGTTCGGCTCGGAGCACGCCGACGACCTAGCGGTCGCCGCCAAGGCCCTGGAGAGCGCCCTGCCGCACCATCTGGACTATCGCGCCGATCCGCCGCGCGTGCACGTGCCGGACATGCCGCAAGCCGCCCGCGCCTGGGAGATCGTGGCGGGGGTAGACGCTGCGTTGCCGCCGAGGGTGCGGGAAGGCTGGCGTTGGCGCGTGTTCTACGCCCGCGCGCTGATGGACGCCAAGCTGGCGGCCAGCGGCGGCGCCCTCACCGAGGCCTGCTACGCCGCGGCGGAGGAGCTAGCCGGCATCTACCATGCCGGTCGCGAGGGCATCGAGGGCTCGGTGTACCCCCCGACGCGGGAGATGGTGGCGAGGATGAGAGGAAGGTAGAGTGGATCCATGCAACCCATCACCGTCACCGCCATCGACCTGTTTGACATGCTGGATCTGCCCCGCCTGGACTACGGCCCCGAGGAGTGGGCCCAGTGCTTTGCCGATATGGCCCGCGACGGCTTTGAGATGATCTGCGTGCAGATGTCCGTGCTGCGCGACAAGGCCTGCTACCCCAGCCAGGTCGTCCCCAACCAGATCGCCTACGATGGCCTTGGCACCGTCTTTGAGCTGGCCGAACAGCACGGCATGCAGGTCGCGCTCGGTCTCGCGGACGTTACCTACTTTCGCCAGTTCCAGGATCGCGCCGGCTGGTGGGACCCCGAGGAGGACCTCCAGGTCAACCTGCGCGTGGCCCCCGAGCTCAACGCACTCTATGGCGAGCACCCCGCCCTCTGGGGCTGGTACATCCCACACGAGACGGGCGACCGGATCCATCGTGGCGACGTGATGCACGTGCTGACGCGCTTGCCCCGGTTCCTCAAGGAGATGCGTCCCGACCTGCCCATCGCCCACGGCCCTTGGTTCACCTCCCGGCTGACCGTCGGCGATGACGCCACCACGCCGACCCAGTTCGCCTACGAGTGGGACGCCATGCTGTCCGAGATCGAGGCCATCGATGTGTATGCCATCCAGGACGGCACCGCGCCCGACGACGAGATGGCCGACTGGTACGCCGCTGCCGAGCCAGTGTTCGCGGCGCACGGCGCCGAGCTCTGGGCCGTCAACGAGGCCTTCCCGCGCGAGGACCTCACCGCCGACGTCAACCGCGCGGTCACGTGGGAGCGACTGCGCCGCCGTATGGCGATCACGGATACCTATGTCGAGCGCCACGCTGTATTCGACTACCCGCACTATATGAATCCTCGGTCGCCGGTCGCCGGCGCGGCAGCCTTGAACGCGGGCTATCGCCAGTGGCTGGCCGCCCGCGACCAAACTGACCAGCACTGATGGAGGGCGCCATGCCAGAGATCCGGCACCAAGGGCGCGTGGCAGAGTGGGCGTGTGCCTCGTCAAGTGGTGTAAAGCGAGGGCCTCCCTTGCAGAGCATGATTGATGCTCAACGTCTAGCGGATGGGCTCCAAGTGCAGCGGCGCGGTGATGCGCAACTGCTCCTCGGGTGTCAACAGCGCGCCACACATGGCGCTGCGCTCGCTGGGGAAGGCCATGTAGGCCAGCACATCCTCCTCCGCGGCCCGCAGAAGCTCCGCTGCCTTCGGCCAGCGTGGCGCCATCGTCTCGGCAACCAGCTCCAGTTGCTGGCCGGCCGAGGCGCGATCAGGTTGCGCGAAGATGGTGCGCAGCGCCG
>JBNGEB010000177.1:0-5117 GCA_049975585.1 Anaerolineae bacterium
GAACATCCTGGTCACCCAGCTCCTGGGCTACTATCTCACGGGAAGGCCAAGCATGCTGGGCGATCTGATGATCGATACCTTTAGTAATGCAGAGATCCTGACGCATTGTGGAGCGCCTATCAACCCGCACGGCGACGACAGGGTCCCCTACACCATCACTTCTCACGCCGAGAGCCCGGTGCGAGGCACGGGGAAGCCTGGCTCGTCCACGGGGATCACCGTGGAGCTTCCGCTCGACGAGACGGTCACCGTATGGAAGGTGTACGCTCTGCATGGGAAGGTTGGCTTTCACGCCGGCACGAGCATTGACGGGCGCGAGCTCTATGGCCATTCCAGCGCAGGCTTTGACGAGATCATGTGCAGGACCAAGCTCGTGTTGCAGGTGCGCGACGCCGCAGCCATCCAGCGACACTACTCGCCAGACGAGTATGGCATCCATCGAGCGGCGACCTACGGCGACCTCACGGACCAGATTCGCGCTTTCGGCGTGCTGGCGGGGTTCGACATGATGGATGAGGAGATTTGGCCCTAGCTGCAGTGCCCACGTGGCTGTCCTTGGGAGATCGTAGCTAGATGGCTGCTCGTCCGTAGGGGCGAATCTGTGCGCTGTCCGCGGCGCCAGTGTTCGCCCGCCCGGTGCTGGCGCAGTGGGGTGGCTGGTTTGCTTGATGATAGGGGTGAGAAATGAACAGCAGGGAGCGCGTACTGGCAGCCATAGAGAGGCGCGATCTGGACAGGGTCCCCATCGATTTGGGGGGTACGGCCGTCACCACGATCCTGGCGGAGGCCTATGACAAGCTCCTCAAAAAGTTGGGCATCGACAAGCCGATCCGGATTGCGGATACGCAGCAGTTCTTTGTCTATGTGGATGACGAGGTGGCCGATCTGTTTCACACCGACGTCGTGCCCCTCTACGGACTCAGGGACTTTGATGGGGTTCGGCGTGACAAGGGTTGGAAGGACTGGAAGACCCCTCACGACGGCACGCCGGTCAAGGTGTCCGCCGACTTTCGGCCAGAGATCCTGGAGGACGGCTCGTACCAGTGGGAGATCGGGGGTTATGTCTATCGGATGCCCGCTGATGGGTTCTTTTTCGACTATGTGAGGTCTCCCCTCGAGGGTGCCGAGACCGTCTCGGAGATCGAGGCGTTCGATATCCCCGTCATGGATGACGAGGAGAAAGAGTGGTTCAAGAGGGAAGCGGCCAGGCTTCGCGAGACGGAAAAGTTCGTCGTGGCCGATATCGTAGGCGGTTGGACCGATATCGCGGGGCCGCTGATGGGCAACGCCAACTTTTACATGGCCATGGCTGCCAACAAGCCCGTGGTCCACGCGCTCATGGCCAAGCTCAACGAGGTGTGGAAGCAGCGGGTCGATATCCTGGCCGAGGTGGCCGGGGACAATATCGACGCGGTCATCATGTACAGCGACTTGGGCGCTGAAAAGGGCGGACTCTACGCCACGGCCACCGTCAAGGAACTAGTCATCCCCTACATTCGTGATTTCTACGATCATGTACGCAAGGTGAGTAGTTTCTACGTTCTATTCCACTCGTGTGGGTCCATCTATCAGTACATCCCGGACCTGATCGATGCCGGCGTGGACCTGCTCAACCCTGTCCAGGTCGGCGCGGCCAACATGGAGCCGGAAAAGCTCCAGAGAGAGTTCGGCAAGGACATCGTCTTCTGGGGAGGGGCCGTTGATCCGCAGCACGTGCTCTACCCTGGGTCGCCCGAGGAAGTGGAGGCCTATGCCAAGCGATGCACGGAGGCGTTCAAGGAGGGCGGCGGGTTCGTGTTCTCGCAGCCGCACAACATCCAGCCGGGCGTTCCGCCTGAGAATGTGATCGCTCTCTATCAAGCCGGGTTCAAGTATGGGCAGTACTAGAGCGGCATGCATGACAGTGAGGCTAGCATGACGAGCAACAGAGAAGGGGGATCGATGCGCTACGAGCCCATGTGGGAGAGTCTGGATAAGCACAGCACGCCCAAGTGGTTCGATGATGCCAAGTTCGGGATCTTTATCCACTGGGGCGTGTATGCGGTGCCGGCGTATCACGAATGGTATGTCACCTTCATGAGCCCCAAGGCCCGCTTCGGGCGCAATCTGGGAGGGCCTCCCTACACGGCAACGCGCGGCGATTTAGCTGAGGACGTCTTCAAGGCGAACATCCGGGAGGACGCCTATGCCTATCACCGGAAAAAGTTCGGGCCGAGCTTTGCCTACGATGACTTTATCCCCATGTTCACGGCGGAGCACTTTGCCCCCGCCGAGTGGGCAAGTCTCTTCAAGCAGGCTGGGGCCCGCTACGTGGTCCTGACGGCCAAGCATGGCGACGAGTTCGCGCTCTGGCCTTCCAAGCACACGCCTCGCAATGCAGGCGATATGGGCCCCCACCGCGACCTGGTGGGCTATCTCACAGAGGCTGTGCGGCGCGAGGACCTGAAGATGGGCTTCTACCACAACACAACCTACTCCTTCTGGGATGAGCGCTATCCGGAACCGGAATGGGTTGCGTACATGAACGACTCGATCAAAGAGCTGGTGGATCGGTATCAGCCCAGCGTGCTGTGGGGCGATACACTCACCGGCCCTGCCACGGATGCTAACGGCAAGCCTCTAGGGGCTGAGCACTGGCACAGCAAAGATGTGTTGGCCTACTACTACAACCACTCGCCAGAGCCAGACGAGGTGGTGGCCAACGATCGCTGGGGCATCGGCGAGGACGGGCGCTTTCACGGCGACTATTACACGCCAGAGCGGGAGAGACTGGACGCCATCCGCCCGGACAAGTGGGAGGCGTGCGACTCGTTGGACCCGCAGTCTTGGGGCTATAACGCGCGCCTAGGCGACCAAGACTATATGAGCGTGAAGGAAGCCGTGCATCTTCTCGTCGACGTGGTCAGCAAGAACGGCAATCTCCTGCTGAACATCGGCCCCAAGGCCGACGGGACCATCCCGCAGGCCCAGCAGGACCGGCTGCTTGGCATCGGTCAGTGGCTGAAGGTCAACGGCGAGGCTATCTATGGCGCGAGGCCTTGGGTAGTGGCTGAGGGCAGCACAGCGGAAGGCCTGCCGCTGCGGTTCACGAAAAAGACCGATAGTCTCTACGTGTTCCTTCTGGGCACGCCTGACGGGGGGCAGGTAACGCTGGAGGGGTTGGGCAACGCCGTCTGCGGCGCCGCCACTGTGCGGCTCCTAGGGCAGGACGCGCCCCTGGCATGGCAACAGGAGCAGCGCGATCTGGTCGTGGCTTTCCCCGACGACGCGCCCGAGTCGGTGTGCCATGTGCTCAAGATAACGCCGGCGCTCGAGAGGTTGTAATGCAGACGGGAGCAGTTCTCACGGGGTTGGAGCAGCCATTCGTACGTTAAGAACAAGGCTCTCGCCCTCAACCTGGGAGATACTCTCGCCATGAGTAGCGAGGCTCATAGCCGAATGCGCGCCGAGCCTTGCCGCTGACCTGGCCTCATCGGAGCCTTCCATGCTATCCCATATGCCGGCCGGCAGTCATGCAAGGCTTCCAACAACTCATCCCGCACACAAAAGTGGTATAATCCAAGCACCGATGCAGCGGGCGTAGGGGGCACGGCCCGCCGCGTCCCTACGAGAGGAGGTCCAATGGGAATGCCAAGCTCGAGGCAGAGGGTATTGACAGCACTTGAACACCGCGAGCCCGATAGAATCCCCTTTGACCTAGGCACCACCAAGGTCACGGGAATCACGCGCAATGCGTACCTTCGCCTGATGAGGACTATGGGAATAGACCCCAACCCGTTCGAGTTCTTTGATGTGACGCAGCAGCTCGCGACGATGAAGGAAGCGGTCCTCACGCGCTTGGAGGTAGATACGCGAGGCCTGATGCCCAACGTGGTGCGCAAGAGCCCTACCATAGAGGAGCACGAGGGCTATCGCACCTTCCGCGATGAATGGGGCGTGACCTGGAAGATGCCCAAGGACGGGCTCTACTTTGACGTGGTGGAAAGCCCTCTGGCTGGCGACATCACCGTCAAGGACATCGACCAGCATCCCTGGCCGGATCCCACGGACCCTATTTTGCTGGATGGCCTTCGGGACCAGGCAAAGACGTGGCATGAGCAGGGCTATGCCGTCATCCTGGAGAGCGTGTGTGCCGGCATCTTTGAGATGAGCTGTCGGGTGCGGGGGTATGAGCAGTTCTACATGGATCTCGCCCTGAACCCCGACCTGGCCAGCAGTCTCCTCGACAAGTTCGTCGAGATCAAGCTCCAGTTCTATGAGGCCGCGGCGGAGCAGCTAGGCGGCTATGTGCAGTTCATCCGCGAGGGCGACGATGTGGCGGGAGAGGAAAGCCTGCTCATGTCGCCCAAGAGCTACCGGCGGTACATCAAGCCTAGGCATGCGGAGCTCTTCCGGGCCCAGAGAGAGCTGTTCCCGGATCCCTTTTACGTGTTCTTCCACTCGGACGGCGCCCTCTATGACCTGCTGCCCGACTTGGTCGAGATCGGGGTCGATATCCTCAACCCGGTGCAGGTGAGCGCCAAGGGCATGGACACGCACAAGCTCAAGCAAGAGTTCGGTCGCGATCTGGCATTCTGGGGCGGCGCCATCGATCCGCAAGCGTTCGTTAGATCCAGCCCCAACGAGGTGAGGCAGCACGTCCGCGCCCGCGTCCAGGATTTGGCGCCCGGCGGCGGGTTCGTGTTCGGCGCCATCCACAATATCCAGGATGACGTGCCCCCTGAGAACATCATGGCCATGTGGGAGGCGTTCCGCGAGATGCGGGATTACTGAGGAGGGCTTGGAGATCTTTGCCGACCGTGGCATTCACTCGTCTCGCGGCAGAAGCTGCTGGGCGATCCAGCTACGCTTAGCTGGGTTCGGGTGCCCGGCCACCCTCTCCCCTGTTTCCCCTCCCCCACGGTATCGCCCCGCAGACGGGGTTGGGAGAGGGGATCGGATCCGACCGGGATCCCTTCTCTCCCCTCTCCCGCGTCTATCGCGGGGGAGGGGCCGGGGGTGGGGGTTGAGCGGCGCGGACGCATTCTGATGCGCGGACGCATTCTGATGCGCGGGGGTTGGCGCACCGGTCTGGTTACGCCTTGACGCCTTATCGCATGCCTGACGTCCCTTTTCTG
>JBNGEB010000178.1:0-5044 GCA_049975585.1 Anaerolineae bacterium
CCGTATGACTTGATGCGGACCAGTACGGTTCCGGGATGGGAACGCGCTCCAGGCGCAGGTCGTCCACGTCATACAACACGGCCGCGAGCATCGTCTCCATGGCGCTTGACTCCTTTGCTCGGCGCGTTGCCCCTATTATGCTCATAGCGTGCTAGAGCTCAAGGAGGTTGACACGTGCTAGTCCCAAGATATACTCACAGGCGGTCTGTTGAGCAGGTGATCTGGTGCGTGATGGGATGCCAAGGTGAAAGATCAGATCGACATCCGTCGCCCAGTGATGGTGGTGCTGCATCGCGGGTGGCGGATCGCTGCCTTGGGGGCGATTGCCGCGGTGGTGACCTACCTCGTGGGCCTCATGACGCCCCAGACCTACGCGGCGGCCGCGTTGGTCGGCATCATTGATCGCTCTAACGTCGTGGCCTTTGATCCTCGCTTTCTGCCGGTCGAACGCGATCTGCCCACCTTTGAGCCCTATCCCGCGCTGGCCAGCTCGGAGGCCGTGCTATCCGATCTGCTGCTGCATCTCGGGGACCAAGCTCCCGGCGACGGCTCGTTGGAGGCCCTCCGAGGGCGGCTCAGTGCCGGCCTTTCAGGCGACAAGGTGCTGCTTCGGCTGACGGCTTTCGCCGAGGCGCCCGAAGAGGCAGCCGCGCTCGCGAACGCCTGGGCAGAGGTCGTCGTGGGGCATGCCTCGGCGCTCTATGAAGCTACCGACGTTGCCCTGCTGGCACAGTATGAGGAGCAGTTGGCGACGGCGCGGGAGGGTTTGAGCGATGCTCGCGACGCTCTGGTAGCCCACGATCTCGCCGTGCGGGAGAAGGGATCTGCTGCCGCGTTGGCCGCGGCAGAGGCCGAGCTGGCGCGTCTGCAGGAGGAAATGGGCGCGTTGCGGGCCATCCAGCGGGATGTGCAGACCATGAAAACTGCTTGGGAAGCTGACGAGGGCTTCTCCCTAGAGCAGCCGCTGAGCGATCTCCTGAGCGAGATCCTTCGCCCGATGGCCGAGGGGGCCTCGCTTCCCGAGGTCGCTGGCGAGGCATCTCCGAGGGAGCTTTTCGACGTGGTAGAGCGAGTGCTCCTTGAGCGCATGGCAATGACCCAGAGCGCGCTTGAGGGTGCGCAGATGCGGGTTGCCGAACTCTGTGATGAGCGTGCCGAGCAGGAGGCCGAGAGGGGCGAATTGGCCTTTGCCCTGCGCGAAGCGGAGGAGCGCGTCCTTTTGCTCGCCAAAGAGGCAGAGCGGGTGCGGATGGCCACTGAGGACAGCCGGATCAAGGTGCAACTGACCAGTCGTGCTGGAGTCCCTGCGAGGCCGTCCTCCGGTGGCACAAGTCTGCGGGCTACGGCCTTGGGCGGGTTGGCCGGGATTCTCCTCGGCGTTGTCCTAGCACTGTTCCTGGATCGTGTGCGTGGGACTCTGGCAGGTTCCACGTCCGCGGAGGCCTAGTGGACACGACCGGTCCGAAGCGCTCGATGGCTCGGGCCCGCCGCGAGCCGATCTGGTTGGCTATCTTGCTGGGCGTTCACCTCATCCTGGGCATTCTCTGGGGTGCAGCGATTCCCTTGTTCGAAGCCCACGACGAGGTGGGGCATTACTATCACGTGCGCTACATCGCTCGCAACGGGCATCTGGTTCCTCCGGGTGAGACGCTCGTCGATATGTGGGACGAGTCGCGGCAGCCGCCTCTTTACTATGTCTTGGCCGCAGCGCCCGTGAGTCTAGTGGATACGAGCGACGGCCCAGCCTTCACCCCCAATCCGTATACGGGATGGGATCTCGCCTTGGGTGGATTCAACGCTGTGATGCACGACCCAGCCTACGAAGCATTTCCTTGGCGAGGTGGTGTGTTGGCGGTGCACGTGGCGCGTGCGGTCTCGACGGTGCTGGGAGCTCTCGCTGTCTGGGCCACGTTTGCCGCTGCAAGGCGCTTGGCACCGGCGAGGCCAGCGGTGCGGTGGGGAGCGGGACTAGCTTTGGCCTTTTGGCCACAGTTCCGCTTTACGGCTAGCGTCATTAACAACGATAACCTGGTCACTCTGAGCGGCGCCCTGATGGTTCTGGTGCTGGTGGGATTGCTCACGGCCGATGTAACACAAAGATGGCGCTGGATGGCCGCTGTAGGCGGCTGCGGGGCTCTGGCGGCGCTGTCCAAGAACAACGGTCTGCCGCTGGCGGTGGCGGGCGGCGTGATTGCCTTGGGGGCAATGGTGTGGCGCGCGCCGCGGCATCCTTGGCGCACGGCGGCAGTGGTGGTAGGTCTTGCTGGGCTGGGGTTTGCCCTCGTGGGCTGGTGGTACGCTCGGAACCTGGACGCCGGCAAGGGCCCGTTTGCGTTGCCGTTCATGGATGTCTGGCTGTACCAGCTCCGACGGCTGTTTGGTCCCGAGGGTCTTGGTGCGGCTCAGCTGTTCGAGCGTCTGATGGTGACGGGGCGGTTTGCATGGCGCTCGTTGTGGGCGGCTTTCGGTTGGGCGAACATCGGCTATCCCAGCGCTTTCTACTGGCTCGCTGGTGGCTGGTGCCTGGTGGGAGTAGGTGGTCTGATGGCAGTTCGGAGCCCAGTGGAGACTCGCTCCCGTGGGGCCATTTGGCCTCTGGTCCTGATCGTGGTTGCGATGCTCGTGCCTACGTGGTTGGTCTATGTGGCGACGGGCATTCCGCATCTCCAGGGGCGCTATCTGCTGCCCGCCCTGCCCGCCTTTGTGATCCTGCTAGCCCTTGGTTGGGATCGTCTTTTGCCGCAGCGGGCGAAGGCTTGGTTCTGGGGAGTGTTTGCCGGGGCAATGCTGGTCGTCGCTGTGTTGACGCCGTGGGCTGTAATTGCGCCGGCCTATGCGCTTCCTGATCCCATGACTAGCGATGACTTGGCACAGCACACGCCCACCTTGGCCCGGTTTGGCGATGTGGTCGAGCTGGTGGGATACCGTCTGCCGGCCCCGCGGCCTGATGCGGGCGGAACGTTGGATATCTACTTGGCGTTGCGCGTGGTGGAGCGAAGCGACGTTCCACTGACGCTGGCCGTCAAGGCCTTCGATGCCGACGGGCGGCTCGTGGGCGGTGTGCATCGGTATCCGGGGCACGGGGCTCTCGATACCACGGCCTGGGATCCCACTTTGCTCTTTGAAGAACATGTCGCGTTGCCCATCGCATCGACGGCATTGGAGGGGGCTGGCAGGCTCGAGATCAGCTTTTACCACGCGGAGAGCCCTCAGTCACCGCTGGTCGTACGCGATGGCGCGGGCACTCGCCTGGGACGTAGCTTGGCTCTTCTGGAGGCATTCCGCGTTCGTGGTGGGTCGACGATGGTCCTCGAGGATGCGGTAGCGCACCGGTTCGGGGAGGTTCTGGCCATCCCGGCGCCCGATGTGACGCTGGCTTGTGTTGGCAGCCGTCCTACCATCACGGTGCGCTGGGCTTGGCGCGTTGAGCGAGAACCTAACGTGGACTACTGTTTGTCTCTCCAGTTGCGTACGCCTGCTGGGGACATCGTTGTGCAGCGTGATGGCCCCCTGGCGGAGGGACGCATCCCAACCAGACTGTGGAACGTAGGCGAGGTGGTCCCCGACGAGGTAGTATTGCCGGTCCCCAGGCATACCTTGTCTCCGCCTTTGGGGCTGTACCTGATCGTGTATGATCCGATATCGGGGGCTCGCTTGCCCTTGGCTGATGCCGATGGGAACCTGACGGGCGTGGACGAGCTACTCTTGGGCCAGCTCTTGGAGGAGGATCTGGCAATCTGCGCGGACGATCAGCGGCGATAGGAACTGGCGACACCATGCGCGTGCTATCCGTTGTCGGTACTCGGCCCGAGGCGATCAAGATGGGGCCGGTCATCCGCGAGCTCTCCCGACGGGAGGGCATCGTGTCGCGCGTGTGTGCAACCGCCCAGCACCGCGAGATGCTTGACCAAGCCCTGGACCTTTTGGGAGTGGTCCCTGACATAGACCTCGACTTGATGCGATCGGATCAGACGCCGACCGATGTCGCGGTCGCGGTTCTTACGGGCCTGCAGCGCTTGCTGGCGCGCGAGAGTTTCGACTGGGTGGTAGTGCAGGGCGATACCACGACGGCGGCCGCCGCAGCCTGGGCAGCTTACCATGCCCACGTCCGGGTGGCCCACGTGGAGGCCGGTCTGCGAAGTGGGGATAAATGGCAACCCTACCCCGAGGAGATCAACCGCCGTATCGTAAGCGTGATCGCAGACCTCCATCTTGCCCCAACGCAGGGTGCATGCCGCCATCTGTTGGTGGAGGGGGTGGACGAAAGCAGGATCGTGCTGACGGGCAACCCCGTCGTCGATGCGCTGCGATGGGTTAGCGATCTCCCGTGTGACCTCAGCGCAGGTCCGCTGGCGGACCTGGATTGGGACAAGCGGGTATTGCTGGTCACGGCACACCGGCGCGAGAACCACGGGGCGCCGCTGAGGCGCATCTGTATGGCGCTTCGCGAGATCGCTATCACGTATCGCGATGATGTCTTGGTAGTCTATCCCGTGCACCCAAGCCCGCATGTAGCCGGGCCGGTGCACGAGCTCCTGAGCGATGTGCCTGGGGTGCGTCTGCTGCCGCCGCTGGGCTATCTGGAGTTCGTCCAGCTACTTGGCCGCTCTTACCTGGTGCTGACCGACTCTGGCGGCGTTCAGGAAGAGGCTCCTGGGCTGGGCAAGCCCGTCCTGGTGCTGCGCGAGACCACCGAGCGTCCGGAAGCCGTTGCAGCCGGCATGGCCAAGCTCGTCGGGACGGATCAAGCGCGGCTGGTTAGCGAGGTTCGTCATCTGCTGACCGACAAGCGTGCATATGACGCGATGGCACAGGCTGTGAACCCTTACGGCGACGGGCACGCTGCGCGGCGCATTGTTGACGCCCTTGAAGCCTTCGATCGCTAGGCCTTGAGCAACGGCATAGGCGAGCAGGAGATGCGCATGACTGGGGAGAGCAAAGCCCATCTGGATATCCTGTACTTTGGCATGACGACCTGGGAAGGGATCGCAGGTCGCGCGAAGCAGCTTGCGACCCGACTGGGGCGGTTGGGACGGGTCTGCTT
>JBNGEB010000179.1:0-5033 GCA_049975585.1 Anaerolineae bacterium
CCGATAACCCCTACATCGAAATACCGCGCTGGCTGGATGAGGGGCTGGCGATGTACGCGGAGGGAGAGCTCCCTCGCAGCAACCGTAGGGCGCTGGAGGCTGCCATCGCGAGTGATGAGCTAATATCGCTACGATCGTTGACGAGCTATACGGGGGATCCTGAGGAGGTGAACCTGTTCTACGGTCAGGCCTAATCGGTGGTGGCATTCATCCTGGACAAGTACGGTGACGAGGCCATGCGCGATCTCCTGGCCGTGTTCTCTGAGGGACGACGGCAGGACGATGCGCTGGAGCAGGTCCTCGGTTTTGGGCTGGACGAACTCGAGAGCCGGTGGCGTGCGAGCCTCGGACTGGGTCCGGTGCCCACGGTCACGCCTGCCTCGTTCTCTGGCTGGCGAGGCAACCAAGCCTGGAAGATCCTTGCTCCGAGATGGTTCGGACATGAGGGAGATCGCGGCGTTGCCGTGGCGTGGGTGAGCTGATGCCAGAGCTGCCAGAGGTCGAGACGGTGGCGCGCTGCTTGCGGCGTCATCTGCTGGGCGACACGGTCACCAAAGCGCACGTTTTGCTCGAGCGTACCATCGCGTCGCCGGATGCCAAGGCCTTCTCCAAGCGGATCCAGGGGCGGCGATTCGCGAGCTTTGGAAGGCGAGGCAAGTATCTGTTGGTAGGGCTGGAGCCTGGCGGCTGGCTCGTGGTGCATTTCGGGATGTCAGGGCGGCTCCGCATCATCGATGCCGGCGATTCCCCAGCCAAGCATACGAGACTGCTGCTAGAGTTGGCTTCCGGTAGGGACGTGCTGCTTGACGATCAGCGCACGTTTGGGCACGTCTGGCTGGTGGACGATCCTGAGACTGTCACCGAAGGCCTTGGGCCAGAGCCTCTCTCGGAGCAGTGGACGCTGGAACGCTTGGCCGGCGATCTTCAGGCCAGGCGTCGCATGATCAAGCCTTTATTGCTGGACCAGAGCTTTGTGGCGGGACTGGGCAACATTTATGTCGATGAGGCACTGCATCGGGCTCGGTTGCACCCGGCCGTGCCGGCGGATCGTCTCTCTGGGGAGGATGTCGCTCGGTTGTATGGGGCTATTCGGTCCGTGCTGAGAGAGGCCATCGAGCACGAGGGGACGACCCTTCGGGATTTCCGGGTGCCCGATGGCGATGCCGGAAGACATCAGTTGGCTCTTCGAGTGTACGGTCGCGAGGGCGAGCCCTGCGAATCGTGTGGGAGCGCCATCATCAAGATACGTCTCGCGCAGCGAGGGACACACTACTGTCCGGTCTGTCAACCTCCGCCAGCTCCATGAGCAGGTGACTGTGGGGGAGCCGTGAACATCTCCGATGGCGAGAGTGATGCGCTGGGTAAAGCGCTAAACGCGCGCGCACGGATGGTTCCTGGCACAGACGGGCCGCTCCGACTGTTAGCTTTGGGCGATAGCTGCGCCATCGCGCAGGAGCTTGGGAGGACGCGTCGGGAGGTCGAGCTGGCGGCGGTGCGGGCGCGCATCATGCCCGCACGCTATCGGCGGAGTCTGGGCACCGTTGGCTGGGATGGGCAGGCCACCTTGCTGATCTCTTGCGTGGCTGTGGTTGGGTGTGGCGGGCTGGGGGGATGGGTGGTCGAGGGCCTAGCTCGAATGGGCGTCGGCCGCATCATCCTGGTGGATGGCGACCAGTTCGAAGAGGACAATCTCAACCGTCAGCTTGGGTGCCTTGAGGGAACCCTTGGCCGACCCAAAGTCGCGGTGCTCGCCGACCGGGTGCAGCAGATCAACGGCGGTGTGGAAGTGTTGGCTTTCGATGTCAGCCTGGATGCAGGCAATGGCCCGTCTTTGCTCGATAGCGCGGATGTGATCGTCGATGCGTTGGATTCCCTGCCGGCTCGGTATGCCCTGCAGCGTGTCGCGCGTGAGATGTCCGTCCCCATGGTTCATGGCGCGGTGGCTGGCTACACGGGGCAGGTGATGACCATCATGCCTGGCGATGCAGGGCTGGCGCGGCTCTATGGGGAGGAGCCGGCTATGGAGCGCGGTGTGGAGACGCGCTTTGGCAATCCGGCCGCGACGCCCATGCTCGTTGCGGCTTGGCAGCTCGCAGAAGTTATCAAGTTGCTCATAGGAGAAACGTCGCTGATCCGAGACCGGATGCTGTTCCTGGATACGCTCTACGGTGACGCAAGCGCTGTCTCCTGGGCGACGGATACAGGCGAGTGAGCAAGACCGTCCTGATCGTGGACGACGATATCCAGATTGTGCGCATGGCGCTCGAGCAAGAGGGCTATGATGCGCTTGCTGCGTAGCTTCGATCCGACGCTCAGGACGCTTGCGAAGGATGGTGTGTCCATTGGGCTGACGCCAACAGAGGGCGACGTGCTGGCTTGCTTGGTGCATCATGTGGGCGAGGTGGTCCCCTACGCGCGCGCTCTCGATGAGGTATGGGACCGCGATCCTGGCCGTGACAAGGGCACCATGGCGGTGTATGTTCGCTATCTGCGGCAAAAGATCGAGGACGACGCATCGATCCCTCGGTTCCTGGTCACAGAGGTAGGCAAGGGATACATGCTGGTACCTTGGCAAGAGCCCGACGCGCGTTCGCGGAGCGGATCACCTGACGACAAAGAACACGATGCACATAGGAGATGAAGGCGATGAATACAAAAAGGCTACGCGGGCGAGGGACGCGGTTAGTGCTTGGGGCAGCACTTGCCTGCTTGGTAGCCTCAGGCTGCGAGGGATGGTTCCGTTCAGAGACGGCCACGCCCGAGGCGCCTCCGGCTGTAACAGCCGAGGCCACCGCAGAGCCGACCGCACTGCCAGAAGCAACGCCAACGGTGGCGCCCTCCACCGAGGAGCCGACTATGCCCGTGCCGACGAGTGAGAACGCGTATCCCTATCCCGTGGATCTCCCCGAGCCTGGTGACTTGCCCGAGTACCCGGAAGCCTATCCGAGCGACTAACGTGGGGTAGCAACAAGGGGGGCCTTCAGCCCCCCTTTTGTTACCAACGTCCCGATTCTACCGCTGCCGATCTGCGACCGGGTTCTTGGCCTTGGCCGCGGCCTCTTCGGGACTCAGGCCCTCGCGAAGACAGCAGTACTTGTATTTCTTGCCGCTGCCGCAGGGACAGGGATCATTCCGTCCCACCTTGGTGACGCGGCGTTGTTGTGGCCGCACTGCACCGGCGCTGCCGCCGCTCGCCCCCGAGAACCGGGTGGGGCGCGGTGCCGCCGGAGCCTGCTGAACGCGCACATTGAGAACCATGGCTCCGATGGTCATCTTGACGCTTTCCAGGAGCTGGTCGAACATGGCGAACGCCTCGCGCTTGTACTCAACCAGCGGGTTCCTCTGGCCGACGGCACGCAGCCCGATGCCTTCGCGGAGCTCGTCTAGCGCCGTGAGGTGATCCACCCAGGCGCGGTCGATGGCGCGAAGCATCACGACTCGCTCGAGGCGCCGCATGAGGTCAACTCCCACCTCGCGCTCGTGCTCATCGTATCGCTGCTCAACCAGCGCCAAGAGCTCCTCGAGAATCTCCTGCTCGGACATGCTGCGCCAATGCTCCGTCGACATCTCCTCGGGGAGGTGTATCATGCGGTCGATGGTCGCGTGAATGGCAAGCAAGGCGCCGTCATCATCGCCTTCATCACTTGTGGCAATGGCCTCGAACTCGGCGACCAGTCCGCTTAGCACTTCTTCCAGAATCTCGGTGACCATGGGCCGCAGATTGGGCTCCGAGAGGATCAGCCGTCGTTGGTCATAAATGACCTGGCGCTGCTGGTTGACGACGTCATCATACTCCAGGATGTGCTTGCGCAGGTCAAAGTTGTGGCCCTCGACGCGCACCTGGGCGTTCTCGATGGCTCGGGAGACCATATTGTGCTCGATGGGGATGTCCTCATCCACGCCCAATCGATCCATCAGATGTGCCAGCGACTCGCCGCCGAATCGGCGCATCAGCTCGTCGTCCAGCGCCACGTAAAAGCGTGAAGAACCTGGGTCGCCCTGCCGGCCTGCTCGGCCACGGAGCTGGTTGTCGATGCGGCGGGCCTCGTAGCGCTCTGTGCCGATCACGTGCAACCCGCCCAGCTCGACGACCTTCTCGTGGTCGCGGGCGCAGATATCGCTCGCCTCCGCGAGTACTTCTTCCCATACGTTAGGCTCGATGTCTTGTAGGCTCAGCCCTTTCTTGCGGAGCGCTTCGCGGGCCATGCCTTCTGGGTTGCCGCCCAGAAGGATATCCACACCGCGGCCGGCCATGTTGGTGGCAATGGTTACAGCGCCTGGGCGACCAGCCTGGGCGATGATGTGCGCCTCACGCTCGTGGTACTTGGCGTTCAGTACCTCATGGGGGATGCCCACGCGCTTTAGCCTGTGGGAGAGCATCTCGGATGTCTCGATGGCCAGCGTACCGACGAGAATGGGGCGGCCGCGGTCGTGCTCCTGCTTGATCTCGTCAAGCACGGCCCGGTACTTGGCCTCTGCCGACTTGAAGACGACGTCTGGGTAGTCCTCGCGGATCATGGGCTCGTGGGTGGGGATGACGACGACGTCCAGGTCATAGATCAGGCGGAACTCTTCTTCCTCGGTGGCGGCTGTGCCCGTCATGCCCGCCAGCCTTCGGTACATCCGAAAGTAGTTCTGGAAGGTGATAGTGGCCAAGGTGAGGCTCTCCCGCTGGACGGGCACGCCCTCTTTGGCCTCGATGGCCTGATGCAATCCCTCGGAGTAGCGTCGGCCATACATGAGACGGCCGGTGAACTCGTCAACGATGATCACTTCGCCGTCTTGGACGATATAGTTGCGATCGCGCTGGAACAGCGCCTTGGCTTTCAGGGCGTTCTCGAGGTAGGGCGTCAGTTCATAGTGCTCGGGCGAGTAGATGTTGTCGATGCCCAGCATCCGTTCGACCTGGCTGATGCCTTCCTCGGTGGCGCTGACGATGCGCTGCTTCTCGTCGACCGCATAGTGCGTGCCTTCGTGCAAGTGTGCGGCTATGTCGGCGAAGCGTCGGTACCACTCGGTGGACTCTTCTGCTT